>JADYZM010000012.1 GCA_020853105.1 Flavobacteriales bacterium | reverse complement strand
GCTTCTGCTTCTGCTTTTTCTTTAGCGATTCTTTCTTCTTCTTGCTTTTTAAGAGCAGCTTCCGCTTCTGCTTTGGCTTTAGCCTCCGCCTCCGCCTTGGCTTTGGCTTCCGCTTCTGCTTTTTCTTTAGCGATTCTTTCTTCTTCTTGCTTTTTAAGTGCTGCCTCAGCTTCAGCCTTTGCTTTAGCCTCAGCCTCCGCTTTTGCTTTAGCTTCTGCCTCCGCTTTTTCTTTAGCGAGCCTTTCTTCCTCTTGTTTTTTAAGAGCTGCTTCTGCTTCAGACTTTGCTTTAGCCTCAGCCTCCGCTTTTGCTTTAGCTTCTGCCTCCGCTTTTGCTTTAGCTTCTGCCTCCGCTTTTTCTTTAGCGAGCCTTTCTTCCTCTTGTTTTTTAAGAGCTGCTTCTGCTTCAGCCTTTGCTTTAGCCTCAGCCTCCGCTTTTGCTTTAGCTTCCGCCTCCGCTTTTTCTTTAGCGATACGTTCTTCTTCTAATTTTTTAGCTTTAGCTTCCGCTTCTGCCTTAGCTTTAGCTTCTGCTTCCGCTTTTGCTTTTGCTTCCGCCTCTGCTTTTTCTTTAGCGATACGCTCTTCTTCTAATTTTTTTGCAGCTGCTTCCGCTTCAGCCTTTGCTTTAGCTTCTGCTTCCGCTTTTGCTTTTGCTTCCGCCTCTGCTTTTTCTTTAGCCAAACGTTCTTCTTCCAATTTTTTAGCTTTAGCCTCCGCTTCTGCCTTTGCTTTAGCCTCCGCCTCTGCTTTGGCTTTGGCTTCTGCCTCTGCTTTTTCTTTAGCGATACGTTCTTCTTCTAATTTTTTAGCTTTCGCTTCCGCTTCTGCTTTCGCTTTGGCTTCTGCCTCAGCCTTTGCTTTGGCTTCTGCCTCTGCTTTTTCTTTAGCGATACGTTCTTCTTCTAATTTTTTAGCTAGAGCTTCAGCTTCAGCTTTAGCTTTAGCCTCTGCTTCAGCTTTTGCTTTGGCTACTGCCTCAGCTTTTTCAGCTTCAATTTTCTTTTTGATTGCCGTGTCAATTAATGCCAATCTATCTTTAGGTTCTTGCTTACTATCATCAATACTTACTGCTTTTTGATATGCAATTTTTGCTCCTTCAAAATCTTTTTTAAAGAAGTAGGAATCACCATCTTTCATGGCTGCATTATAGTCTTGAACCTTTTTCTTTTCAAGAGCTTCTCTTTGTGCTAAATTACTTTTGTATGTGTCTAGAATTTGATTTAGTTTTTGTGAAATAGGAGCTGTGTAACCCATATTCCAATCAATTTCATTGGTTTGAGGTATGTAATTTGCTTTCCCGATTGGTTGGTCAAGAAATGAAACGTTTAAATCTTTATCTTGTTTAAAGATGGTCATTTCTATCACTAAGTCATTCACTTTGGTTCTTTTATCAGGAGGAACACCTTTTAAATTAACAATAACTTTTTTAGGTACATATCCTGCTTTTTCATAGATAACAATGTATTCTTTTTCAAAGTCAACATACGTAACATATACACCTTTTCCGTCGCAAACCACGTTGTTTACATAGTTTCCATTTTCAGTTACTTTCACACTGGTACCTGAAACAGGTTGGTTGGTAAAATAGTCAGTTACTTTTCCAGAAATTTCAAGTTTATTGTCGTTTTCATTTTGAGAAAATAAACAATTAGAATAGACTATAAGAAATAAAATTGCTAAATATTTATTCATTTTATTAAAAGCTTTTGTTAAAATCAGTAGGTTTAATTTCATAAATCTTGCCAATTTTGTGGCTGTTAAATTACACTTTTCTGAAATGATTTTCAATTGCGTTTTTCCGACATCATATTTGCCTTCAATTTCATATTATTCTCATTATGTTACAGAGTTACATCCTGTTGTTGATTCAAACGAATTCATGGTAAAACAATCGTATCGAAACAGATGTTTAATTTTAGGAGCAAACGGGGTTCAACAATTAATTGTTCCTGTAAAAAAGAGAAATTCAAAAATTTTAGTAAAAAATGTTGAAATCTGTAATGCTGAAAATTGGCAGAAAAATCATTGGAAAACTATTGAATCGGCGTACAGAAAATCACCTTTTTTTGAGTTTTATGCAGATGATTTAAGCGGGATTTATATGTCCACTCGATATGAAAATCTTTTGCAGTTTAATACTGAGTTGATTTTGAGAATAAATAAAATTCTCAAGACAGAGGTTAATATGGTTTTTTCAGATAAATATATTGAATCAACTCAGGTTAAAAACGATTTTCGTTCTTTTCATTTTAATAAAAAATCAGCTGCTGAATATATTCAAGTTTTTAGTTCTAAGTATGGATTTCAACCAAATCTTAGCATAATAGATTTGATTTTTAATGAAGGTCCAAACTCTTTGAAGTATTTGAAAACTTTTGTTTAAGTGATTATCGAAGTCTATCCGCAGAACGTACAAGTTCATCGTCTTTTTTGATAAAATATATTGCCAAATACAATAAAATTATAGAAAGTAATGGTAAGATAATTCCAATTTTTAACGACAAAAATACTTCCAATGTATTTGTAGGGGATATGGTTTCTTTTATAACATCTAAATACATTACAATTGCAACAATTTGGATAGTAACTAATAATAAGTTCAGTTTACATAGTTTTATTTGTAATTGACGTTTTTTAAAGAAAAAAATGGTTAATAAAGCGAGAGATGAAATTAAAATTTGCAAAACACCAATTCCAATATTGTTTGAAATAACTGTTTGTGCATCTTTGATGCTATAAGTGTGATAGGCATACATTAGAAAAGTTTCTTCTAAAAGTTTGAGTTCTAGCAATGGAAGGGCAAAAGAAAAAGTTACAAAAGCGAAAATTATAAAAAGTAATAGAGATTGAATTCGTTGTATCATGTTGTATTATTTCTTGTGTGTACCGTCGCAGTATGGTGGGTTTTTCGTTGCTTTACAGGTACAAAAATATTTAGTTTCAGTTTTTTCGGCAACAAAAGTTATAGGTGTAAAAGCTGAGCCTTTGTGTTTGCCGTCGCAAAGGGCAATCTTTTCGGATAATCCGCATGAACACCATGAATATCTTTTGCCTTCTTCAAGTTGTATTGCAATTGGTGTGTCGCCTGCACGTTTTGGTAATTCCATAATTTATTATTTTATTACGAGGTTAAAATTAAACTATTTATTGGTGTTTTTTAATTGTTAACTTTTAAATTTAACTATATCGGTGTATGTGGTATAGGGTAATATTTTTTTATTCTCAATAATAAATAAAGAACTTGTTCCTTCTGTCTGAATTAACAAGGGGTTTTCGTCATTTACAATTATAAAATCATCGGTTGAAATCTGTTGTCTGTTTATGGTTAACCCTTCAGATTTTAGTATATAAATACTGGTAAAATTTTCTTGTAATACATTCAACTGATGGTTGCCGGCTTTCAGTTCTATTCTTTTTATTTCAATACCGTGGCTGTCCATTTTAATTTTTCCATGAGTTCCTGAGAAAAAAGTAGTTTTTGAATGATTGCTTATTTCAGTAGTAAATTCTTCTGCTTTGTAATCGTTGTAACTGGCTGGTTTATTTTGTGTTTCTGCAATATTTGGGTCAAACCAAATTTGAAATAATCTAGAATTTGGGAGCATTTTTTCGGCATGAGTTATACCATTACCTGCTCTTATGATTTGAGCATCTCCTTTTGATAATTTCAACCAACGGTTGTATTTGTTATCGAAGTGTTCAATCTCTCCTTCCAAAATAAAAGTTATGATTTCAAACCATTTGTGTGGATGTTCGTCAATTAATCCACCATTTTCTGAACTTGCATTAGCCCAATAAAATAAGTTTGAATATGGTTTTGTTAAACCTCTATCTTGAGGAAAGCCAATGGGTTTATTTTCAATAATTTTTCCATTGTTAAATGAGCCAAATGCTTGTTCTGATTTTTTTATTATTTGAATTGCCATAGAAATGTTGTTTTAACAGTTAATGTATATACATATATATTTTTAAATTTTTTTATACTCTAATCTTATCTAGAAATTGATTGAATTTTTCTGCTTCTGTCGTAGAAATAATTTTAGAAAAATTGTTTAATTCATCAATCTTTTCTTGAACCATATCTACCAATTTTAATCCATTTTCTGTGATTTTTATATCAACTTGTCTGCGATCATTTTCACATATTTCTCGTTCAACCAATTGTTTTTGTTTTAATTTCTCGACTAACCTACTAGCGTTTGAGTTTATGTCCAGCATGCGGTCAATTATTTGATTCATGCTTATACATTTAGGATATTGTCCTTTAAGAATTCGCAAAACATTGTATTGTTGAGGGCTTATCCCGTATGGTTTTAGTGTTTTTATTGTTTCGTGATCTATCCAGTGTGCTGTATATATAATATTAATAAACAACTTTTGGTATTCAGTTTTAAATTTTTTTTGTTTTATAGCTTCTTCTATTTTCATAATAAATAGTTTAGTGTAAAATTATACAATTACATTTAATGTATATACAAATAAATAAAAAATAACATATTTTTAACGTTAAATAATGTAAAATAAGCTATTGTTTAAGTTTTGGGTCTAGAGCATCTCTTAAACCTTCGCCAATCAGGTTATAAACTGTAATGGTTATGAAAATTGCAAAACCGGGAAACATTACAAGCCACCAAGCTTCGAATTCTTGCCGACCTAAGCTAAGCAGAGAGCCCCATGTTACAGTGTCATCAGGAACGCCAATTCCCAAAAATGATAAACCACTTTCTACTAATATGGCAGATGCAATTCCAAATGCAATGGAAACAAACACTGGTGCCAATCCGTTTGGTAATGCGTGTTTCATGATAGCCCGTTTATCAGAAAAACCAAGTGCTTTTGCAGCTTGAATAAATTCCAATTGACGGATTTTTAAAAACTCAGCTCTAGTGAATCTGGCAATACCAGTCCAAGATGTAATACCAATAATTACCATTAAAATTACCATACTTCGTTCTTTCATAATTGCAGAAATGGTAATGATTAGAAGTAGATTTGGCATAGAATTTAGAATTTCAATACCTCTGGAAACTATTGAATCTACCGGAACCATAATTTGTTTGTTAAGGAATCCAGGGATTCTTAATCTTCCAATTGTATTAAAAATGAAAACAACAATGAAGAATACAATCAAACTTACTAATAGAGATAGCACTCCAGAACCTATTCCCTCATTGAAACTTTCTGCCATAGCAATGTTTCTGGAGATAAATGCATAGAAAAAGCCAAGAATTACTCCTAAAATGGTCATGTAGTATCTAAATCGAGTTGAAACAAGAGAATTATCTCCGTAAAATCCTGCTAGAGATCCAAGTAAAATTCCTATTGATGCGGCAATTCCCATAGATAATATTCCGACCAACAGTGAAATTTTTGTTCCGTGAATTAAACCAGAGGCAACATCTCTTCCGATTGCATCGGTTCCCATGTGATGACGAAAACGAGTAGGGGCTTTTACAATTTTACCTGACGGGTTTTTAAAAAACTGTTCATCTGCCGGTCCAACATATTCTCTATTGTATCTATCAGGTTTTTGAGGAGAATAAGGAATAGGTGCCCAAACCACACTTTCCAATTCAAGTTGTTTCCAGTCTGTAATATCAAATTGAAGTTGCTCCCAATTTCCGGTTATGGGGTTTTTTGTAGAATCTGTAATTGTTGAATTAAAATAGGTTTGAAATGCAGGATAAAATGTTTTGCCTCTGTATTTTGCGTATAATGGTTGGTCGTTAGCAACAAAATGAGCAGTAATTGCAACAAGTATCAAAAAAATCAAAATATAAAGCGAGAAAATTGCTGCTTTGTTTTTCTTGAATTGTTTCCAAGCATAAACTTTAAACGAGAAATTTTTATTTTGGTCTTGTGACATATCTTTCGCTTCTAATTGTATGAAATTCGCGGATCAACAACAGCATATAAAATATCTGCAATCAAATATCCAATAACTGTTAAGAACCCTGAGATTGTAAAAATTGCAACTATCATCGGGTAATCGTAATTTAAAATAGCACTGAAGGTTTCAAATCCCATGCCCGGTAATGAAAAAATAACTTCAATAATTACAGAACCTCCAATGGCAACAGGAAAAATATTAGCAAATACTGTTATAATAGGCAGAAGGGAGTTTCTTAACGCATGTTTCAGGACAACAGTTTTTTCGTTTAGCCCTTTTGCTCTTGCAGTTCTTACAAAATCTTGTCCCATTACATCAATCATGCCTACCCTCATAATTCTACTCAAAAAAGCAAATGAACCATACGTATATGCAATAAGAGGGAGAACCATATATGGCCAATGATGAATTATTTTTTGTATCAATCCCCAATCCTCTCTATAAATTGCCGGGTCTTCAAATCCGGATTCAGGAAACCATACCAGAACATCAGGATTAGCAAATGTATAAAGAAGTAAAGTACCTATAAAAAATGAAGGCATTGAGTATAATACAAACAAAATGATAGAAGATATTCTGTCGAATTTAGAATTTTTCTTGTAAGCGGAATAGATTCCGATAGGAATACTCACAATATAGGCAAACAAAATGGAGAAGAAGATAAACACAAAAGAAACTTTAAATTTCTTCCATATTTTGTCCGATACAGGTTGGCTATCTATATAAGAGATTCCAAAATCACCTCTCAAAACACCTTTTAATTGTCCAGTTTGAGATTCTCCAAACCAAGGGGCATCACCAAATAACCATCTGTGGTATTGATTTTTAGAATAAAATAAAATGGTTGGAACATAGTTTTTCCAAGGTGTAGCTTCTTGTTTAAGTTTTTCATAACTGGTTTTGACTGCATTGAATTTTTCAAATGATGAAGTTATAAATGGATATTTTTTATATGTACTTTCCAATGAGGCGAGTTTTGATTCAATTGTACTTTCGTTATAAGTTTCCAGCAAACTCAAAACATCGAAATTGGAGTTGTTTTTTACATCATTGATTTCATTTTTACTGTATTTGGAATCGGCAAGAGTGTCAATTCTTATAGAATCGCCTTCAGAAACTTTCTTGTATGAAAAAGTTGAATTTGCTTCATAAATTTTATCTACATTTAAGGAATCAAGACTTTGTTGAAGACTAAGTAAAGTGTGATAATATTCAGATACTGCTTTCCAATTACCGTATTTTCTTGATAATTTAAGCAGATTTTCTTGTTGAGCTTTATCAGGAATTTTGTATAATGTGTCAGAATCTGCTAGTGTGCTCAAACTGAAATAAAAAATAGGTAAATCCAGTCCCAGTCTTTTTCTGATTTCTTCTTTGTCCTTTTTGGTTGAGTTGGATTGTTCGCTGGCAGAACCTTCTTTGTTTGCTGATTTTAAGAGTCTTTCAACCGGGTCGCCTGGTGCATTTATACTTACTACAAATGCCAACAATGAAATGATGACAAGAGTTGGAATGAAAACGAATAATCTTTTGAGTATATATTTTAACATTCTACTATTCTGGTTTTAATGAAAGTCCGCTATATTCGGGCTTCAATTTTAAATTTCCTAAATTAACACCTGGTCTCTCTGCATACATAAAAGCATTATCAAATCTTTTGTGTATAACAATCTTTCTCGTGTTGCTGTATAAAAACACATAGGGTTGTTCGTCGTAAATCTTCTTTTGAAGAGCACGAATGGCAGCAATGTGTTTTTCAGGGTCTAAAGAAGTATTTCCTAGCCTGATAAGAGAATCACTTTCAGCATCTCCAAATCCGGTGAAGTTTGATCCTTTGTTTGCCCACGATTCGGTATGCCATATCTGAATCGGGTCAGAATAAGAGGCTGAACCACCCCATCCGCCAGCCATTGCATCAAATTTATGTTCGTAAGCATTTTTGTAAAAGAGCGTAAAGTCCATTGGTGTTGGAACAGCATCTACACCAGCTTTATACATAGATTCTTTAATCATCAAAATCAACTCTTTTGTTGATGAGGCGCCACTCATATAGCTGAGTTTAAATGAAAATGGGATTTTTTTTCCATTTACCACTTTATCTCTGATGTTATCACCATCTGTGTCAACCCAACCGGCTTCGTCTAACAATATTTTTGCTTTTTCAACATCTAAATCAATCAACTTTAAAGTAGAATCGTATGCTTTTTGTAATGGAGAAATATGAGCAACTTGCCTGATAGCCTTACCTTTACCTATTACTTCGATAATTTCATCAACAGGAACAAGATGTGCCATAGCTCTTCTAACTCTCTTATCAACAAAAAATGGCTTATGCTCTATTCCGTCTGGTTTCATGTTCAATCCAATATAATTATAGGAATATTGAGGCATAAATTCAGCATTATAATTTTCGTTAAAATAATCCAATTGTTTAAGTTTTAACAGCTTAGTTGTTCCTAAATAAGTTGAAACATCAATTTGTTGGTTTTTTATAGCCAAATAAGCTGCTGCATCATCACTGATTATTTTAAAAATTATTTTATCGGGATAGGCTTTGTCGTATATATTTGATGAGTTGGCACCGTACCAATTTTTCTTTTTTTCAAGTGTAATATAACTCCCCACAACAAATTCTGTGATTTTATAGGGTCCTAAACCAACTAATTTTTCTGGTTTATAGCTGTTGTCTCCACTATTAAACTCATTAAACCATTTCACTATCTCTTCAGAGGGTTGAAATTTAGGGTCTTGAATTTGTTCAAAAGTGTAATTATCCAACAAACCTTTTGGATCCCAGAATTTTTTCTGTTGAATGTAGATTTCACCATAAATATCTAGGTTAGATACATGTAAAATTTTTGTTCTTAAGATGAATTTATTTGGATTTTCCGGGTGTTTTCTTACATTTTCTATAACAGAACTGTATATGCCTTTAATTTGAGTATTATTAGTAAGTGGAGCAATTTGAATTTTCGTTGTAAATATTACATCATCAACTGTAAGTGGTGTTCCATCGTCCCATTTAACCCCATCAATTAACTCATACGTATATTCATAGCCGTCTGCTGATGGGATTGGCATTTCTTTTATTAAAAATGGAACAGATTCTAATTTTTCCAAATCCATTTTTATTAAGGTTTTTTGGGTATATTGGAAAATATAGGAACGGTCAGCAGAATTATCATTAAAAGGGTGTAGTCCATCTGGACTTGAAGAAATATGGGCAATTACTGTATTATTTGTTAAATCACGCTTTTTTACACATGAAGTGTAAATGAGCAGCAAACTAACAAGTAAAGTAACCGGCCTTTTAAGATACATTTTATGCTTTTTTTTGAGAGTTGCAAATATAACATTACAAGTTGATTTACCATATTAATTCACTATTTTTTTAACAAATCATATATTTTTTTGTGCTATTTGTAGCAATTATATTAACCGTAGTTTAACAAAAATTAACACGACTAAACAGACATTTTTATTAATTTCGCATCAATTTTATTAAAAATATGTTCGATTATTCAAACAAAATCATAGGAGAGGGATTAACTTACGATGATATCTTAATGGTGCCTTCATATTCTGAAGTACTTCCTAGAGATGTCGATGTTTCTTCTTATTTCACTAAGAAAATCAAATTAAATATTCCTATTGTTTCTGCGGCAATGGATACGGTAACTGAATCAAAATTAGCTATTGCTATTGCTCAAGAAGGTGGAATAGGGGTTTTGCATAAAAACATGACCATTACTCAGCAAGCTGAAAAGGTAAGAAAAGTAAAACGTTCGGAAAGTGGAATGATTCAGGACCCGGTAACGATGTCTGTTGAAGCAAATGTTGGTGATGCTTTGGAGCTAATGAAAGAGCACAAAATTGGTGGAATTCCCGTCGTTAATGACTCTAAAAAATTGGTTGGAATAGTTACAAATAGAGATTTACGCTTTCAAAAAAATCTGAAACGTCCAATAAAAGAAGTGATGACAGTTGATAATATCATTACAGCTCAACAGGGTACTGATTTAGTCAAAGCACGTGAAATATTACAAGAACACAAAATTGAAAAGCTTCCTGTTGTAGATGATAATTTTATTTTAAAAGGACTGATAACCTATAAAGACATCATTAAAGTTCAACTAAAACCAAATGCATGCAAAGATGAATTTGGAAGACTGCGTGTGGCTGCTGCTGTTGGAGTAACAGCTGATGTAATGGAAAGGGTAGAAGCTTTGAGTAATGCCGGTGTAGATGCGATAATAATTGACACAGCTCACGGACACTCTAAAGGCGTAATAGAAACACTTAAAAAAGTAAAATCAACTTTTCCAAATTTACAGGTAGTTGTTGGGAATATAGCCACAAAAGCGGCAGCAAAAGCATTAGTAGAAGCTGGTGCTGATGCTGTTAAGGTAGGTATTGGTCCAGGTTCAATTTGTACCACTAGAATTATTGCAGGTGTTGGTGTACCACAACTTTCTGCTGTTATGATGGTTGCTGAAGGGCTCAAAGGAACAGGGGTTCCATTAATTGCAGATGGTGGAATTCGTTTTACCGGAGATATAGTAAAAGCACTTTCTGCCGGAGCTGATTCCATAATGGCAGGCTCATTATTTGCAGGGGTTGACGAATCACCAGGGGAAACGATAATTTTTGAAGGAAGAAAATTCAAAGCCTATAGAGGTATGGGCTCAATAGAAGCCATGCAACAAGGTTCAAAAGATAGATATTTTCAAGATGCAGAAGATGATATTAAAAAGTTAGTTCCAGAAGGAATTTCAGGCAGGGTTCCTTATAAAGGGTATTTGAGTGAAATTATTTATCAAATGGTTGGAGGATTACGTGCCGGTATGGGATATTGTGGAGCTAAAAACATAGAAACATTAAAAGAAGCAAAATTCGTGCGGATTACTCATTCAGGTATGGCTGAAAGCCATCCGCACAACATTACAATTACTCGTGAAGCACCAAATTATTCAACAAGATAATATATTTTAAAAAAAATTCGCACAAGATGAAAAAAAGAATTTTATTAATCGGTTTACTTGCAACATTTGTTTCAGTTTCTGCGCAACAAGTTAGTCCTGTTTTATTAACAGTTGATGGAAAAACAACTTCACTTTCTGAATTTGAAGCTATTTTTAAGAAAAATAATTCAAAAGATACTAAAATCACAACTGAAGCGATTAACGAGTATTTGGATTTGTACATCAAGTTTAAGTTGAAGGTTAGAGAAGCTGAAGTGCTAGGTTACGACACAACCGCCTCATTTGTGCAGGAATTAGAAAGCTATCGAAAACAACTGGTCCAACCCTATTTAACGGATAGAGAAGTTTCTGAAAATCTAATTAAAGAAGCTTACGAACGTATGAAATATGATGTGAATGCAAGCCATATTTTAGTTTCATTAGACCCTAATGCACAGCCTAAAGATACTCTAATTGCTTTTAATAAAATCATGAAAATACGTGATAGAATTGTTAAAGGTGAAGATATTGGTAAAGTTGCTCTAGAAACATCAGAAGATCCGTCAGCAAAAGAAAACAATGGAAATCTTGGATATTTTAATGTTTTACACATGGTTTATCCGTTTGAAACTGCCGTTTATACTACTGAAATAGGAAAAATTTCTATGCCCGTTCGAACACGTTTTGGATATCATATTGTTAAAGTAAACGATAAACGACCAGCAAGAGGCACTATAAAAGTTGCTCACATCATGGTACAGGCGGCTAGAGAGTTAGATGAGGCTACTCAAAAAGCCAGACAACAAAAAATAGAAGAGGTTTATCAAAAATTAGCTGATAACCCTGATTCTTTTGTTGAATTGGTTCAACAGTTTTCCGACGATAAAACAACTACATCTCGAAACGGAGAGTTACCACCTTTTTCAACGGGTAAAATGGTTCCAGAATTCGAAAATGCAGCTTTCGCATTACAAAACAATGGTGATTTTTCTAAACCGATTAGAACTGACTACGGATGGCATATCATCAAAAGAATTGATTTGATACCCCTAGAATCTTATGAGTCAATATATAACAGCTTGAAATCTAGGGTGAGTAGAGATGCTCGTTCCAATAAATCAAAAGAAGTAGTTATTGAAAAAGTCAAAAAAGAAAATAACTTCAAACAGAATCTTAAATACAGAGATGAATTTTATAAGCTAATTAACCCTGAAGAATATAAAAACGGAGCTTGGACTGCTTCAAAAGCTCAAAACCTTAATAAAGTGATGTTTGGATTATATGCGGCAGATGGAGAAAAATTAGAATACAATCAAACTGAATTTGCCCAACTGATTGAAAAAAATAAACCCAGACCAAATACCGAAGTAAATGTTGTGGCTGACATAAATAAACTCTATGAGCATGTGGTAGAAGAAAAGGTGCTTAAATTCAAAGAAGACCGATTACCTAAAACCAGTGAAGAATACCGACTGTTGTTTCAAGAATACCGAGATGGAATATTACTATTTAACCTCACAGATGCTAAAGTGTGGTCAAAAGCAATAATTGACACATCAGGCATAGAAAATTTTATGAAAACGAATCAAGCAAATTACATGTGGAATCAACGTGTAGAGGCTGTTATATATAAATGTTTGAATGATTCAGTTGCAGATAAATTAATGTCCATTCTAAACAAAAAATCAAAAAAACCTTTATCTAACGACGAAATCCTTAAACAAATTAACTCAACCAGCCAATTGTACTTGAGCATTGAGGAGGGAAAATACGAAAAAGGTGATAATTCTTCAATTGATGCAACTGAGCAAAAAGTAGGGATTAAGAATCGCATTAAAAATAAGAATGGTGTTGATGTGGTTGTCGTAAAATCTATTTTGAAAGCAGAGCCTAAAAAGCTTGAAGAAATTAAAGGGCAAGTTACTTCTGACTACCAAAACTTCTTGGAACAAGAATGGGTGAAAGAATTGAAGGCTAAATACAAAGTAGAAGTTAATCAGGACGTATTAAAGCAAATTAAATAACATTGCTAGTTTTTATTAGAAAAATATCATTATTACCACTGATTTTTTTATTTGTATCGTGCCAATTTTTTAAAAGAGAAACAGTTGATACAACTTCTGTTGCAAGGGTTAATTCAAATTATTTATACCATAGTGAAATTGAAGATATTATCCCAAATGATGCTTCAAAAGAAGACAGCTTAATGTTAGCAAATAACTACATTCAAAATTGGATAAAAGAACATTTGGTACTCGATAAAGCTGAACAAAATCTAAAGCCAGAACACAGAAATTTTGAAAAACAAATTGAAGAATATAGAAAAAGCTTGATTATATATTCGTATGAAAATCAGCTTATCAACGAAATATTAGATACTAACGTCAATGATGAAGAAATATCTACTTTTTATAACCTAAACTTAAGCAATTTTATACTCCATAATGATATTGTAAAAGTTCGTTACGTTAAAGTAAATAAAAATGCACCCAACATTAAAAAGGCTCAAAGATTATACAAATCTTCAAAACCTGATGATGAAGAAAAATTGAAAGAATATGCTCATCAATATGCAGAAAAATTTCATTTTGACAAAAATGAATGGGTGCTGTTTAAAGAAATAAAAAAGGAATTACCTGCAAATTCACTCCAACCGGAATCCATAAAATCTAAAACAAGCATAATTATTGAAGATTCACTTTTTTTCTATTTTATCAATTTTATTGATTATAAAATGGAAAACGAAAATTCTCCGTTGAGTTTTGAAAAGGACAACATCAAAAACATGATTATTAACAAAAGAAAAATTAAAATGCTGAATCAATTAAAAAAAGATTTATTTGAGCAAGCATCAATTAATAAAGACTTTGAAATTTATGATAAACCTAAAGAAGTTAAATAAAGCATATATTCTAGTTATATTTCTCTTTACAACAAGCTTTACTTTTGCCCAAGAAGGTAAACTTATTGATGGAGTAATAGCAGTGGTAGGAGACAAAATTTTACTTAAATCGGAGCTGGAAAATCAGGTAGCTGCACTAAAAGCTCAAGGAATGTTGATTGACAATGAAGCTCGTTGTCAAATTACCGAAGAGTTATTGTTTCAAAAACTAATGCTTCACCAAGCCGAGCTGGATAGTGTTAATGTTACTGATGCTCAGGTTGATAATGAAATGAACAGAAGATTGAATTACTTTATTTCTCAAGTGGGATCCGAAAAAAAATTGGAACAATACTATAAAAAAACCATTCAGGAAATCAAAGATGAACTCAAATCATCAATTAAAGACCAACTCATTGGTCAAACCATGCAGCAAAACATTACTTCTGGTATAAAAGTTACCCCAAAAGAAGTGAAAACCTACTTTGAATCTTTGCCTGAAGACAGCATTCCACTTATCAGCTCAGAAATTCAAATTAGTCAAATACTAGTTCTTGCAAAACAAAGTAAAGATGCCCGAGAAATAGCAAAAGACAGATTAAATACTATTCGAGAACGTATTTTAAAAGGTGAACAATTTTCTACGTTGGCGGTTTTATACTCTGAAGACGAAGGTTCTGCAAAACGTGGTGGAGAACTTGGTTTTTTAGGTAGAGCCGACTTAGTTCCTGAGTTCTCAGCGGCATTATTCAAATTAAAAGACAATAAAATTGTAACAGATATAGTTGAAACCCAGTTTGGGTTTCATATCATTCAGATGATTGAACGCCGAGGACAAAAAGTTAATTCTCGTCATATTCTTATTAAAATAAAAAATGACGAACAAGAAATTCAAAAAGCTAAAAATTTAGCTGATAGTCTCTATACCCTTCTTCAAACCGATACTTTCACAATAGGGCAATTGGCTTTGAAATATTCTGACGACGAAAAAACTAAAAAAAGTGATGGATTGTTGGTAAATCCTCAAACAGGCACTTCAATATTTGAAATAGAAGACGTTGACCCACAGATTTATTACATTGTAGAAAACATGAAAAGTGGAGAAATTTCTAAACCTTTTCCGGCAGAGACTGCTGATGGAAAAAAAGGGTATCGAATTATTAAATTGATTAATAAAACAGAACCACACAAAGCCACTTTTGAGACTGACTACGCAAAAATACATGAGGCTGCTATGGCTACCAAAAACATTGAAGCTATTAACAATTGGATTAAAGAAAAGTTAAAAGTATCTTATGTTAAAATTGATGATGAATTCAAAAGCTGCGAGTACGAAAATAACTGGGTAAAATAAAAATGGTAATTTAGTTTTCGAATAGTAAAGTCTTATGATTGAAAATCCTTATAAATCTGATGTTGAAGCTGTTGAGGCTTTTGTGAAAAAATACAATGAACTAACCAAAGAGATTTCAAAAGTAATTGTTGGGCAAGATGAGGTTATCAAAAATGTGTTGATATCCATTTTCAGTCGTGGACATTGCCTTTTAGTAGGTGTTCCGGGGTTAGCAAAAACTCTTCTTATCAACACTATTTCAGATGCATTGGGATTAAAATTTAATCGAATACAGTTTACACCCGATTTAATGCCATCAGACATAATTGGTTCTGAAATTTTAGATGAAAATAAAAATTTTAAATTTATCAAAGGACCTTTGTTTGCTAATATAATTCTAGCCGATGAAATCAACCGAACACCACCTAAAACTCAATCTGCTTTGCTTGAAGCAATGCAAGAAAGAACAGTTACTGCTGCCGGACACCAATACAAGTTGGATACACCATTTTTTGTGTTGGCAACACAAAATCCAATAGAGCAAGAAGGAACTTATCCGTTGCCTGAAGCTCAGCTCGACCGTTTTATGTTTAACATTTGGGTAGATTATCCAAAATTTACTGAGGAATTGGCTATTGTTAAAAGTACAACCAGCGACAGTTCTATTTCTCTTAACAAAATTATGAATGCCGAAGAAATTGTTTTCTTCCAAAATTTGATTCGCAAAATACCTGTAACTGACCATGTAATTGAATATGCCGTAAAATTGGCTTCAAGCACTCGAATTGGCAATGAATTTTCAAATAAACTCGTAAATGAATATTTAAGTTGGGGAGCCGGCCCAAGAGCTTCACAATATCTGATTATCGGAGCTAAATGCCACGCTGCTATTCGAGGTAAATTTTCTCCCGATATTGAAGATGTAAAAGCTGTTGCTGAACCTATTCTCAGACACAGAATTGTGAGAAATTACAAAGCCGAAGCCGATGGATATTCAATAGAAAAAATCATTGAAAGTTTACTCTGATTTTTCTTTAAATCACTTTTTTAGTTATTACCAAAACAGGATTGTTTCCCATGTTTCGTGTTGCAAATAAATAAATTTCACCACCATCATTCAGTTTTAATTTTTTTTTGATTTGTTCAATGCTGTCGGGGAAATTTCTAACTGAAACATTTGCTTTTTTTATATTCAATGTTTTGAATGATTTGTATTGGTAATCAATAAATGTTTGTATTGAAAATGTTCTACCCTGAAAATTCTCAAGTAGTTTTTCTGAAGTGTATAAGTGCGAATTGATATTCAATTTATTTAATTTATAACGCTGTGCTACACATTTAAACCCACCCGATTTTAATATAGAACTATTTGGTTCGTACAAGAATTTCTGTGGAAGTGAATATTGTACTTCTGAAGCTTTTTCTTCATCAAAAGTGAAGGAGAATTCAGTGTTAATTTTATCTAAATTAACAGCAGCAATTTCGGGATTGGTGTTTGGTTTATTTTCAACGCAATACAGCACTTCTTTACATTCATTTTCCACCGAAACAACCCAAACTTTAGATACATTTTCTAAATCATGTATGGTTTGTTTGATATCCAGCAGCGGAGATGTTTTAATGAGTATTTTTTTTGTAATCTTCAATAGTTTAGGTAGTAAATCAATTACATCCGGGGAGCAATCTTTTAGTTTATAAACCCTATCATTTGCATTTCTTCGACTGGGGTCGATATATGCTATATCATAGGTTTGTGTTGCGGTTTCTATAAAATTTTCACATGTTGAATGATAACAATCGATAGTGGTATTTAGTACTTTGAAATTTTGTTTTACAATTTCAAACAGATTTTTATCGGATTCCAAATAGGTAACATGCATTTTTTTGGAAAAGAAATAACTGTCTATTCCAAATCCACCCGTCAAATCGATAAGAGTTTTGCCAGAAAGTTTTGAACTTTTATAAGTTGCTGTTTTTTCAGAAGAACATTGTTCTAAAGATAGTCCAGTTGGATAAATTATATTCGGATTTTCATAAAATGACGGGATTTTGGTTTTTGATTTCTGAATTCCATTAATTTGATTAATGATATATTCTTTATCTAAACTTGGATTTTTGCTGAGCAACAAAGCAACTTCGGAAAGTTTTTTGTTTAAGTTCTTCTGTATAAAAGTGTTTTCCAGTAACAATGATAGTGTAGGGTTTATCTCAACCAAAAATAAAAATTATCATTTCAGTTTGGTGTCGATAAAAACAAATGTACACACTAAAAAAAATTAACACAACATTCTACGTATTTATTGGGAAAATGCAAATTGAATAATATTTGCACCCATTTGTAAGGCTTTTTTTCTGTTTTCTTCGTTGTCGTTATGAACCTCAGTATCTTCCCAACCATCACCCAAATCGCATTCAAAGTCGTAAAAGCAAACCAATCTACCTTCATAAATCAAACCAAATCCTTGAGCCGGTTTATTGTCGTGTTCATGAATTTTTGGAAGCCCGTTAAAATTATATTTCTGATGATAAATTGGGTGGCTAGCTGGGAGCAACACAAACTCCAATTCTGGAAATACTTGTTTCATTTGTGTTCGAATGAATTTATCTAATCCATAATTATCAGAAATATGTAAAAATCCTCCCGAGATTAAATAGTTTCTTAGATTTTTTGCTTCATCTGAATTAAAAATAATATTACCATGTCCGGTAATATGAATAAATGGGTAATTAAATAAATCCGGACTTCCAACTTCAACGATGGCTTGTTCGGGATTAATATTCGTTTTTAAATTTTGATTACAAAACTTTATTAAATTCGGTAACGAAGTTTCCAAATTTGCATACCAATCTCCGCCACCGTTATATTTAAGCAGGGCTATTTGGTAACTCGATTGTTGTGCAGAAACTCGAAAAGTGAAGAGCAACACAATACCAAAAACTATATTTTTTATGAATCTATTCATTTAGCAAATTTATGGTATGACAGGCAACAATTCCAGCAGTTTCGGTTCTTAATCTACTTTTTCCTAAAGATATGGGCTTGAATTGATTTTTTATAGCCAAATCAATTTCTTCTTTGGTAAAATCGCCTTCGGGTCCAATTAAAACGATGGATGGTTCATTTTTAGCACATATCTGGCTCAAGTGTTTCTCTTGGTTATCTAAACAATGTGCTATAAATAAGTTGGGTTGTTTTGGTGTGGTTTTAATAAAATCTTTAAAAGTTATAGGTTCGTTAATTTTAGGTAGATTAGCTTTTATCGATTGTTTCATGGCAGCTACGGCTGTTTTTTCTAATCGGTCGGTTTTCAGTATTTTTCTTTCCGAGCGTTGGCAAATTAGAGGCGTTATCTCTGCAATTCCAATTTCGGTAGCTTTCTCTACAAACCATTCCAAACGGTCGTTGTTTTTTGTTGGAGCTATAGCAATGTGTATGGTTGATTTACTATTGGCTTCTTTTGTAGAGGACAGTATACAGAGTTCACATTTTTTAGCATGAGCTTGTGTAATTTCTGCTTCAAAAAAAGTTCCTTTACCGTCCACTAAGTTTATTTTATCACCTGTAGCTAACCTCAAAACCTTAACAGCATGTTTTGATTCTGCTTCGTCAAGTATAAAGGTTGAAGCCGTTAAATTAATATCAGGTGTATAAAACAATTGCATGATGCTAAATTAGGTTATTATCTTAATTGTTAATAACTTTTTTCTTATCTTATCTTATCTTATCTTATCTTCGATTTCAATAATGTTTAATTAAAAATTGAAATCATGAAAAAATTAATTTATTACGTAAGTTTAGGTATGTTATTAATAACATTTAATTCTTGTGAGAAAGAAAGTTTGAATGTATCATCTAATTCAGCACCCAACAAAGAAGTTTCATCTTCAAAATTATCTAATGATGATAATGGAAACTTATGTCATAATGGAGTAACAATTAACGTCAATAAACATTCTATAAAAAGTCATATGAGTCATGATGATATTGTAGGTAGTTGTGAGGAACCTTTAAAAGATGATTTTTGGTTCTCAAAAATTGGGTTATCTTCCGTTATAAGAAATAAAGATAATAGTCAGTATACAAATTTATTTTTCATGGATATGGAGAATTCTATAAGAGAAGAGTTTGAAAGTATTACCTCAGATGAATATTTGTTCCATAATAAAAAAATTGGATTTGCATTTCAATCTAAGTTAGACTCAAAGAGAGTTTTAGTAATAACACCAAATGGAAAAGGATTTAATGAAGTTATTATTACAGAAGGTAATACAAACATAGAATTAAGAAATTTGAAGGAGGATTTTATTATTATTCCTAAAGATTCTTCACCAGTGTTAAGATGTAGTGATTTAGGTCCTCGTTCGGGGGATGAAACATTTGGAGACTGTTTTTCAAGAAATTGGAATAATTTCTGTTGTGATTTTATAGGTTGTGCTGCTCAGATAGGATCTGGTCATGCTGTTGCAGTTGGTATAGGTTTAGCTTGTTTGTAATCTTAAATAATATAATTATGTTAAGTAATAAATTAATGCTTTTATTTGGGTTCTTTCTTGGAACTAGCTTGATTATAGTAGGATCTATTTTAAAAATATATGGAAGTAATTTTTCTGTTACTTTTTTGATAATAGGACTTGCTTTATGTATAAAGATTCCAATATATTTTCTAATTAAATATAGAAAAAGTATTTTCGAATTTTTTAGAAAATAATTGATACTAAAAATGGGGTAAGAAAAATCTTATCCCCTTTTATAAACAACTATAATTTAAAACAACTAATGAACTTCAATTTCATAAGGCATTCTAGCCATATAACCGGATTGAGTGGTTAGTGCTTGCACTTTTTGATAATATTTATAATTTTCACCCAAGTACATTTGTAGTATTTTAGCTTCAGTTTCACCCGTTAACTCCATAATAAATTGTTCAATTGGGTCTTTTTGTTTAGGGAAAGCAGTTGTTTTATAATCGCTGATTTTTGCTAAATCTTTTGCAATTTCAATTGCTTTATCAATACCTCCAAGCTCATCAACCAATCCAATTCGTTTTGCATCAATTCCTGTCCAGACTCTACCTTGACCAATGCTGTCCACTTGTTCTTTTGTCATTTTTCTACCTTCACCAACTTTGGTAATGAAGTCATCATAAATTTGTTCAACTCCAATTTGAATGATGTCTTTTTGTTCAGCAGTTAATGGTTGAGTTAATGACATCATATCAGCGTTGGTATTGGTTTTTACAACGTCAAATGTAATTCCCAACTTGTTGTTGAAGAGTTTTTGAGCATTTGGAATCATTCCAAAAACACCAATAGAACCGGTGATTGTTTTTTCGTCTGCTACTATTTTATTGGCAGCACAAGAAATATAATAACCACCAGATGCAGCAACATCTCCCATTGAAACCACCACAGGTTTTACTTTTTTAGCAAGAACTACTTCTCTCCACATCACATCAGATGCTAAAGCACTACCACCGGGTGAATTTACTCTCAGTACAATTGCTTTTACATTTTCGTCTAGTCTTGCTTCACGTATTGCCTGAGATACAGTTTCTGAACCCATAGATTCACCTTTACTTTTTCCACTTACAATTTCTCCGCTTGCATAAACTATTGCAATTTCATTTTTACTCTCTTTTTTCTCAGCTTTAGCATTGTCGTATTTTCTTAATGTAACATAGTTGATGTCGTCATAAGATTTTGCACCAACTCTGGTTTTTAAATCATCAAGAATTTCATCTTTGTACAATACTTTGTCAACAAAACCTAGTTCCATCGCATTTTTTGCAGTTTGAATTTTTAATCCATCAGCTATCTCGTTAAGTTTTTCTATAGATATTTTTCTGCTTTCGGAAATATCTTTCACAAAACTTCCCCATGCTGTATTTAATAATAATTCCATTTGTTCTCTGTTTGAGTCGCTCATTTTATCCAAAATAAAAGGCTCTACAGCACTTTTAAATTTACCGTGTCTGATAATTTGCATCTCAACTTCTAATTTTTCTAATGCATTTTTGAAAAATGATAGTTGTGAAGATAGCCCTCTCATTTCAACAACACCCGCTGGATTTAAGTATATTTTATCAGAAACCGAAGCCAAATAATACGTTCCTTGCGTGTAAACTTCAGAATAACTTACCACCCATTTTCCTGATTTTTTAAAATCTTTTAGGGCATTTCTTATTTCTTCAACTGTTGCCATTCCTGCGTTTAAAGATGTTAAATCCAAATAAATACCTTTGATTTTTGAATCTGATTTTGCTTTTTCAATATTGGTTAAAATTTTATCCAAGCCTAAATTGTCGTGAGATTCAAAAGTTGAAAAGTCAAAACTTTCAAACGGATTGTTAGAAGTTCTGTCTTTTATAGGAAAATCAAATTGCAAATGCAATATGGAATTGTCTTTAACTGTGAATGGTTTTTCCTGTGTCGAAGTAGCTGAAGAAACAACTGCTCCAATTACAACAATAAAAAGTATTGTTGCAATAAAAAAAGTTAGCAACATGGCTACCATGCTGGCAAACATAAATTTAAAAAATTCTCTCATTGGTTTTGGTTTTTGGTTATTTATTTTTTACAAATGTAGTGTTATGGTATTATCTTGGGCTTTAATTTTACACCAATGGTAAATGATAAATGATGAGTGGTTTAAAAAAACAAAAATACGATACGAATGTTTTGTTTCTTGGGCTGGGGGGCAATATCGGAGATGTGCAAAAAACGATTGAGTTGGCAGAAAAAGAAATTTTATATCAACTGGGGAATATTACTAAAAAATCATCAATCTATAAATCCAAAGCATGGGGAAATGAAAATCAGCCCGATTTTTTAAACAAAGTAATTATAGTTGAAACTGCCTTAAATGTTGAAGATTGTTTGAAAGCTTGTTTAAATATTGAGCAAAAATTAGGCAGAATCAGAACGCATGAAAAATGGATTGCCAGAACTATAGACATAGATTTACTTTTTTATAATGATTTAATTATCAATAAAAATGAGTTAAAAATCCCACATCCATTGCTTCATTTACGAGCATTTGTGTTGCTCCCTTTAGTTGAAATTACACCAGAATTTATTCATCCTGTTTTAAAAATGACAACTGCTTTATTATTGGAAAGTTGTATAGATTCAATTGAAATTCAGAAAGTTTAATCATAGCATAGAAAAAGCTGAAAAATATTTTATATATAAAAACTTATGATTATTATTGCACTTCAAAAATAAAATTGACTTAACTTAAAAGAAAAAATTAATACGATGAAAAGCCAAAACACTAAATTTATTGCTTTAGCAGTAGCTACTTCTACAGCGTTGGTTGCTTGTAATCCATTATCAAAAATGGTGAAGAGACAAAATGAAGTTAACTTTGCGTTAACTCCAAACCCTGTTGAAATGCATGCTGACTCTATTTCAATTGCATTAAACGGTAGTTTTCCTACTAAATATTTTAACAAAAAAGTTTCTGCTACTATTACTCCTGTTATTAAATATGGTGCAGGGGAAGAATTATTTGCTCCTTTAAAATTAAAAGGTGAAGTTTCTGAAGAAGAAGGAACCGTAATAAACTACGAAAAAGGCGGTTCGTTCAGCCACACTGCAAAAATTCCATATAAAGACGGTATGGATGTTGCAACTGTTGAGCTTAGAGTTGATGGAAAATACAAAACAAAAACAAAAGCTCTAGACCCTAGAAAGGTAGCCGATGGAACAATAATTACTCCTAAATTGGTAATGTCTGCAGAAAAAGCTATCGCTGCAAAAGATAATTTCCAAAAATTCTCTTTATCAGACAATAAAGCTACTATTAACTATCTAGTTAACAGTTCGGCAGTTAGAGGTTCTGAGATGTCTGACAAAGACGTGAAAGATTTAGTAAGTAATCTAAAACTTTGGTCGAAAGATGTTAAAATGGAAGTGAACGGTGTTGTTGTAGATGCTTATGCTTCTCCAGAAGGTGAGATTTCTAAAAACGACAATTTAGCAAACGAAAGAGCTGCATCTGCAAATAAAGCTATGGGTGCTGAATTTAAAAAAGCAAAATTAACTGTTGCTTCTGACTCTTCTAAATTAAATGGTAAAGGTGAAGACTGGGATGGTTTTAAAAATTTAATGACTGCTTCAGATATTAAAGATAAAGAATTAATTATCAGAGTTCTTGAAACATATACTGATTTAGCTAAAAGAGAAGCTGAAATTAAAAACTTGGCAGCTACATATACTGAAGTTGCTAAAAAAGTATTACCTGAGTTAAGAAGATCAGAAGTGAATGTAGTTATGAAAAAAAATAACCTTACTGATGATGAATTAAAAACATTGGTTGATTCAAAAATTGATTCTCTAGATGCAGAACAAATGATGTACGCTGCTACATTATATACTGATGATGCTAAAAAAGAAACAATTTATAAAAGTTTATCAAATAAATTCGGACAAGATTGGAGAGGTCCAAATAACTTAGGTTACATCTATGTTAGACAAAATAAAATTGCCGATGCAAAAGCTCAATTCGAAAAAGCTGACGGCTTATCAGCAAGCAATCCAATTGTAAAAAACAACTTAGGTGTTTGCGAAAGATTAAACGGTAATGTTGATGCTGCAATGGAATTATACAAACAAGCATCTGGTGCTGGATCAGAAGTGAATGAAAATATGGGTATCATCTATATTATGAAAGGAGATTATGCTTCTGCAAAATCGAGCTATTCAGGTGTGAATTCATTCAATTCTGCTTTGGCTAATTTATTAAGTGGAAACAATTCAATTGGAAGTATAATTGATGCTTCAACAGATAAAGATGAAGCTATGTCATATTATTTAAAAGCTGTTGCCGGAGCTCGTTCTAACGACAAAAATGCTTTGGTAAACAACTTGAAATCTGCTACAGGAAAAGATTCAGCCTTAAAAGCTAAAGCTAAAAATGATGCTGAGTTTATTAAATTTAGAGATGATGCAGAGTTCCAATCTGCTGTAAACTAATACTCGTTAAGTTTAATGATAAAAAAAAGTCCGACAATCGTCGGACTTTTTTTATATAGAACTTTTTAAAACTTCCCAGAGCACAATACCAGCACTTACGGAGATGTTGAGAGAATGTTTTGTTCCAAACTGAGGTATTTCAATAACAACATCGCTCAGATTAATCACATCTTGTGAAACTCCTACAACTTCATTACCAAAAACTATAGCCCATTTTTCATTTTTTGGAAAAACAAATTCATTTAGCTTAGTGCTATTTTCGGTTTGCTCAACAACTGCAATTTTATACCCCGTTTCTTTTAATCGTTGAACAGCATCAATTGTAGAAGGAAAATATTTCCAGTGAACTGATTCTGTGGCTCCCAAAGCTGTTTTCTGTATGTCTCGGTGCGGTGGTGTTGCCGTTATTCCGCATAAAAAAATTTGCTCCATAAAAAATGCATCAGATGTTCGGAATACAGAACCGACATTGTTTAAACTCCTGACATTGTCTAAAATTACAGTAAACGGTAGTTTTTCAACCGATTTCATTTCATCAGTACTCTTTCTGTTGAGTTCACTGTTTTGTAATTTTCTATACATATAACCAATTTTGTTCAAATTACCATAATGTTCCTCAAAATATCAACAAAATACTGAATTCTGTTTAAAACTAATAACTGTTTAATAGGCATTTTTTTGAGTATTCAAGTAAGTTTGTGAATACCCTTAACATTTAGAAATTGGCTGTAACAAAAGACATAGAAACCCCATTAATGAAACAATACAACACCATCAAGACCAAATATCCTGATGCACTATTGTTGTTTAGAGTGGGAGACTTTTATGAAACATTTGGTTCTGACGCCATAAAAACAGCGAATATATTAGGAATTGTACTCACTTCTCGAAACAATGGTGATTCAAAAGTTGAATTGGCCGGATTTCCGTACCATTCCTTGAATACTTATCTTCCTAAATTGGTGAGAGCAGGACTTAGAGTGGCAATTTGCGACCAATTAGAAGCACCAAGTAAAGAAAAAAAAATTGTTAAACGTGGAGTTACAGAACTTGTTACTCCGGGTGTTACATTCAACGACCAAATTTTAGATAATAAAAGCAACAATTTTTTAGCTGCAGTTCATTTTAATAAGAATGATATAGGCATTGCTTTTCTCGATATTTCAACCGGTGAGTTTTTATCTGCTCAAGGTAACACAGAGTATATAGATAAACTAATACACAGTTTAAAACCCAAAGAAGTATTGATACAACGCAATCACAAAAAATTATTTTCTGATACGTTTGGCACTAGCTTTTATACTTTTTGTTTAGAAGATTGGGCTTTTACTTTAGATTTTGGAAGAGATATTCTTCAAAAACACTTTCAAACAAATTCACTTAAAGGATTTGGAATAGAAGATTTGTCTGATGCAATATGTGCTGC
>JADYZM010000011.1 GCA_020853105.1 Flavobacteriales bacterium | reverse complement strand
TGTCAAAACTTTTTTCACGGGGCAAATGTAAGTAAAAAATTTGTCGGTTTAGCACAAAACTGTCGGGTTGCACTGGTGCGGTTGGGCAAAATAAAATGTGCTGCAAAAGCGGGTCGGCTTGTGGGTGGCTTTGCAGCTCTTTTTATTTTGCGAAGGGATAGCCAAACGGCTTTGCCGAAATTTGCACTGTCTGTCGGGTTTTGTCTGTCGGTTGATTGTTGCACGGTCGGTTTTTAGGGTTGCTGATAACATTTCGCTAAACGTATTGCTGATATTTTTCACTTATACGAAAAGCTTCGATGCTAAAATAAGGATTTAAAACTGAATATTTAATTTTTCCAGGAGGGCTTTTAATATCCTTTAAACTTTTTGTTGAAACACGAGTATATATTTCGGTAGTTTTTGGAGAGTTGTGCTTCCACATATCAATTTTGGAGACAAGATATTAGTTGTCTGTTTCATTCTTGCATAGTTGTTACTACAATCCGATAGCTTAAATATAGTTCGGACAAGCCTTGTATCTTTTGATGTCAGGTCGAAATTTTTCAAAAATATAAATCACTGAAAATTCGAATCCTCCGCGGTTTCTACTGGCAACCTGTAAAGAAGATAAATTAATATCATAACTGATTCCGAAGTGAAAATTTCGGTAGTCTAATTCTGCCGTAATATACGTTGCATCGCTGTTTCTATACCAAAATCCGAAGTAGGCAGCTTTATAATCACCTTTGTTTAAGTGGTATTTTCCTGAACCGCCAAAAATAATTTCTTTAAATTCGTGTTGAGTCATTACAGAAACTCCCGGAACTGCGTCAAATTTGTTGGCAATTTTAAATGTACCGGTAGTATGAAAAGTAACACGACTGTGAAGTTCGATGTTTTCATCGTTGAAAAAACTCTGTTTCGGGTTAAAGATATTGTGGAATGCAATTCCTGCAGTTATTGTTTTTCGTAAATTTTTGGTGTAATTCCAACTAAATCCGCCATGGAAATTGAAGTATTGCCTGCCTTCGTTGTTAAATGTTTCTCCATTTGCAAGGCTTTCATCATATCGAACCCCGTTGTATTGGTTGTCAAAGCTCAATTGATCATAGCTAATTGAACGCTGAGTAAATGCAGGTTGAATGGAAACGGTAAAAGTATTGGTTGAATCCCCAATATATTGAGTGTAACCAAAACTAGGGGCAATTTGAAGGGTGCTGAATTCAGAATCTCCTGCTTTGTCGTTGTATATTCCCAGTCCCAGGTGAAAAGGCGAATTAAATATTGTGTTTGCATCAACAGAAATACCATAAGTAGAGTAGGGCACTGTAACAGAACTCCACTGACTGCGTTGGTTGGCAGCTATACGAATATCTCCGTCAAAACTACCTGTTAATGCCGGATTTAAATTTAGAGGTGAGTTGTAGAATTGAGAAAAGTGAATATCTTGAGCATTGATAAAACCTAATGCAAATACTGATAGAGCTAAAGCGCACACTTTAGGATAATTTTTTCTATGGAACTTTACTAAAAACAAGGCTTTTATCTAATAACAGTTACATTCCCTTTTTTGAAATAATCTTGACCATCAATACATTTTACAGAAAGATGGTAAACAAACACAGCCGGATCAACTAGTTTACCGTTGTATTTTCCGTCCCAACCAATGGTTTGATTTTCAGTTTCAAAAACCAGCTCACCCCAACGGTTATATATTTTTAAATGCATTTTTTCAACGTTCCTTCCTCGAAGATAAAGAATGTCGTTTTCATTGTCGTTGTTGGGTGTAAAAGCATTGGGAAGAAACACGTCCGGCTCACCGCATACCAATTCAAAAACATAAAGAGTATATGATTTTTGATACATACAACCACTGCTGTTTTCGGTAAAGTTAACTGTGTAGGTAGTTGTTGTCGTAGGTGTTGCAAAAGGGTTTGCTGAACTATTGCTACTCAAATTGATTGGAGGAATCCATGAATAGCTGAAATTAGTATCGGGATAAGCATGTAAATATGTCCCTTCTCCATTTATCAAAGTGTCTTTGTCAGCACTAACATTGATATTATTCGCATTAAATCCGGAAACAACAACTAAAACCGAATCGTTTGCTGAACAACCAAAAGAGTTTTGTGCGTTGACATAATAAATCGTTGAAGTGGTTGGATTTACAATAGGATTAGCTGTGTTTTCACCGGAAATTATCAATGAAGTTGGTGTCCACGAATAACTTAAAGGCAAATTAGTATGATTGTTAACCTGAAGTGTATCGTTTTGTCCGGAGCAAATAGCCCCCGATTGAGTAGAAATTTGAACACCGATATAATTAACCAATACACTGTCTGTTGTTGTGCAAACTCCGTTTATTGCCATAACATAAAATCGTGTTGTGTCAGTAACCTGTACAATCAGGCTGTCTTCAAAGTTAGAATTTAGTGTGTCTGTAAATAATGGAGAGCTAGACCAAACATAACCTATGGAATTAGAGCCATTGGTGAAAAGAAGAGCAGAGTCACAGGTATTAATCACAGAGGGCGGTGATATGGTTACAATGCTGTCAGTAATTATGGTAACCGAATCAGTAAAAGAAGTTTGGCAAATAGAGTCAACAACAGTGAGTGTAACGGGGAAAATACCTGCAGAATTATATGTTATTATTGGATTAACGATTTGTGAAGTAGTATCACCATTACCAAAATTCCATAAAAAGTAATCGTATTGAGTTGTATTGTTGGCAAATTGAACAGTTAACGGAACGCATCCCTGACTCTGATTCGTATAGATTTGAGGAAGAGATGGAACATGAAATTGTATGGTAACACTATCTGTATCATTACAAATACCATTTGTTGCCATCACATAATACGTTGTTGGTTGAGAATTAAAAACGGTTATGGTATCAGTTAATCCAATGTTTAAAGTATCAGAAAATTGATTGTTGCTCGACCAAATAAAGTCAGTTGCCCCTGATGCTGAAACAGTTAATAAAACAGGGTTACAACTTGTTGTGTCATTACTTACAGATTGAATAAGAATAGGCGGATTAACAATAATTGTTTGGTAAGCCGTGTCAATGGTGTTGCAAATGGAATCTTGAATGATTAAAGTAGCTGAATATGTGCCTGGAACAGTATAGGTTCTAATCGGGTTAAACACTTGAGAGGTTGTATCACCTCCACCAAAATCCCAAAAATAAGAGTCGCTGCTGTTGCTGTTATTAGTGAAAGTAACTGTAAGAGGAGCACAGCCTTCATGCTGGTCAACTGTAAACTCAGCTTTAGGAATAATTTCAAAATCAAATTTAAAAACTCCGTTGTTGCAACCGCTACTGTTGTTTGTTGCAGACCATGCCCCTGGTGAAGAAGGAAAATCATCGTTATTTTGACATCCTGCACATACAGATTGATAAACTATTCCGTTTTTGTCAAATCGACTGGTTCCACCATCAACATGTTCTCTGCTTAATGAACCGCCAAAATAGGTTCCGTATAACAACGATTGAACATTGCGTTCCAAAACAATCAAATAGAAATCAAATCCGTTTGGAGAACTTGGAAATACTGCATTTGATGTTGTTGGCATTCCGTTGAGGTTTATTCCTGTCAGGATATCACCTCCCCAACCGGAAACATAAATATTTTCGCATCTATCTACCATAAAAGCTGATGGGGAGAATTTTGCATTGATGTTCCCGTTTCCAAAAATAGTACTGTAGCTGATGGCAGAAAGATTGTTGTTTAGTTTTACAATAAAACTGCTGCTGTTTGGGTTGTTGTAAGGAGCATTGATTACAGGAAAACTACCTCGGGTTTGCCCTACGACATAGATATAACCAAAGCGGTCAACTTCCAGAAAGTAACATTGGTCGTATGTAGTTGTTCCTAAGATAGTAGAATTGATTAGTTGTGTTCCCATACTATCAATCTTTACAATATACCCATCAGCTATACCGCCTTGATAGCCAGAATTTATTGTTCCCGGAGTAGTTGTAAAATCAATAGATGATGTACCTCCACAGACATATACGTAATTGCTGTCATCTACTTTTATTGAATATCCCGCGTCAACATCACTACCTCCTATGTACGAACTCCAATGAAGTGTAGAAAGATTTTTATCCATTTTAAAAACAATTCCATCTTGTAACCCATTTAAACCTGTATCAAATCCATTTACAATCGGAAAGTCAGAGGAACGTGAAGAAGAGGTGATGTAGCAGTTTTCCAAAGAGTCTAATGCAATATCTCCCCTAAAAATGTCTCCATAATTATACATCAATGAATCGTAGTTTCGACTAACGGTTGTGTTTATTCCGTCGTTATTTGAACCGCCTATGTAGGTAGATGCCATTAAAGTTGTTCCGTCATTGCTAAGTTTTGAAATAATTATGTCTGTTCCATTAACAAAATTGGTTCCTGTGTTTACATAATTAACCGCCTGACCACCGTTAAAAGACGTATCGTAGGAGTTTCCTAATATTGGGTAGTCTAAAGAACTTGAGGTTCCGTATAAGTATAATTCATTGTTTTTGTTTGCAATCAAGCTATGAGCAACATCGGTTTGAACCCCTCCAATATATGTTGAATAAATAAGGCTTGTGCCTGACGAATCGTAGCGAGTTATCACAATATCAGTAATTCCACTACCCGGAACACCATTGAAAGACGAATCAAATGCACCTAAGCTTGTTGGAAAACCAACTCCAAATGCAGTTCCACCTGAAAATAAGCTTCCATCGTATCCGTATGTAGCGGTCATTCCAAAATTATTGGCATACGAGCCTGAAAAACTGGAAAAAATCAGAACAGGATCGATAATAATAGGCAAATGAATATTATATTTTCCGGTAATTTGATAGGACAGTGTGTTTCCTTTTAATACGTAATTACAAGAAATTTCAATTTTTTTACCATCAATGGTTTGATAAGCATACGGTTTTTGTTCAATCAAATCACCAACAGATGTTGAAACAACCAGATTCCCCGAGCGATCAATTTTAATTTTATCAATACCTTCATATTGCAATTGAACTTTTGAAATATCTGTTTTGGGAGATATGACTAAATCATATTTCATTAAATTACCTAGAGAATAAACAATCAAATCAACTCCGGAATATAAATTTTTGTATTCAATTTGTCCGTATGCATTCACTTTTCCTTTCCAATTGGTTTTATTTTTTCCAATTAGGTAATTAAAGTATTCAGGATATTTTTTTTGAGATTGAATAACTGCCTTTTCAGCATTCAAAAAATTTACACGAAAAGCATGGTATTTTATCGGTATTTCAGATGGTTTATTTGAAAAATGGTTGGATTGGATTTCATCTGCATTGTAGAAACAATATGTAAATGAATTGGGTTCAAGGAATACTGCTCCGTTTCCTAAGTCAGATTTGAATAAAAACGGTTCTTTCCACTGACCTTTGTTTTCAATAAACCGAAGACCTTCGTTATGTGCAAAAACCTTAGAAACAAGAACTAAAATAAACATCAATATTTTAAATGTTCGGTGGCTCATAAGCTTTTTTTTCGCTTAGTAAATTTACTGATTATTCACTTTTTAACCAAATGTTGTTTTTTTGAGACGTAAAATTTGAGTTTAAAAAATATTTCTCATTAATTTTGAATATTATTTAGAATTAATCTAAATAAAAAGATTATGATAGATATCCTTGTTGCCAATAACAATATGATAGCCGGAGAAGGGCTTAAAACCATTTTGCAAAGCAAACCGGGCAATAGGGTTTTGGGTATAGTAGATAGCAAAGAGAGTTTTTATTTGTCGTCAAAAAAATATTTTCCGGATATAGTTGTTGTTGACTTTTCGCAACCAACTTTTGGTGTTGATTTTATTTCTGACATTCGAAAGCAATACAAAACATCAAAAATAATTGCCATAACTGAGTCTTTATCCAAACAAACGATTCAAAAAGCGTTAAAATCAGGTGTAGATAGCTATTTGCTCGATGATTGCCAAAAGCCTGAAATTTTGGAAGCAATAGATGATACTTTTAACGGAAAACAGTTTTATTGCGGTCAGGTAATTGATATTTTGGCAGAAAATTCGGACAAAACCATGGGGTGTGCTGGTTCTTCGTTATCCGAAAGAGAAATAGAAATTATTAAAATGATAAGCGATGGGCTGACCAACAAAGAAATTGCTGATACATTATGTTTGAGCACTCACACAGTAAACACACACAGAAAAAATATAATGGCAAAGTTGGGGATTAAAAATACCGCCGGAATAGTAATCTACGCTTTCAAAGAAAAAATTATTTAGCTTCGATTGTTAGCTATTTTATCCAATTCTATTTTAACAAAATCTACTAATTCCTTAATATATTCCTGAGAAAAGTTAAATTCAATTCCTGCAGTTTTATATATTTCTTTAATGGATTTGGTGTACCCGAGTTTTAGTGCATTAATGTATTGTTCTATTGCTTTTTGAGGGTTTTGCTTGTAGTTTCTCCAGACTGCAAACGCTCCAAGTTGAGCCATTCCGTACTCAATATAGTAAAAAGGTACTTCAAACAAATGAAGTTGCTTTTGCCACAAAACGGATTGCATTTTTTCACAACCCTTCCAGTCAACTTGGTTGCTACCAAACGATTTCATTATTTCGTTCCATTGTGCATAAAGTTCTTCAGTTGTAAATTCCGGATTTTCGTATATCCAATGCTGAAATTTATCAATTGAAGCCACCCACGGGAGCGTTTCCAAGGCTTTTTCCAGTTGTTCAATTTTTGCTCTTTTTAATTCTTCAGGGTTTTTATAAAACTCATTCCAAAAATCCATAGATAATAGCTCCATACTCATAGATGCCAACTCAGCTACCTCAGAGGGTGTGTCTTTAAAACCGGTAATCTCTAATTCACGTGTAAGAAATGAATGAACAGCATGACCTCCTTCGTGAACCATAGTAACTAAGTCTCGCTGAGAGTCAACAGAGTTCATATAAATAAATGGAACACCAATTTCGTGTAGAGGATAATTAAAGCCACCGGGAGCCTTTCCTTTTTTGGATTCCAAGTCTAAATGTTTCATTTCGTTCATAATTGATAAGCATTCACCAAAATAGGGATTCAGCTTGTTGAATGCAGAAATGGTTTTTTCAATCAACTCATCAGCTCCTTTATATGGTTTGAGGGCTTCTTTTCCAGATGAATCAACGGAAGTGTCCCATGGTTTGAGAGAGTCTAGCCCCAATTTATGCTTTTTATCAGTATCAAATCCGTTGGTAACCGGTACTACTTCTTTTTCAATTGCATTATGAAAGTCAAAACAATCTTGTGGGGTATAATCAAATCTTCCTAACGATGCAAACATATAATCTCTGTAGTTTTTAAAACCAGCATTTTTTGCAACTTGGTTTCTGAGCTTAACTAAAGATGAAAACAATGTGTTTAGTTTATTTTCGTCTTGTATTCTTCTGTTGTTTATCAAGTAAAAAACTTCTTCACGAATAGCTCTATTTGTATTTTTTAAATAGTTTGAAGCTTGTTGCAGAGTTTGTTCTTTTCCTTCGTATTGAATGGTCATAGAGGCTGTAATAGCACCATATTTTTGTGATTCTTCTGAAAGCTTAGTGTTTAAAGGAATATTTTCTTCTCTAAAAATTTCGATTTGCTTTTTTATACCTCTCAAAAAAATATCATACCCACTTCCGTTTAGTTGATTAACAAAAGGCGAGTTTGTTAGTTTTAAATTAAATTCATTTGTATAGGGTGCAATTTTAGGTTCAATTTCATTGATAAAAAATGAAAAACTTTCTGTTAGACTAGAATTGGTTGTGTCGATGTTCATTTTAATATATCTCCAAGCCATATCTTCTTCTAAAACTGCTTCTAACTCACTACGGTCTTTCAACCAAATTTTCAATTGCTCAACATTCTCAATTTTTCTATTTTTTAAATCTTCAAAATAGCTTTCCAGCTTGAGCCAAGAGTCGATTACTAAATTTTCAGAAACAAACTTTCTTTGTGGTTTGGTTGGGATTTTCATTTTTTTAGTTTTAAATAAAAAAAGCTGAATAAAGCATTTCTGCAATTATTCAGCTCAAATACATATAAATATTGTTAGCCGTTACGTTTTGAACCTCCCGATTTTCTAACTACTGCTTTTGCAGATGATGTTTTGGGTGTAGAAGCTGTTTTAACTGCTTTTGCAGGCTTTTGGACTGATTGTTTTTTATCATCAGCTTTCTTTTTATCGTCGGTGTTTTCGGCTTTGGCTGATTTTTCTTCCTTTTTTTGATTTTTTATATAGTCTGATTTAATTAAAATATTAAACCACAAGAATAATTTTTTTAAATCTGAATTATATACTCTTGATTGGTCAAAAGTAGGAACTACTTTAGACAAAAAAGATCTGTGTTCTTCTGGATTTGCATTGTGGTCAACTGCTATTTTTCCAGCGGTGTGGTCGTATAATTTTGCAAAAACTTCAATAAGGGGCATGTCTTCTTCAGTGGTATAAATGCTAATATCTTCTAATGCACTTACTTTGTCAGACGCATAAATTGGCATTTTTTTACCATCGGTTAATGATTCAACAACAAAGCCATTTTTTGTTTGTGAAATAATTTTAAATAAACCCGGCTTTCCGGTAATTGAAATGATAGATTTTAAATTCATATTTAATTATTTGATACGCGGACAAATCTACGTAATTTTTTATTCAGTTATCATGATGTTATCAACATCAAAAAGTAATTAATAATATTTTTTTTTAATAAATCTAGGAATTTATCCAACCGAAAGCTAAAGGTATATTTTCTATAATATCTGATGCAATCATAGAGGGTTCGCCTATTTTTTCTTTAGCAAAATCTCCGGCTACCCCATGTAAATAAACCCCAAATATTGAGGCAATATCCATTGCATATCCTTGGGCAACTAATGAAGTTATAATCCCTGTTAAAACATCGCCACTTCCGGCTGTAGCCATTCCGGCATTTCCGGAACTGTTGAAATGAATTTCGCCGTTTGGCAAAGCAATTGAAGTGTAGGCACCTTTTAGAACTACTACCAATTGGTTTTTAACGGCAAGTTCTTGCTGTAGTCGTAATCGTTGTTCATCGCTTTCCCATTTTCCAACAATTCGTTGAAATTCTTTCGGGTGTGGTGTCAAAACACTGTTTGGAGGTAGAAAAGCCAACCATGTTTTGTTTTCGGATAGGATGTTTAAAGCATCAGCATCTATTACCAAAGGTATTTTGGAATTCTGAATCAACAGCTTTAACGCATTTTGAGTAGATTTTTGAGTTCCGATACCCGGACCAACACCTATTGCATTGTATTTATCAACTTCAGGTATTGAAGAAATAAAATTATTTTTCTCATCTGAAATACACATCGCTTCAGGCAATGCTGTTTGTACAATAGTTACTCCACATTTTGGAACGAGAAGGGTTGCTAATCCTGCCCCGGTTCTCAAGCATGATTTTGCTGACAAAAGTGCAGCTCCCATTTTCCCTTTACTCCCGGCAATCAACAAAGAATGTCCAAAAGTACCCTTGTGTGAAAATTTCTGTCGAATGTGCATAAATGAGCTAACTGATTCTTTTGTTGTAAAATAATAAGGCGTGTTTACTTGTTTTAAATATTCCTTTTTTAACCCAATATCTAATAGTTGAATTTCACCAAAACAAGTTGCGTAACAAGGAAACATCATTGCTAATTTAGGCTGTTGAAAAGTGAGAGTATAGGTTGCTTTCACAACATTTTCTAAATTGTTTTCCTCGTTATTTTCACAAAATATACCCGATGGCATATCAATTGAAATTATTGATTGGGCTCTATTTATAACTGTTGTGATTTTGGAAACAAACCCATGAAGCGGCTTATTCAGCCCTGAACCAAATATTGCATCAATAATTACAATATTAGAAGGCAGGTCAAAAGTATAGTTTAGAAGGTTTAGTATTTTGTAGGGTATTCCTGTTTTTTTCAATTTTTCTAAATTCTGAGCAAAATCGTCGGAATATTTACTTGAAAATTCAACGATAAAAATTTGAAGAGAATAATTTGCTTCTGAAAGTAACCTGGAAATTACCAATCCATCGCCTCCATTGTTTCCAACGCCACAAAAAACAGCAAACTCCGTATTAGCATCAAAATTTTTTACAATCCAATCCACACATTTCTTTGAAGCTCTCTCCATTAAATCAATAGAAGAAATGGGTTCATTTTCGATAGTAAATCGGTCTGCTTCTTTTATTTGGGTTGCATTTAAAATTTTCATAAAACAAGTCTGATAACATAACTTATCAAAACAACAACACTATTAAAAATAAAAAGACTTTTCAACCAAAAAGCACCGTGTTTGTACTTAAAAATCAAATGAAGAGGTAGCAACAGCAACATAAATAGCAATGGAATTAATGCGGGATATAACATAAAACTCTCAACAAAATTTCCTTTAAGCAGTTCAACAAATGAACGCTGCATTCCACAGCCTAAACAATCAATGTCAAAAAAAGTTTTATATGGGCAAGCCAGATAGTGTGATTCTAGCCATGATGTAAAGTTACTTAGCATTGTTTAATTTTTCAACTAAATTACATTTTTTTGCTAAACCCTTGAATTCACAAACAGTTTACTTTCAATTTTCTAAAGAAAACAAACTTTTTAATAATTTAAAAAAATGATTTCGAAATGATAAATTTGTGAACTAATTTTTTCAAAATGTATTGTAAGAAACTTCTTTTAACCGTCGGATTTATTTTTGTAGCAACCCTAGTTTTTGCACAAGGAACAGTTCGTGGATTTGTGTATGATGAGAAAACAGGTGAACCAATGATTTTTACCAATGTTTTCTTGAAAGGAACAACTATAGGGGCAGCTACTGATGTGAATGGATTTTACTCAATCACCAAAATTCCTGCCGGTTCATATACTTTGATGGTTACCTCATTAGGTTTTGACACTGCAAAAGTTTCAATAACCATTAAAGGAAATGAAATAATCAACCAAAAACTTTTTATAAAAGAGGCGATGATTCAGATGGAAACATTTAATATTTCTGCTGAAAAAATGGAAGATAAAACCGAAGTTAAAATGTCGGTGAGCAAAGTTACCCCAAAAGAAATTCAAGCCATGCCATCTGTGGGTGGCGAACCCGATTTAGCTCAATATTTACAAGTTCTGCCGGGTGTTACTTTCACCGGTGACCAAGGGGGGCAGTTGTACATTCGAGGAGGTTCTCCGGTTCAAAATAAAGTATTATTAGATGGAATGATTATTTACAATCCGTTTCACTCCATTGGTTTGTTTTCGGTTTTTGATACCGATATCATGAGAAATGCCGATGTATATACTGGTGGCTTTAGCGGACAATATGGTGGCAGGGTTTCATCTATTATGGATATAAAAACCAAAGATGGAAACAAAAAAAGATTGAGTGGAAAACTCTCTGCCAGCACTTTTGGCGGTAAAGTTCTGCTTGAAGGACCTATAAAAAGAGCTAAATCAGAAAGTGGAGGAAGCACCTCTTTTGTTATTAGTGGTAAACACTCTTACTTGGAACAATCCTCTAAAATTTATCAATCCTATTTTAAAGGACTAAGCTCAAAAAATGCAAGAGGTATTGATACTACTGGACTTCCTTATGGGTTTACCGATATTTATGGAAAAATTACCGCAAATGGTGAAAATGGAAGTAAAACCAGCTTGTTTGGATTTAATTTTAAAGACCATGTAAATTTTTCCGACCAATCTAAAATTTCTTGGGACTCCTACGGAGGTGGAGCAAACTTTGTATTGATTCCGGGAACTTCTAAAACTTTAATTGAAGGCGTTTTTGCTTACTCAAAATACAAAATTGATATGATTGAAGCCGATGGTAAACCAAGAACAAGTGATGTAGGTGGTTTTAACGGCGGAATGACTTTTACATCGTTCTCGGGAGATAATGAGTTCAAGTATGGTATTGATGTTTTAGGACTCAGTACAAATTATGAATTTACAAATGCGGTTGATTTGATTATTCAACAAAAACAAAGCACTACTGAATTGGGCGGGTTTATGTTGTTTAAATGGAATATTAAGAAATTAGTTTTAGAACCTAGCGTTCGAGTTCAATACTACGCTTCACTTTCTGAAATATCACCAGAACCCAGATTAGGTTTGAAATACAATATTACTGATTGGTGGAGACTTAAAGCGGCAGGAGGAATGTATTCTCAAAATCTAATCAGTGCTAATTCTGATAGAGATATTGTAAACTTGTTCTATGGCTTTATTTCCGGTCCTGATAACCTTCAAAAAGAATTAAAAGACAAAGATGGTAATGTTGAAGAAATCACTTCACGCCTACAAAAAGCGAATCATGCAGTTTTCGGATTTGAATTTGATATCAATCGCTCTGTTACAGTAAACACTGAAGCATATTACAAAGCATTCACACAGCTAACAAATACCAACAGGAATAAAATTTATCCGGATAATGCAGACTTCTCGAGTGAACCGGATATTTTGAAAAAAGATTATATTATTGAAACCGGTGATGCTTATGGAATTGATTTTAGCTTAAAATACACATCAACACATCTAAACATTTGGTCAACGTATTCAATCAGTAAAATTAACCGTTGGGACGGAGTAACTGAATATAACCCCGTATTTGACAGAAGACATAATGTAAATCTTGTTGCCGCTTATACATTCGGTAAAAACTTAAACTGGGAATTTAATGCTCGCTGGAACTTAGGCTCCGGATTTCCATTTACTCAAACTCAGGGATTTTATGAAGGTTTAAACTTTAGTTCAATAGACCAAGATCCAACAACAGCTAACGGAACACTTGAAATTGCCTATGCTGATTATAACAATGGCAGATTACCCTATTACCACAGGTTAGATTTAACCTTAAAAAGAACATTTGTATTGGGTAAAAACACCGAACTGGAATTGAGTGGAAGTGTAACAAACGCTTACAACAGAGAGAACATCTTTTACTTAGATAGAGTTACCGGAAACAAAGTTTATCAATTACCAATACTTCCAAGTTTTGGTATGAGTTTTACTTTTTAGAACTTAATTTATGCAGTTTGTTGAAAATGTAAAAAATTATAATTAAGTTTGCAGCCTTTAAAAAATTAAAAAATTATAAAAAATGTACGCAATAGTTGAAATAGCAGGGCAACAATTTAAAGTTGAAAAAGACCAACGGCTTTTTGTACATCGTTTAGAAGACAAAGAAGGTGCAAAAATCACTTTCGATAAAGTTCTTTTAATCGATAATGACGGAAAAGTGAACGTAGGCGCCCCAGTTGTAGCAGGTGCTAGTGTTACCGCAAAGGTACTAGAACACCTTAAAGGCGACAAAGTGCTTGTCTTTAAAAAGAAAAGAAGAAAAGGTTACCAAAAAGAAAATGGTCACCGTCAGTATTTAACTCAAATTAAAATTGAGGCTATTTCTGAAAAAGGTGCAGCTAAAAAAGCTGAAACCAAAACTGAAGTTAGCGAAGAAGCAGCTCCTGTAAAAAAGGCAGCAGCTCCAAAAGCAAAAAAAGAAACAAAAACTGAAGAATAACTAAATTGGGTTGTAATGCAACTCAATAAAAACTTAATAACATGGCACATAAGAAAGGAGCCGGTAGTTCGAAAAACGGTAGAGAATCAGAAAGTAAACGATTAGGTGTTAAAATTTTTGGTGGACAAGCTGCAATTGCAGGAAATATCATTGTTCGTCAAAGAGGAACAAAACATCACCCCGGTGAAAATGTAGGTATTGGTAAAGACCATACATTATTTGCTCTTGTTGATGGAATCGTATCTTTTCGTAAGAAAAAAGACAACAGATCGTATGTTTCTGTTGATCCTATAACTGAAGCGTAAGTTTAATACAAAATAGTTGAAACTCCTGTATCTATAAACTTATAGATACAGGAGTTTTTGTTTACATCAAAAAGAGTTTTACTACATTTGTTTAACAGATTAACAACAATAAAATTATATGTTACAAACATCATTTATCAGAGAAAATACCAGCCTTGTTATTGAGCGATTAAAGAAAAGAAACATCGATGCTACAACCACTGTAAACAGCATTATTGTACTTGATGATAAACGTAAAAAAACACAACAAGAATTAGATTCACTTTTAGCAGAAAGTAACCAGTTAGCAAAACAAATTGGCGATTTATTTAAAAGTGGCAATACAGATGAAGCCAACAAGCTTAAAAATAGAACTACTCAAATTAAAGAACAATCAGCAATTTTAAAAGAAGAACAAAACAACATTGCAGTTGAACTACAACAATTGTTGTACACACTTCCGAATTTGCCAAACGAGATTGTTCCCAACGGAAAATCGGCTGAAGACAATCAAAATGTTTACGAAAACAACCCTATACCTAAATTACACGCTAATGCACTTCCTCATTGGGAATTAGCTAAAAAATACAATCTAATTGATTTTGAATTGGGTGTTAAAATTAGTGGTGCCGGGTTTCCTGTTTACAAAGGCAAAGGAGCTCAATTGCAACGAGCGTTAATTACTTTTTTCTTAGACCGAGCAATTGCTGCAGGTTATGATGAGATAATGCCTCCATTGATGGTTAACGAAGCATCAGGCTATGGAACAGGTCAGTTGCCTGACAAAGAAGGTCAAATGTATTATATGCCTGCTGATGATTTATATATGATTCCAACAGCAGAAGTTCCTATTACCAATATTTACCGTGATGTTATACTTAAAGAAAGTGATTTTCCAATTAAAAATGTAGGTTATACTCCCTGTTTTAGAAGAGAGGCAGGTTCTTATGGCAAAGATGTGAGAGGTTTAAACAGACTTCACCAATTTGATAAAGTTGAGATTGTTCAAATTCAACATCCTGATAAATCATACCAAACTCTTGATGAAATGGTTGAGCATGTTAAAGGATTATTAAACCAGCTGGAGCTTCCTTATAGAATTTTACGTTTATGTGGCGGTGATATGGGCTTTACTTCTGCCTTAACGTACGATATGGAGGTTTTTTCTGCAGCTCAAGAAAAATGGTTAGAAGTAAGTTCAATTTCAAATTTTGAAACTTTCCAAGCCAATCGTTTAAAATGCAGATTCAAAGATAGTGAAGGCAAAACCCAATTGGTTCATACTTTAAATGGAAGTGCTTTGGCTTTACCTCGTATTTTAGCGTCTATTTTAGAAAACAACCAAACCGAAAATGGAATTAATGTACCAAAATGTTTGGTTCCTTACACTAAATTTGACAGTATTAACTAAAACTTTTGTGTGAAATATCTTTTTTTGATGTATATTGCTTTGAGCCTGTTTTCCTGCAATGGAATTGATAAAGATAATCTAAAAAAAACAGATGAATTGAATGCATTTTTTTTAGCAACAAATGAAAAATTTAATACCATTGATTCTGCAACATTATTTGCTGCACACAAACAAATTCAAGAAGATTTACATAAAATCCATTCTCTGACCGACAGCATTGATGAAAAAACAGTTCAGTTGATATTTCAGATGTATCCGAACCAAACTCAGATTGATTTTGCTGCAAGCAATTATAATTTGATTTTTACAGAAATAAAAAAATCTGAACAACAACTAGCCAGTTTACAAAATGATGTAAAAAACAATGCTGTAACCAATGAAAACCTTATCAAATACATAGAAATTGAATATCAGATTTTAGAACAATTAAATAGCCTTATAGATTCTTCCTATATGGGGTTATCGGGTATGATAGAAAATATGAAAAATCAAACTCAAAAAAAAGATTCTTTAATTCAATATCTCGAAAAACAAAACAGCTCAACTTTCGTTAATTGAATGCAATGAACCTATGAACAGAGTTTTAACCATATTATTTTTTTTGTTGAATTTTTTTGCTCTCAATAATGCAAGTTTTGGGCAAAATGAAACCGATGAAGAATTAGCCAATCAGTATTTCTATAATAAAGAATACGAAAAGGCTGTAATTTATTACGAAAAACTATTCAGCAAAACTCCGTCTCAAAACTACTATTTGAGACTACTTGATTCTTATGTGGCTCTTCAAGAATTTAAAAATGCTGAAAAACTCATAAAAAACCAACAACGAAAAAATCCGATAGATTTAGGCTACAACGTGGATTTGGCATATTTATACAACACCTCTGGAAAAACCAATGAAGCTAAACAATTGAGTGAAAAAACCATTAAACAACTTACTCCAAATCAACAACAGATTATTAAGCTTGCCCAATCGTTTATCTCCAGAAGAGAATTTGACTATGCTATCCAAACCTATTTGCAAGGCAGAAACCTGCTTAAAGATATGTATCCACTCAATTTTGAACTTGCCCAATTGTATGGCAGTGTAGGAAAAAATGAATCCATGATAAAAGAATATCTGGATTTATTGGTAATTCAAGAAGCCTATATTCAAAGCATACAAAATGCCTTACAAACTGCAATGACAGATGATGAAAAAGGTGAGAAAAAAGAATTGTTAAGACTTAAATTGATAGACTACTCACAAAAGTATCCCGACAAGAAAGTTTTTTATGAAATGCTGATTTGGAACTATTTGCAAGAAGAGAACTTTTCAGCTGCTTTTCTTCATGCCAAGGCTCTAGACAAGAGATTTAAAGAATTTGGAGACAGAATTATGGCTCTAGGGGCGTTGAGTTTAGAGCATAAAGACTATGAAACTGCCATTAAATGTTACCAATACGTAATTGAAAAAGGTAATGATAGTTTTTACTACGTTAGTGCTAAGATAGAGTTAGTTAATACTCTTAAACAAAAAATAACTTCAAATTATGATTATACTCAATCCGATTTATTAGAGCTTGAAAAAAATTATTATTCAACATTTTCTGAATTGGGTAAATCCGCCTCAACAGTAAGTTTAATGAGAGGTTTTGCTGGTTTTCAAACATTTTATCTTCACCAACCACAAAAGGCTATAATTCTACTCAACGAAGTAATGTCATTGCCGGGAATAAATCCTCACGAATTGGCACAAACAAAAATTGATTTGGGCGACATCTATTTATTCACAGGAGAAATTTGGGAAGCATCATTGCTATACTCGCAAGTTGAAAAAGCATATAAGTACGACCAACTTGGAGAAACAGCAAAATTTAAAAATGCAAAAATTTCTTTTTATACAGGAGATTTTGCTTGGTCAAAAGCACAACTTAATGTGCTAAAAGCATCAACTTCAAAATTGATTGCCAATGATGCCATGCAACTTTCACTACTTATTACTGACAATATTGGAGTGGATAGCAATGAAACACCGCTGTTAAAATATGCAAATGCTGATTTGCTTGATTTCCAAAATAAAAAAGAAGAAGCTATAAAACTACTGGACACTTTAAAAACTGAATTTTCTTATCACTCTATTGTTGACGATGTGTTGTTCAAAGAATACCAAATATTATATTCTTTAAAACAATACGACGAAGCTCTCAAAAAATTGGAATTGATTTCCACTTCTTATCCATCAGGTATTTTAAGCGATGATGCTGTTTATTTTTCAGCTAAAATATACGACTACAAAAAAAACAATTCTGAAAAGGCTGCCGAACTCTATAAAAAAATATTGTTTGACTATAAAGATAGTGTTTATGGTGTAGATGCTAGAAAAAGATACAGAGAGCTAAAAAAAGACACTACCGAATTTATGCAAAATGACTTAAAAACCAACTGATTATGAGTTGAGTGCATAATCATAAAAAGAAAAGTTAAAAATTAATCACTTTTGTTTTCTCTTTAGAATTTTGATTGTTACTTTTGCCTTCCGTTTTTGGAGCTTGGAAAGTTGGGTGAGTGGCTGAAACCAACAGTTTGCTAAACTGTCGAACGGGAAACCGTTCCGGGGGTTCGAATCCCCCACTTTCCGCAAAACAAAAAAAGTCGCTATTAGCGACTTTTTTTGTTTTGTAACACTATTTTTTATCCATTTCTACCACAAAAATCCCTCTGATTTCACCTTCAGCGTACCCCAAAGCTTTGTCGGTAGGATATAATTTGCTAATTGTACTCAAAGTTTCTTTGTTGACTTGTTTTGTAGGTTCTCCATGGCACTGCATACACATTGCATTTGTTTCGATTGGATAATATCCTATCATTTTGCCATTTTGCTCAGTAACTTTTGGAGCAAGCACTTCCTCTTTTAACTTGGCATTTTTCCATTCCTGAATATATGCCAACTCATCAGCATTTGCCTGATTATTTTCGTTTCTAGGCTTGTCGCTCACACGTTTAATTTTTGCATTCAAAACAATTGACATACTATCGGTAATTGGAATGGCTCGAGTATTACAAAACTCAACAGCTCCTGCTGCACCCTTTTCACTTAAAGCCATTCCAAGATTTTTACCCAAATTGGCTTTGGTTTGCATAGCCAAATCTTTTCCAACAGAGAGGTAATCCACCTTAGGTTCATCAATCACAGTATCTACTATAATTTCAGCGTTTGATTCAGGTTCACTTTCAATACTCAAGGAACATCCACTTTGAAATAAGAACGAGAGTAAAGCAACACTTAATAATATTATTTTATTTTTCATCTGTTTTTAATTTTCAACAAAGATAAGTATAAACAAAAGATAATTAATTTTAAAAAATGTTAATAAATCCTTTGAAAACGTTTAGTTTCTACGTAATCAGAAAGTAATTTTATCCCTAATTTAGAAACTTCTCAAATTTAAAATTACAAATGGCTGAAGAAACCATATACACCGATGATAGCATCAGGTCTTTGGATTGGAAAGAACACATCCGACTCAGACCGGGAATGTATATTGGAAAACTTGGCGATGGTTCTGCCTATGATGATGGTATCTATATATTATTGAAAGAAGTTGTTGATAACAGCATCGATGAGTTCGTGATGGGCAACGGAAAAACTGTCGATATTTCCATCAAAGACCGCCAGGTTAAAGTTCGCGACTACGGACGTGGGATTCCCTTAGGGAAAATGATTGATGCTGTATCAAAAATGAATACAGGCGGAAAGTATGATTCAAAAGCTTTCAAAAAAGCAGTTGGACTTAATGGTGTTGGAACCAAAGCCGTTAATGCTCTTTCAGGAAACTTTATCGTTGAATCGGTTAGAGAAGGACAATTAAAAAAGGCTGAATTTGAAAGAGGGGAACTGATTCATGATTTTCCTATTGAAAATACTACATACCGCAATGGAACTCGAGTAACTTTTACTCCCGATGAAACTATTTTTAAAAACTATCAATTTCGAACACAGTTTGTGGAAAAACTTCTTTGGAATTATGCTTTTTTGAATATAGGCTTGACTATTAATTTTAACGGTGAAAAAATTCAATCCGAAAATGGATTGAAAGACTTGTTACAACAAAATCTATCCGACGATCCTTTATACCCTATCATTCATTTGATGGGAGAAGACATTGAAGTGGCTATTTGCCATACACAAGCGTATGGAGAAGAATATCATTCATTCGTAAACGGACAATTTACTCCGCAAGGAGGTACACATCAGAACGAATTTAGAGCCGCTTTTGTGAAAACCATACGAGAATTTTACGGAAAGGATTATGACGCCTCTGACATTCGCTCCGGAATTATTGCTTCGGTGAGTGTAAAAGTTATGGAACCTGTTTTCGAATCTCAAACCAAAACCAAATTAGGATCTACCGAAGTTGGTCCTGATGGTCCATCAATGCGAACTTTTATTCATGATTTTCTAAAAAAAGAGCTTGACAACTTTTTGCACAAAAACCCGGAAGTAGCAGAACAACTTCAACGTAGAATTTTACAAGCAGAGCGTGAAAGAAAAGATATGGCAGGCATTAAACAACTTGCCAAAAAAAGAGCCAAAGAAGTTTCACTTCACAACAAAAAACTCAGAGATTGCAGAGTTCATTATAACGATGAAAAAGATAACGAAAAAAAAATAGAAACGACACTGTTTATTACCGAGGGCGATTCAGCCTCCGGTTCAATCACAAAATCAAGAGATGTTAATACCCAAGCAGTTTTCAGCTTAAAAGGAAAACCTTTGAATGCGTATGGATTAACAAAAAAAATAGTTTATGAAAACGAAGAGTTTAACCTGCTTCAAGCCGCATTAAACATTGAGGAAGGCATTGAAAACTTACGGTATAACAACATTGTTATTGCAACCGATGCCGATGTTGATGGTATGCACATCAGATTATTGCTCATTACTTTTTTTCTCCAATTCTTTCCCGATGTAATTAAAAATGGTCATCTATTTGTGCTTGAAACACCATTGTTTAGAGTGAGAGACAAACAGCAAACTTTCTATTGCTATTCAGAATCAGAAAAAAATGAAGCTCTTATAAATTTAAAAGGCAAAGCTGAAATAACTCGATTCAAAGGTCTTGGAGAAATTTCTCCCAACGAATTCAAGTTTTTTATAGGCGATGATATACGACTTTCACCCGTTATCATTGGTTCTGACACTCCTGTACAAAAACTTTTGGATTTTTATATGGGAAAAAATACTCCCGAACGGCAAGATTTTATAATTGAAAACTTAAAAGTTGAAAAAGATTTAATAACAGAGAACAATTAACCGAAGATGGCTGAGAATAACGAGGAAAATATAGAGAAAGATGACGAGTTTGAAAACAATTCGGGTGAACAACTTGAAAATGTTATTCAGGTCTCAGGCATGTATCAAGAATGGTTTCTGGATTATGCTTCGTATGTGATATTGGAGCGTGCAGTGCCACATTTGAACGATGGATTAAAACCTGTTCAGCGCAGAATTCTTCATTCCATGAAAGAATTAGACGACGGTCGTTATCATAAAGTAGCCAATTTGATTGGAAATACCATGAAATATCACCCTCATGGAGATGCATCAATTGGAGATGCCATGGTTCAAATCGGGCAAAAAGACTTACTCATAGATTGCCAAGGAAACTGGGGAAATATTTATACAGGCGACAGTGCTGCTGCACCCAGATATATTGAAGCAAGGCTTACCAAGTTTGCTTTAGATGTAGTGTTTAATGCAAAAACAACAAAATGGCTTTCTTCATACGATGGTAGAAACCAAGAACCGGAAACTCTACCTGTAAAATTCCCACTTTTGTTAACACAAGGAGTTGAAGGAATAGCTGTCGGGCTTGCGTGTAAGTCGCTTCCACATAATTTTAATGAACTTATTGATGGCTCTATTTCAATTCTAAAAGGAAAGAAAACCAATATTCTTCCTGATTTTCCTACAGGTGGATTGGCTGATTTTTCAGGTTATAACGAAGGTTTGCGAGGGGGAAGAATAAAAGTAAGAGCCCGAATAATTTCAGAAGATAAGAAAACATTAAAAATTTCGGAACTTCCGTTTGGTGTTACAACCGACAAGTTGATAGAGTCTATTCTTAAAGCCAACACCAAGAATAAAATTAAAATCAGACAAATAGAAGACAATACCGCTGAGAATGTAGAAATATTGATACACCTTCCGGCTGGTGTTTCTCCCGACAAAACTATTGATGCTCTTTATGCATTTACAGACTGTGAGATTTCGATTTCACCAAACAGTGTTGTTATTCATAACGACAAGCCTAAATTTATAGGAGTTAATGAATTACTTGAAATTTCAACCAATAACACTGTTGAATTGCTTCGCAGAGAGCTCGAAATCAAAAAAGGAGAGTTGGAAGACCAATGGCATTTTTCTTCACTGGAAAAAATATTTATTGAAAACAAAATTTACGTAAAACTTCATGGATTGGGCTATGAAGAAGCATTAGAAAATACTTTAAAATTAATTCAACCGTACATTAAACACCTGATAAAAGAAGTTACAAACGATGATGTTGTTCGATTGCTTGAAATAAAAATGCGTAGAATCACCAAACACGACGCAGAAAAAGCCGATGAAAAATTACTGGCGTTAGAAGACGAACTTCGAAAAATTCAATACAACTTAGAACATTTGATTGAATTTGCTATCAACTATTTTAAAGAAATAAAACGCAAATACGGTGAAGGAAGAGAGCGAAAAACAGAAATTCGTTCGTTTGAAAATATCGATGCTGCTGAAGTAGCCATCAACAACGTAAAATTGTATTTAGACAAAACTGAAGGTTTTATAGGGTATGGGTTAAAAAGAGGAGAAGGAGAATTTATCACTGACTGTTCTGATATAGATGATGTAATTGTGTTTAGAGAAGACGGAAAAATGATTGTTTCCCGAATTTCGCAAAAATCATTTGTTGGCAAAAATGTGATTTATGCCAATGTGTGGAAAAAAGACGACGAAAGAACCATTTACAATTTGATTTATCAAGACGGAAAAACCGGACCCGCAATGATGAAACGTTTTGCTGTAACAGCAATAACTCGCGACAAAGAATACGATTTAACAAAGGGTTCAGCCAATTCAAAAGTGCTTTGGTTCTCAGCAAATCCAAACGGAGAGGCTGAAACAACACTCATTCGGTTGAAACCAAAGCCCGGAGTTCGAAAGTTAAAATTTGAACTCGACTTTTCTGCTTTGGCAATCAAAGGAAGAAATGCATTGGGAAATATCGTTACAAAATACCCAATTGCTAAAATTGAACTGAAAGAGAAAGGAATTTCAACCCTATCTGCAAGAAAAATTTGGTTTGATGATACCGTTCAACGGCTTAATGCTGAAGGGAGAGGCGAATTTTTGGGCGAATTTAAACCCACCGATAAAATCCTTACAATTATGCAGTCGGGAGACTATCAGCTTACTGGGTTTGATTTGTTCACCAAGTTTGATGATAATATGATTGTGATTGAAAAATGGAACCCCAGAAAACCCATTTCAGCAATATATTTTGACGGTGAAAAAAAACAATACAACATAAAACGTTTTTTGGTTGAAGCGAGTTCTAACAAAATTTCATTTATAACGGAACATCACGACTCATTTTTGGAAATTGTTTCTACTGACTGGAAGCCTAGGGTACAACTCAATTTTAGCAAAGAAAAAGGGGTTGAACGTCCTTCCGAAATCGTTAACATAGAAGAGTTTATTGCTGTAAAAGGAATAAAAGCTATCGGAAATAGATTAACCAACTATTCTATTAAAAATATCGATTTAATAGAACCTTTACCTTATGAAGAACAAACTATTGAATGTAACGAAATTCAAGAGGTTGAAATAGATGAAGAAAATCAAGAGATTGATGAATCCAATTTAATTGAAACCGAAGAGACACCTTCTCAAATAATAAAATTGCCTTCTGAAGAAAAAATAGAAAAACGAAATCCCATAAAGCCGGAGCAAGAAGATAACGGAGAAAACCAAATGACCTTATTCTAATGAGTTTAACGTTGATAATTATTACAATTACAGTTGCAATATCGTTATATGCAAACTCAAACCAGGAATTGTATGCAAAAATGCTCTTTAACCCATATCAGGTTATTCATCGAAAAGAGTGGTACAGAGTAATCTCCCACGCTTTTATCCACGACAAGACCAATATTTTTCATCTGGTATTCAACATGTATGTTTTGTATTCATTTGGTAGAATAGCCGAAGACTTTTTAGCAATTAACATAGGTGTAAAAGGGTCTTTGTATTATTTGCTGATATATTTTGGAGGAATTTTTTCGGCAAGTTTACCGTCTTTAATGAAACACAAAGATAATTACAGCTATAATTCAGTTGGTGCCTCAGGTGCAGTTTCCGCTGTTTTATTCTCGACAATTGCTTTTATGCCGCTTAGTGGTGGAATTGGAATTTTATTTATTCCTTTCACGTTACCTCCAATAGTTTTTGGAGTATTGTATATAGCGTATGAAATGTACATGGATAAAAGAGGTGGCTCTAATGTGGCTCATGATGCCCATATTGGAGGAGCTGTTTTTGGCTTCCTATTCACCTTGTTCTTTGTACCGGGTGCTTTTGTAAATTTCCTCAATCAAATTTTTGCTTACTTTAGCTAAAAAATAACATTTTTTTAATTTTTAGCGTTCAATTTTGAAATGAGTTTTTCAAATAAAATAAAAAAACGTATTGTTTTTCTTGATAGAGACGGGGTTGTTAATATTGAAAAGGGTAGGTATGTTTTTGAAATAACTGATTTTGAGTTTGTTTCAGGATTATTTGAAGCATTATCACATCTGAAAAAAAATGGTTTTGAGTTTATCATTATAACCAACCAAGGTGGAATTTCAAAAGGGTTGTATTCAAAAAAACAGGTTGATATCCTTAACGTTTATATCCAAAAAGAGTTTGAAAAACACAACATTCCTTTACTTGATATTTTATACTGCCCTCATCACAACGAAATTGAAAATTGCATTTGTCGGAAACCTAATTCAGGCTTATTTGAAAAAGCAATTGCAATCTATAATGTTGATACCAAACATTCTGTGATGGTTGGTGACAACGACAGAGATACTGAAGCATCTGAAAAAGTTGGAATTTCTGGGATTAAAATGAATAAAAATTCAAATTTGAACGTATATATTCAACAAATTATCCAAGCGATTGACTAAGAAATCATATATTATTTTCAACGGTAAACTTTTATCTAATACAGAAAAAATTTTTTCCGTAAACAACAGAGCTTTTAAATATGGAGATGCTTTGTTTGAAACCATTCGAATTATTGACGGTAAGCTGTGTTTTTTGAACGACCATTTTGAACGGTTAAAAAAAGGAATGAAATATTTACAAATGAAATCAGATTCGTTTTGTTTTGAAAAAGCGGCAAACGAAATGCTTGAGTTGATTAATAAAAACAAAATTAAAGAAGGCGGTAGATTAAGAATAACGTTGTTTCGTGAAGCCGATGGATTTTATGTGCCTTTAAATCAATCAACTGGATATGTAATTGAGGTAAAATCAATTGACATTAATCAATATCAGCTAAACAAAGAGGGTTTAAAAATTGATTTATACAACCAATACCAAAGACAAGCATCTCGGCTGTCAAACATTAAAACTACAAACGCAATTCCTCAGATTTTGGCCGGTACATTCTGCATTGATAACAAGCTGGACGACTGCATAATTGTTAATGAACACCAACGATTAGTTGAAACCACAAGTTCAAATATTTTTTTGTACAAAAAAAACAGTATTTACACACCTTCTCTCGATGAAGGCTGTATGGATGGCATTTTGAGAAAGCAAATATTAAAAATTGCCGAAAAAAACAGAATCAATATTTTTGAAGGTACTCTCAATGCAAACTTACTTCTTCAAACCGATGAAGTTTTTTTAACCAATGTTGTTCGTGGTGTGCAATGGGTTAAATCATATAAAGAAAAAACCTACACCAACGAAGCTGCTCTTAAATTTGTTGATGAAATCAATAAGTACATCAGCAACAACGCTTAAAAAAGCATCTAAACTTTGATATTACAGATTAAATTTACTTTTGATTTTATAGAGTTTGAAATCAAGCAGGCTGACTCTGATTTTTCTAAAATTCGTTGTGCTTTTTCTGTATGAGCCTCATCATTTATTTTTAAATGAACTGTGAGGTTAATTTCTGTCATCAAAAATTTACCATCAACTTTATCTAAAACCCCTTCAGCCGAACATTCAAAAGTTTGAAAATCGAGCTTAGAAAACTCTGCAACAGCTAAAAAAGTAGTCATGAAACAACTCAAAACTGAAGATGTAAATAAGTGCTCCGGCGACCAAATACCGGGTATTCCTTTATCAAATTCAGGAGGTGTAGCTACCTCAAATCGGGTAGGAAGTTCTGGAGAACTTAACACTCCTTTTCTGCCTTCTTCCCATTTCAGGGAAACATTGTAGGTATGTCTGTTCATCTTATATGGCGTTTAAAACACGTTTTAATTTTTCATTTACTTCACCGGCATGGGTTTCAAGATTTTTATTGCCAACGCTTCCCATAGCTGCAATTGGGTCAATAATAGCTACTTCTATTTCTCCTGATTCAAGTTGGCGGAGAGTTACATTACAAGGAAGCATAGTACTGATTGTCGGTTCAACCGAAAGTACTTTGTCTGCATAAACAGGGTTGCAGGCACCTAAAATGAGATGCGGTAAATATTCTTTGTCCAGCTTCTTTTTCATGGTTGCTTTGATATCAATTTCCGTTAGCACACCGAAACCTTCTGATTTTAATGCTTCTTCAACTTTTGGACGAATGGCTTCAACTGTTGTTCCGGTAATTCTTTTTGAATGAAAATAGTTCATAATTTAAAAATTTTATAGATTAGTTTTATTATTCAAAATAGGTATTAAATGTTTTAAATCTGGCTTTAAATTCTTTATAAATCCTTTCTTGCTCAGATACTTCTTTAGCTTTATCAAAATCTTCCGACAGTTCAATGAATGGAACTAGCCACTTGTGAAGTTCATCATGTGCCTGATCGGTCATGGTACAATTAGAAGTTAAGTCTTCTATGTTTTTATCTATTACTTTTGCCAAAGCGGGATAGTCTTTATAAGCAGTTGATTCAAACTCGTTAACGGCACTTTCCATATTTCGGATAAATACCAGCATACTTTCAACCACTTTCCATTTTTTTCCGTTGTCCAGAAGAATAGCTTCATCATGGCTGTGTTCGTGTTCAGATACTATAGAATCTTTGACTATGACTTGTTCACTTGACGTATTGCTTTCTGTGTTTTGATTACATGCTACAACCGAAAGTATAGATATTACAAATAACTTTTTCATGACATATTAAGTTTTGATTGTTTTGATTTTTTTTGAATATAGAAACCGATACCTGTCATTACAATTGTATAAACTATTCTAAACATCATGACTTTAACAGTTTTTTGTTCGTATAATCCGCCCGAATTAATATGAATTTGCAGGAATACAAAAGATAAGATTAATATAATAGAAGCAAGCAGTAAAGAATACAACGCTTTTTCTTGTTTTTTCCAATTATAAAAAGCGGCATACAAATAGATAAACCCACACAGTAAGTTGGCTATTACGATAAACAACACATAATTTCCTTCTTTTTGACGGATATCAAACTGGTCAAACAGTACGGAGAGCGTCATAAAAACGGATATTACACCAATTAAACTTAATAAAAAAGTTTGAAAAATTTTCAGTGCTTTCATACGATGTTGAATTTACCTTTTAAATAGTTTTTTAATCTCTGTGCAACAAATTCATTGTTGATTATTGAGTTCAACTTAGTATTGTCCGGTTGCTCCTGATAAATCAACTCAAAAGTTTCCAAAACTGTTGGTGAATTAACATTTGATTCGATAACTGTTGCTGCATCACTAGTTTTAACCCATCCTTCAGAAAGAACCCTCACATATATTCCGGGTGTGTGTGAAAGTCTGTAATTATTTACAATTTTTGGGTCGTTGAACTTGATTCCCATTTTATAACAAGGCTGTCGGGGTTGAGAAATTTGAATTTTTGCTTCTCCAATCTGTATGATATCACCGATTTTTAGTTGAGATTCATCTAAAAAATCAAGAGTAATATTTTCGCCAAAAGCACCATTTTTAAATGGAATATCAGGGTATTGAGTTTGCCAAAATGTATAATGGTTGAAACCAAACAAATAACAAGCTTTGTCTTCACCCCCATGGTGAACTAAATCGGCTACAAAATCATCTTGAACTCCTGATTTTGATAAATAAATTTGGTCAACAGGGTTTTTAAAATATCCTGTGTATTCGGTTTTCCCATTTACAGTTATTTCAGTTGAAATGCTTTTATTTACTGATAAAACTTTCATTTTTTATGTGTCTTTTGAAGCTTACAAGTTTGCTCAAAGGGTAACTTTGCTAACTATTTTAGTTCAGAAACTAAATTATACCGCAAAAATACTCATAAAATAGCACTTTTAGAAGAAAAAAGAACTTAATCGAAAAGCTTTTTAGCTGAGAATAAGTTGCTGTATTTTTGCTGCTTAATGTATTTAAAAAGTATTTTTACAATACACCGCCATTAAAGTATTGAGTTAATAGTTATTTTTGAGTTAAATACTTAGTGGCGGATATTTAAAATATATCTGATAAAATCTGACAAAAACAATAAGCTGTAAAAAAAATGAAAGCAAACGGTAATTCAGTAAATGAAATTTTAAAAAATATCCCAAAAGACAAGGCTCAGTCTTTTAACAAATTACATGATGTTATTGTGAAGAATTTACCAAATGGGTTTGAAGCTGCAATAAGTTATGGCGGATTAGGCTATGTCGTTCCGCACTCAATATACCCAAAAGGCTATCATTGTAAACCAAGCGAACCTCTGCCATTTGCTGGCATCTCATCACAAAAGAATTCTATTAATTTTTATCACATGGGTATATATTCAGACCCAAAATTATTGGAATGGTTTGTAGCAGAATACCCAAAACACAGCAAGCAAAAATTAGATATGGGAAAAAGTTGTATCAGATTTAAAAAGTTGGACGAAATACCTTACAAACTTATTGGTGAACTGATGAAGAAAATGAGTTTAAATGACTGGATAAAAATTTATGAGAGTAAACTGAGAAAGTAAAACAAAAAAAGAATTGAATATCTGCTCTTGCCCTAACCTTTTTTTTAACACTTATCAGTTTTTTTTGAGGTAAAAAAGGGTTAAAAAATGGTAAAGTATTAGTCGTAGGAATATAAATAACCTGTATTTAAGAATAAAAAAGTGATTGGAGCACTGTAACTACAATCAGTTAATGAAAAAATAAAATTCATATAAAACCCAATTGAATATAAATTTTGTTAAATTTGCAATCCTTAAAAAATAAGCTTGGATTCGACACAAGCAATATAAACAATCTCTCGTTTTTGTCGAATAGTGAACGAGATACAAATTAAATAAAAATGGCAGAAAAAAAAGAATCGGCTTCAAAAGCCAAACCTGCAACAAAAAAAACAGCTGATAAACCTACAGCTGAAAAAAAATCAGCAACAGTTAAAAAAGAAGTAGCAGTTGAGTCAACTGAAGAAGTTGTTTCTGAAACAAAAGAAACTAAAAAAGAAAAACCTGTTGTTGCAAAAACACAAACACAAAGAGTGAGTGTAAAAACGTCAGACATTAAGCCTTTGGCTGATTTTGATTGGGATAAAATCGGTAAGTATGAAGATTCTTACAGCTCTTCAGAGAAAAAAACAATGGAGTCGTTGTATGATGAAACTCTTAAATCGATTGCAGACCAAGATGTTATGATTGGAACAGTAGTTTCAAAAACAAACAGAGAGGTTGTAATCAACATTGGTTATAAATCTGAAGGCGTAATTTCAATTTCTGAGTTCAGATACAACCCAGAATTAAAAGCCGGCGACCAAGTTGAAGTATTCGTTGTAAATCCAGAAGATAAAAATGGTCAATTGATACTTTCGCATGCTAGAGCCCGTTCTCTAAAAGCGTGGGACAGAGTTAATGATGTATTAGCATCTCAAGAAATTATTAAAGGGTATGTTAAATGCAGAACTAAAGGTGGATTAATCGTTGATGTATTCGGATTAGAAGCATTTTTACCCGGTTCTCAAATTGATGTTAAACCAATCAGAGACTACGATGTGTATGTAGATAAAACAATGGAATTCAAAGTTGTTAAAATCAACAAAGAATTTAAAAACATTGTAGTTTCTCACAAAGCATTGATTGAAGCTGAAATAGAACAACAAAAATCACAAATTATCTCTAAACTTGAAAAAGGACAAGTTCTTGAAGGAACTGTTAAAAATATTACTTCATACGGAGTATTCATTGACTTAGGCGGCGTAGATGGTTTAGTACATATCACTGACCTGTCTTGGAGCAGAATCAATCATCCGGAAGAAATATTGCAATTAGACCAAAAATTAAATGTTGTAATACTTGATTTTGATGACGATAAAAAACGAATTGCATTAGGTATTAAACAATTACAAGAACATCCTTGGGATAAACTTGATACCAAAATTGATGTTGGCGATAAAATAAAAGGAAAAGTAGTTGTTGTAGCTGATTACGGTGCATTTATAGAAATAATTCCAGGAGTTGAAGGATTAATTCACGTGTCAGAAATCACTTGGAGCAATCATTTAAAACCTGCACAAGAATTCTTTAAAGTGGGTGATATGGTTGAAGCTCAAATTTTAACACTTGACCGCGAAGAAAGAAAAATGTCTTTAGGCGTTAAACAATTAACAAAAGATCCTTGGGAAGGTATTGAATCTAAATATGGAGTTGGTTCTAAACACACAGGAAAAGTTACAAACATTTCTGACTTTGGTGTATTTGTTGAATTAGAGCAAGGTGTTGACGGATTGATTCACATCTCTGACTTATCATGGGCTAAAAAAATCAACCATCCGTCTGAAGTTACTAAAGTTGGTAACAAAATGGATATTGTAATTCTTGAAATTGACAGAGACAACAGAAGATTAAGCTTAGGACATAAACAATTGGAAGAAAATCCATGGGATGTGTTTGAAACTGTGTTTACTGAAGGTTCAACCCACGAAGGCACAATTACTGAAATCACTGCAAAAGGATTAGCAATCGTTTCTTTACAATATGGTGTTGAAGGTATTGCAACTAAAAAGAATATTGAAAAAGAAGACGGCTCATTTGCAAAAGTTGACGACAAATTAAATTTCAAAGTATTAGAATTCAATAAAAATGCTAAGAAAATTGTATTGTCGCACACTCAACTTTTCAAAGAAACCGAAGGCGAGCAAAGTGCAAAACCTGCCGGAAAATCTAAATCTAAATCTTCTCAAGAGCCTGATTCAACTGCAAAAGCAGTGAAAAAGAACAACGAATCATCTGAAAAATCTACCTTAGGTGATATTGACGCTCTTTCTGCTCTTAAAGCTAGTTTAGAAAAAGGTGAAAAATAATAAATTTAGTGTATGATGAAAAAGGCTCCAGCAATGGAGCTTTTTTTTTGTCCAAATTTTAATTGTTAGGAATTTTAACTTACTTTTGAGTTAATTGATATTTTTTAACATATTAATTTTTCATGATGCCCAAAGTAAAATATCTGTGTCTGTTTATCATTTTTAGTTTTTCATTAAACACTTTTGCTCAACACCCCTCAAAATTGATAAAAACAAAATACACCTACACATTTCTAGGCGAAACAACTACTTCTGTAATCGATAATCTGGTTCAAGAAATAACCTCAATTAAAGGAGTTGTTTATTGCAAACCTTTTTATAAGCCTGAACAATCAAGAGGGCAGATCATTGTAAATGTTGAAGAGAATAGTAGAACATCAGAAGGTCAAGAAATGTTTGATCCAACACTATTAAAAAAAATAATCATTAAGCATGGTTTGCAACCTGATGATATTGAAATAATTGAATTGTCCGAATAATTCCCAATTTTCAAAATGATATTAAAAAAAGCTCTAGTATTTTCGTTAATTGTTGTATTTGCACAAATTAGTTTTGGTCAAGCTGATAATTGTTCTTCAGCAACAACATTAACAGTAACTCCTAATTGTGCATCACCAACCAGTGGAACAACAATTGGTGCCACTCAAAATATTGCAGGATGTGTGGGTAATGCTGACGATGATGTATGGTATCAATTTGTTGCAACAGCAACCAGTCATCAAATAGTTGTTGTACCAAGCGCCAGCTTTGATGCAGTAGTTCAACTTTTTTCAAATACATGCGCATCACTAAATACCATTTCCTGTATGGATGCCGGAGCAAATGGGCAAACAGAAACAATTAATGCTACTGGGCTCACCATTGGTACAACATATAGAGTCAGAGTTTATAATTATGGTGTAGGTTCAGGTTCTGGAACATTTACAATTTGTGTTACTAATCCTCCGCCGGCTCCATCAAACGATGGGTGTGCAGGAGCTGTTAATTTGCCTGTTAATTTAGCTTGTGTGAATACTTCCGGAACAACTGTAGGAGCAACTCAATCTCTTGTGGGATGTACAGGAACAGCAGACGACGATGTATGGTATTCTTTTACAGCAGTTAATTCAACAGCTACAATTACAGTTAATCCATCAACCTCAATGGATGCTGTTGTTCAGTTGTACTCAGGCAGTTGTGGGACGTTATCTTCCATTCAATGCAGTGATTTAGGTTTTATGAATGGCAATGAAGTTATAAACGCTGTTGGTCTTTCTGTTGGTTCAATTTACTATATACGAGTGTATGACTATTACAGTGGAGGGGGAGGAAGTTTTGATATTTGTGTTACCGGTCCATCTGCATCACCAATTCCTACTAATGATGAGCCTTGTAATGCAATTGCATTGCCCAATCCTACTTCGGCATGTAATTATTTACAATTTACCACTGTTAATTCTACAGCTTCTGTTGGAGCACCCATGCCGGCATCATGTGTTGGTGGTACAGCACCGCAGCAAGGCGGATTTACAGGCTCTAGTCATGATGTGTGGTTTTCAGTAGTAGCTCCTGCAAGTGGAAAAATTACAATTACCATACAGCCTGGATATGGAATTAATGATGGCGTTATGGCATTATATGGAGGAACTTGTGGGGCTTTATCACAGGTTGCTTGTTCTGATGACCATAATTACCCTGGTGCTGCAAATGATTTTAAACCATATATAAATGCAAGTGGATTAACACCGGGAGCAACCTATTTTATACGATATTGGGCTTATGGCACAGGTTCAGGAAATTTTGGACTATGTGTTTCTACAATTTCAAACGATTTGTGCTCAGGCTCACTTTATATCTGTGATTTGAACGGATATAGTGCATCTACAAGTGCTGCGTATGCTCCCGATAGACCCTGTAACATGTTTGGAAATAATGAAGATACAATCTCAGGTGCAAATCAACCTGACGGGGTTAATACAGGGGGAATTTTTGGACAAGCAGGTCCTTGGGGAACCGGCTCATCTGCTTTTGATGTGAATATCAATAATAATTCTTGGATAAAGTTCACTGCCTCGAACACGACAGCTATATTAAATGTTGCAATAAGTGATTGTTGGATTGGAAATTATCCTTCAGGAGGAATTCAAATGCAAATTTTTTCAGCAACTGGATGTTGTAATTTTGTTCCGGTTTCCAACTTTGAAGAGAACTCAACAGGGTTTACAATTACTGCAAACAATCTTACCATAGGAAATGACTACTACTTAATGGTTGATGGTTTTGCCGGAGATATTTGTAATTACACAATTTCTGCAAACGCAGGTGTTCAGTTTCCTAACATTACAACCTCAAAACCAAATTTATGTTTTGGCGACAGCACTACACTTGTTGGTCCGACAGGAGCTTCTTCTTATGAGTGGTTTCCAGGAGGGGAAACAACGCCAAATATTACAGTTACTCCATCTACAACCACAACTTATACTTTGATTGTTAGCGGTGTTTGTGGAGCAAAACAAACTTTAACCCAAACAATTACTGTAAACCCCTTACCAACTGTTCAAATAAATTTATCTAATCCTGTATCGGTTTGTGCTCAACAAAGTGTATCGCTAAATGCAACCGGAGCTTCAAGTTATACATGGAGTACAGGTAGTATTGGAAATTCAATTTCGGTATCTCCTACATCAGACTCTACTTTTTTTGTAGTTGGAACTGATGGTAATGGTTGTATTGATAGTGCTGCAACATTAGTTCAGGTAATACCGAAACCAAATGCATCAATTTTTGCTAATAGCTCCACAATTTGTGTCGGAGATACTCTTGTTTTACAAGCTTCAGGTGGAAATTCTTATATATGGAATGATAATTCTACTTTAGATTCTTTAGTCATTTTTCCTAATATAAGTTCAATTTATACTGTTGTTGCCGATAGCAACGGTTGTAAAGATACAGCAACCTACAACGTTACAGTAAACAACTTGCCAACCGGAGTAATCACAGGTAACAACACAATATGCAACGGCGAAACTACCACTTTAACTGCCTCAGGAGGAGTAACCTATCAATGGAATACAGGAGACGTATTGGATAGTATTGTTGTTTCTCCAACAGCAGATACAAATTACACTGTTTTGATAACAGACGTTAACAGTTGTAAAGATTCTGCAACAGTAAATGTAGTAGTTAATCCTCTTCCAATACCAAATATTTCAGGTTCAACCTTAATATGCATGGGCTCAAGCACAACATTAACAGCCAGTGGAGGCTCAGGATATGTTTGGAATACCGGTGCAGTAACCCCATCAATAGTTGTTTCACCATCAATAGATTCAACTTATTTGGTTACAGTAACAGACGGAAACGGTTGTTCTGATACGACAAGCACCAATGTTCAAGTGGTAAGCAATCCTGTGGCTAACATTACACCAAGCAATGCGAATGGTGAAGTTTGTACGGGAAGTTCAATAGTGTTAACAGCAACAGGAGGTGGAACGTATTTGTGGAACGACAATTCAACGTTAGATTCGATTGTTGTTTCACCGACAGTAAACACTACCTACACAGTAATTGTAACAGTAGGTAGTTGTACAGATACAACAACATACAACGTAACCGTAAACAGCCTTCCAACAGGATTAATTACAGGCAATAACACTATATGTAGCGGCGAAACTACCACTTTAACTGCCTCAGGAGGAGTAACCTATCAATGGAATTCAGGAGACGTATTAGATAGTATTGTTGTTTCTCCAACAGTTACAACTCCATATACAGTTATTGTTACTGATTCAAATGGTTGTAAAAATTCGGTAAACTTGAACGTTACCGTAAATAATCTTCCGGTTGTTTCCATTTCAGGTAATACAACACTTTGTGAAGGTCAAAATACAACGCTGGTTTCTAACGGAGCCATTTCTTATGTTTGGAATACAACAGACACTACTAGCAGTATAATTATTTCTCCTGTATTGGGACAAACAGTTTATACAGTTGTGGGCACAGATGCGAATGGTTGTAAAGACACAACCCAGTCAGTAGTTACTGTAAACCCAAATCCAATCGCACAAATTGTTGGAGATACTTCTGTATGTGAGGGCAATTCAATACAACTGACTGCACAAGGAGGAAGCAATTATAATTGGAGTACCGGAGATACAACTTCTATCATTAATGTATTGCCAACAGATACAACAAGTTATATGGTAATTGTGTCGTCGGGTGGTTGTTCTGACACTGCTACTATAGTAGTGAATCATATTCCATTACCATCTATTGTTGCATACTCTGATACGACCGTATTTTTGGGGCAGTCAGCGACAATCACAGCAAATTCATCAACACCAATGTCGTGGATACCTGCTGAGAATATTTCATGTACAACATGCAGCCAAACAACAGTTACCCCAACTGAGACAACCACATATTGTGCGACAACCATTCAAAATGGATGTACTAAATCATCATGTGTAACTGTTACTGTTGATAACCGATGCGGTAATTTATTTGTACCAAATGCATTTTCGCCAAATTCAGATGGAAGTAATGATTGTCTGCAAGTTTATAGCAATTGTTTGGTAGAAATACTTTTTAGAGTCTATTCAAGATGGGGTGAATTGATTTTTGAGTCTGATAAAATTGATGGGTGCTGGGACGGAAAATTCCAAGGTACTGATTTGAATACCGGTGTTTTTGTATATACGGTTAAGGCAAAACTAGCTGACGGTACCGAAGTAGATTTAAAAGGAAACACCACCTTATTTAGATAAATTATAAAGAATCCCTAATGAACTTGAAAATAAAAATATCGAATATAGCAATCGCAATAACAGTTGGAACTTGTTTGATACAACATCATTCATACTCTCAAGATATACATTTTTCTCAAGCCAACATGGTACCTTTGTTGGTAAATCCGGCAAACGCGGGTTCTGAATATACATATCGAGGAATATTAAACTACAGAAGCCAGTGGGGAAGTGTGAGTGAGCCATTTAACACAATGATGGCTTCATTTGACATGAATTTTAAACCAATAAAATCAAATAAAACCGGATTTTTTTCCGGCGGAATATTTTTGTTTAATGACAAATCGGGTTCTTCACAAATGCAAACCAATCAAGTGAATGTTAGTGGAGCCTACCATATTTATTTAAACCCTAAAAACACGTTGGGGGTGGGTGTTCAAGGCGGCTATTTTCAGCGTTCTGCTAACGTAGATAATTTAACTTGGGGAAATCAATTTGACGGATATGAATACAACAGTTCTTACGGGACTGGAGAAAGCCCCGATTTTACTGGAATTTCTTTTGGCTCATCTGATTTTACATCTGGAATTGTATGGACTTTTCGCAACGACGAAGGATATTTATCCGGAAAAAATTTGCTTATAAACAGTGGATTGTCGCTTCATCATTTAAACAAACCTGAAATTGAAACTCAAGCCATAGTGCAAGATGAACTGCATTACAGATGGATTTTTCATTCCAATGCCATAGTTGGTTTAAATACAGAATATTCCATTTTACCCTATGTTTTGTTTTCCAGACAAGGAAGCGTAAATGAAATTATGTTTGGTTCTGATGTGTTGTATATGTTTAAACAAGCATCAAAATATACAAAAGGAAACAAAGGAATGGCATTAGGTTTGGGAGCTTTTTATCGTTGGAATGATGCTTTAGTACTGTCTTCTCAAGTGCAATACGATAGTTATACTATTTGTTTTAGCTATGACATTAACTTATCAACACTGAACGAAGCATCAAACAAACGAGGAGCTTATGAAGTTGCCATCAGATACGTGTATCCAAACCCGTTTGGAGGAATTAAAAGTCGTTCGCGATTCAATTAATTTTTTTCTTACCCAATTTAGATAAATAAATTATCTTTGCGGTGAGATGAAAAAAAATCAGCGAGTTATATTAGATTCAGTTCATTTTGACTTAATTATAAAAAGGCTTGCTCATCAACTTATTGAAAACCACAGCGATTCTACAAGCACGGTTTTATTGGGACTACAACCACGAGGAATTTATTTAGCAGAAAGATTAAAAGAAGAACTCCTATCGATTAATAAAAAATTTAAAATCGAATTAGGTGCATTAGACATTACCTTTTATCGCGATGACTTTAGACGTAGAGACCACCCATTAATCCCAAGCGAAACCAACTTAGATTTTATTATAGAAGACAAAACCGTTATTTTGATAGATGATGTTCTCTTTACGGGGAGAAGCATTAGAGCCGGATTAGATGCCATGCTCGCATTCGGAAGACCCAAAAGAGTAGAACTATTAGTACTCGTTAATCGCCGCTATGAGCGTCAATTGCCCATACAAGCTAAATACATAGGCAAAAATGTCCATTCGGTGAGTTCCGAGCGAGTTAAAGTAAGTTGGAAACAAATTGACGGAGAAGATAAAGTAATTTTATATACACCTGCAAATGAATAAACTAAGTGTTAATCACCTGTTAGGCATTAAATATCTAAATAAGCAAGATATTGAGCTGATTTTTGAAACTGCAAGCCATTTTAAAAATGTGATTAACAGACCCATAAAAAAAGTCCCTTCACTCCGAGATTTAACCATTGCCAATTTATTTTTTGAAAATTCTACCCGAACAAAACTTTCCTTTGAGCTTGCCGAAAAACGGCTTTCGGCTGACATCGTTAACTTTGCATCATCGAGTTCATCAGTTACTAAAGGAGAAACACTGATAGACACCGTGAACAACATTTTATCCATGAAGGTAGATATGGTTGTTATGCGACACCCCAATCCGGGAACAGCCTATTTTTTATCTCAGCACGTCAATGCTAAAATAATAAATGCCGGAGATGGAGCTCACGAACACCCAACCCAAGCCTTGCTCGACGGATTTTCAATTATCGAAAAACACGGCTCATTAAAAGGAAAAAATATTGTTATCGTTGGTGATATTTTACATTCTCGAGTTGCACTCTCAAATATTTTCTTACTACAAAAAATGGGAGCAAATGTAAAAGTTTGTGGTCCGTTAACGCTGATTCCTAAATACATCACATCTCTGGGTGTAGAGGTTATTACAGACCTAAAAAAAGCGTTGAATTGGTGCGATGTAGCCATCATGCTCAGAATTCAGTTGGAACGACAAGATATCAAATATTTCCCGTCTCTGAGAGAATACACCATGCTCTACGGATTAGATAAACAATTGCTGGATTCACTAAAAAAGAAAATAACCATTATGCACCCCGGACCAATAAACAGGGGGGTAGAGATAACAAGTGATGTGGCTGACAGTAAACAATCGGTTATTCTTGAGCAAGTAGAAAACGGAGTAGCAGTTAGAATGGCAGCATTGTATTTGTTAGCCGGTAAAATTGATTAAAATTAAATATAAACTATACCATGAAACACGCAATAATTAAAACAGAAAAAGGAGATATGAAAGTTGAATTTTATCATGAAGATGCTCCAAAAACTGTACAAAACTTTATATCCTTGTCTGAAAAAGGCTTCTATAACGGACTAACCTTTCATCGTGTAATTCCGGACTTTGTAATTCAAGGTGGTTGCCCTAAAGGCACTGGTGTAGGAGGTCCCGGTTATTCAATTGACTGCGAACTAAACGGAAATAATCAATATCACAACAGAGGAGTGCTTTCAATGGCACACGCAGGCAGAAATACCGGTGGTTCTCAATTTTTTATTTGCCACAGCAGAAGAAACACTTCTCATTTGGACAGAAACCATACCTGTTTTGGTAAAGTTGTCGAAGGAGTTGATGTTATTGACGATATTCGACAAGGCGATAAAATTATCTCGATTGAGATTGTTGAATAAAAGCTGTTCCTATTTTGTATCGAATGGGTTGAGTTATTTTATTTCATTTTTGAAAGTCAAAAATTCTTGTCGTGTTAGTGTCGTGTCGTAAAGTCCGATATTTTCGCCAGCGTGTTTGTTAATGCCCGTATATTCCAAACTGGCATCTTCGTAGCGTTTAAATTTGTAAACTGCATCGTTTATTAAGGCAGAATTGAAAACACCCAAACTCACTAGTAATTCAAAGTCCTTTATGTTCATGCCCGTTACTTTTCGGAAAAGTGCTGGTTCTAATTTTGTAATTACATCTTTCAAGCTGCGTTCACGGTAATCGGTCAAATACATAAATATTGGAACCCGTGTCGCGAACTTGATAAGCTTTTCCTGTATATCTTTTCGCAAAGTCTTGTATTTTTTTTCTTCTTCGGTAAGTTCTTTTTTCTTTTTGTCGCTTAGTTTGTCTGTGCCTTCCTTTTTAGCTTTTTTAATTTTGTCTGATTTGTTGATGATGGTTTCAATATCTTGGATTAAGTTCCTGAAACCTTCAATGTTCATCAAGGCTTTCATTGCTTCTTCGTTGTTCATCAAACGCTGCAATGTGTTATTGTCCACATTCACCAACAAAGCACTTTCCCAACGTCTGGCAAGCAGTGTTGCCGTGGTGCCACTCATTGCCATATCCAAAATTCCTGCAGCATCAATTTGTTTCATGGCACTGCCGTCATAAGCCAACACGGGCAAGAAGTTTATAAATTCTTCCACATTTTTTTCGGGATTGCTTTCATGTAATTCATCTTTTATTATATTCATTTTTTTATTTTTTTTCTTTAACAACCAATCCTGTTCATCTTTTAATCCTACAAATCTTGATTCTGACTTTTATTAGGATTTACAGGATTCAGATTATATTTTGGATTGAAAATTTTCTTGAATTGCAAGCTTGTTGAACCAAAATTGATAAGTAATCCAATAGCTTTGTCATAAGCAACAACATAATTTTTAGCTTGAGCTAAATGAACATCTTCCAAATTGATTATGGCTTTTAATTCAACCACTATATCTCCTTCAACAATAAAATCTGCTCTTCGAGTACCAACGTGAATTCCGTCATAAAAAATTTCCTGTTCTATTTCACGAGCAAAGCCGAGTCCGACTCTTTCTAATTCAATGGCTAAACAACGTTGATAAATCACTTCCTGAAAGCCGTTGCCAAGCGTATTATGAACCTTCATAGCACAGCCATTAATTTTATATGTTATTTCATCATATTTAGTATTCATAATATTACTTTTTATCTTGTAAAACTTCAAATCTTGAAAATCCTGATTCTGACAATTAATCTGAAAATTCTGATTCCGACAATTTCATAAAATGCACCAATGGATAATCTTTTACCGGTTCGTCAATGGCGTTGGCTTCGCCTTCGTCATTAAAGAAAGAGAATTGATGTGTTTTTTGTACTAAAAATTTAAACATATAATCTCTGCGTTTCAGCATGGTTCCGTTTACAGCACTCCACTCACTAAAAATAATTGGTTGCTTTGTTTGCGGATTGGTAAAGTCCAAAGCATCGCCCCACAAAATATTTCGGTGCAGTAAAAAGTCAATGCTACGTAGTACTTCGGGTTTGCATTTGTCGGCAAACAAAGCGTTGTAACGTTCTTTAAAAATGTTGAGCAGCCGCTTACGACATTCTTCGGCATTATCTTCCAAAATGTCCACACCGTAAATATTGCACACGGCAAGCACAGCATAACGTTCCCACTCAATTTGAGTGTGAGCATATTTGTGTTCTACAACTTTTAGTTTTCTATTCAGCACTTCCGCAAGGAAGTTGCCGTTTCCGCAAGCAGGTTCAAGAAAACGGCTGTCAATGCGTTCAGTTTCGTGTTTTACGAGGTCAAGCATAGCATTTACTTCACGTTGGTTTGTAAAAACTTCTCCGTGGTCGGCTACACGCTGTTTAGATTTTACCTGCTTGTCATGTTTTATTTCTTCGTTCAATTCAACAAATGTTTTGTGGTGTATTTCAATTCAGATGCCTAATTTACGTTTTATTTTAGCTTGAATGAGTACAGTTGGCAAAAAAAATAGCTCTTTCTATTTTTTTACTTTTTCTGTTCAAAGGCTTAAAAAAATCGTGGATTCAGGGCAAGATAAACGGAAAAAAAAACTCAGTGCAAGATTTTAAAGATTAATTCTTTCATCAGTTCACCTCCGGAGGTAGAATTATTGTCCACTCCTTTGGATTTTAAGTCATACTCACGAAGGTATTCGATAATTTTTACAGCTTTGTTAATTGAGAAGTTTTGAGCAGCTGTTACATATTCGCCAACAAAGAAAGGGTTTATACCCAACTTTTGGACAATGTTTTTGTTTGATTTATCCGGAGTATAATGATAAATTAAAATTTTTGTGAAAAATGAATACAATGTTGAAATCACAACTTGAATGGGATTTTCTTTTTCGTTTTTACCAAAATAAATAATTGTTTCGTTGGCTTTTCGAATATCTAAATTTCCGATATACTTGGTTAATTCAAAAATATTGTAATCCTTGCTGATTCCGACATTTTTTTCAATATGTTCGGGTGTAATAGTTGTTCCGGCACTAAGATTAATTGTAAGTTTATTTATTTCGTTCACAATTTTACTCAAGTCTGTACCCAAGTAATTTGCCATCATAACACAAGCCTTTGGCTCAATGGCATATCCTTTTTGTTTTAAATAATCGGTAATCCATTCGGGGACTTTGTTTTCATACAATTTTTTAGACTCCAGATAAATCGATTTGGCTTTTAGCTTTTTTGAAACGCCTTTTCTGCCATCGGGCACTTTGTATTTGAAACAGAATACCAATATGGTTGACGGGGTTGGCTGTTCTAAGTAGGAATCGAGAAGCTCGAGGTCTTTTTCTAAGTTTTGTGCTTCTTTGACAATAACAACATTGTGGTTTGCCATCATCGGATAGCGTTTTGCACAACCGATTACTGTAATTATATCGGTTTCCTTTCCATACAACACGGTTTGATTAAATTCTTTTTCGTTTGCATCTAGCACATTTTCTTCAATAAAATCAGAAATACAATCAATATAAAAAGTCTCTTCGCCACAGAGAAAATAAACGGGGTGGTAAACTTTATTTTTTAAATCGGTTAAAATTTGATTGTATTCCATTAATCTTCGAAATTGAATTTTAGATGTTTAACGCTTTTTCCTTGATCTTTTATTTCTTTTAACGATTGAATCCCAATTTGCAGGTGTTTATAAACGAAATTCTTAGTGATAATTTGGTCGCTCTTTTCTGTTTTAACACCATCTGGAATCATGGGTTGGTCAGAAACTAAAAGCAGTGCACCTGTCGGAATTTTATTGGCAAATCCTGTAATAAATAGGGTAGCTGTTTCCATATCAACAGCCATTGCTCTGATTTTTCGCAAATAGTTTTTAAAATTTTCGTCGTGTTCCCAAACCCTTCTGTTGGTGGTATAAACTGTTCCTGTCCAATAGTCGTTTTCAAATTCGCGTATGGTTGTAGAAACCGCTCTTTGCAGTGTAAATGCCGGAAGGGCAGGAACTTCTTTTGGAAAGTAATCATCAGATGTTCCGTCGCCACGTATGGCTGCAATTGGTAAAATAAAATCACCCAACTCGTTTTTCTTTTTTAACCCACCACATTTTCCTAAAAACAAACAAGCTTTTGGCGAAATGCTGCTTAACAAGTCCATTACGGTTGCTGCATTTGCACTGCCCATGCCAAAGTTGATTATCGAAATTCCATTACATGTAGCGTTAGGCATGGCTTTATCTTTACCTTTAATTTCTACTTTATTAATCTCTGCAAAAATTTCAACGTAATTGTTGAAGTTGGTAAGCAAAATATATTTTCCAAAATCTTCTATTGGAGTACCTGTATATCGGGGTAGCCAGTTGTTTGCAATTTCTTCTTTGGTTCGCATCTGAATATTTTATAAGCACTAAAATTAACCCCAAAATTGCAAATTATAAAACAAAGGCTTTTGAATGTTCATAATTTTGAAAATCTGTAACTTCGTTTAAAATGAGGTGTATGAAAAATATTTTTGTAGGGCTGCTGATTTTCGTCTTTTTTACCGATTTGTTTAGTCAAAATCAATTGGATTTCTTACCGAAAACTATAGTCCTGAAAATGAATAGTTATGCTCGAAACTACTGCACGGATAACGACATAAAAATTGATGATTTCGTAGCGTTAAAAAAAAGTTTAGGTATAACAAAAATTGAAAAAATTTTTCCCAACCACAAACCCGAAAAAAATGAACGTTTCGTAGATTTATCGTTGATATACCAAATTACTTATACAGGCAATTATTCTGAAATTGAAGTAGCCAATAAAATTAGCCGAATTAGAAATGTTCAGTATGCCGAACCCTATATTCTACCTCAGCCGCTTTATGTCCCAAATGATTCGATTATTGGAGCCGATTCAACTAAATTTTGGCACTTGACAAAAATAAATGCTTTCGGAGCATGGGATATTTCAAAAGGCGATACAAATATTACTATTGGAATTACCGATATGGGTTGGGACAATACTCATGTTGATTTGCTGGGAAATGTTAAAGTTAATGTTGCTGACCCTATCAATGGAACTGATGATGACGGTGATGGATATATTGATAACTATTTAGGGTGGGATCTTGGTAATAACGATAATGATGCTCAACAAGAAACAAGCAATCACGGAACTCATGTTTCCGGACTTTCGGCGGCTGTAACGGATAATGGTAATGGAGTTGCATCGGTTGGATTCAACACTAAATTTTTACCAATTAAAATTTCAAATTCATCGGGAATACTTACTCATGCTTATCAGGGTATTGTTTATGCTGCCGACCACGGTTGTTTTATTATCAATTGTTCTTGGGGAAGCACTGTTCCCGGTCAGTTTCAAAAAGATGTAATTGATTATGCAACTATCAATAAAGGATGTTTGGTTGTTGCTGCTTGCGGAAACAACAATAATGAAACATTGTTTTATCCTGCTGCATACGGTGGTGTGCTAACTGTTGCAGCTTCGGAGCAAAACGATTACAAAAAAAACAACTCAAATTTTGGATATTATGTCGATATTTCTGCACCGGGTGAATACATGTGGAGTACAGTAATGGGTGGTTATGGATTAAATGGAGGAACATCAATGGCTGCTCCTGTTGTATCTGGTGCTGCAGCTTTAGTAAAATCAATGAATCCAACATTTACTAACCAACAAGTGGCAGCTCAGTTGAGAGCTACAGCAGATGACGTTTATTCCTTAAATCCCGGGTATTTAGAAAAATTGGGAAATGGACGACTCAATGTTTTTAGAGCCTTATCTGAAAATTCAAAACAATTTGTAGAGCTTACTGCTCACCAAGTTGCTGATGGAAATAACAATATTTTTGTTGAAGATGATACTTTGAACATAACAGCAGACTTTTTTAATTACTTGTCGCCAATAAGTGGATTAACAGCTACTCTCTCAACAGCATCACCTTACGTTACAATTCTCGACGGGACTACTAATTTGCCTACATTGGCAGAAAACCAAAATTACAACAGCAATCCCGACCCTTTTCAAGTAAAAGTTCTTAACGGAGCACCTCTAAACGAGTCGGTTTTATTTAAAGTAGAACTCAACAACGGAGTCTATTATTCTACCGATTATTTTTACGTTATTCTAAATCCGGATTATATAAATCTTGAAGAAAATTTAATAAAAACAACCATTACTAGTAAAGGTAAAATTGGGTATAATGATGTCAATAACTCCATTGGATTAGGCTTCAATTATAATGGAGAACAATTGCTCTATGAATGTGGTTTGATGATTGGTGTCAGCATGAATCAGGTTTCCGATTGTGTTAGAGGTTCCGGAACTCAAGAACAAGATTTTGCCTCTGTCGAAAACGTAAAATACAATCCGCCATATTTATCAGCTGTTGATTTATTAGGTGAAATGAATGATGTTTCATCATCATTGCCTTTAAATGTTTCCATTCAACAAAAATCGTTTGTTTACAATGTGTCACCCAATGATAAATTTGTGATAGTCAGTTATTTAATCAAAAACAATGATGTTGTGCCTCAAAACAATATGTTTGTTGGATTGTTTGCCGATTGGGACATTATAAACTACGCTACCAATCAATCCGGTGTTGATGTTTCTCGCAAAATGGGATTTGCACGTTCAAAAGATGCTGATTCAACATATGGAGCAATAAAAGTGTTGTCTGATGGGGCTTTTGTAAACTATTCTCTCGATAATGTATCAGGAGGTGCCGGAGGTGTTGATATTTCTGACGGATTTACAACAGCTGAAAAATTTACAACTCTTTCCTCACAAAAACTAAGTGCTGGTATGCCTAACGGACAAGATGTTGCACATGTTGTGTCTTCAGGACCACTGTCTATCGGACCCGGAGATAGTACCTTTGTTTCTTTTGCAATTATTGCCGGAGAAAGTTTATCTGACATACAAAACAGTGCAGATGCAGCCCAAGAAGCTTATGACAACATTATTGGAGTTGAGGAAGTTGAGTCGGATTATGATTTTCAAATAATGCCTAATCCTGCAGACGATTGGGTTTTGATTACTACAACTTTAGATTTGAATACAATTGCAGTTAAAAATTATTTAGGGCAAACAGTTTTGATTTCAAACGAACCTAAATTAAACACTTCCAAACTAACAAATGGTGTTTACTTTGTTGAAGTTCACACCTCTAAAGGAGTTATTGTAAAAAAAATCGTGATTAAAAAGTAAATCTAATTTACTTCGTAGTCTAATTTTACAGTAATGCTGGCAGTTTTTCGTTTAGAACTTGTGTTGAATGAACCGCCCCATGAAAACTCTTCCGATGAATTTTGAGCAACAATTTGAAAAACACCTGTGCTGGCACTTTTGAGTTTTCCAAGTTCTCCATTTCCATTTTCAGCAATTTTTTGAGCTCTTGTAAGTGCATCTCTTGATGCTTCTGCAATCATCTCAATTTTTAAAGTTGAAAGCTTCGTGTAATAATACTCCGGTTGATTGGAATAAAACTCAATACCTGTATTAATAAGTTCAGTAATTTGTCTGGATACATCTTCCACTTTGTTAACCTCATTGGATTCAATTTGAACATTTTGAGAAAGCCTGTATCCGGTAAAAATTGAACTTGTTTGCCGCCCATTTCCGTCGTATAAATAATCAAAATCTTTGCTAATGTCAACTGCTGAAAATATGATTTGGGATTCTTTTATGCCTTTAGAAATCAAATATTTTTTAATATTATCACGGTCAGCATCGAGCTCTGAATAGGCATTTTTGAGTACCATGTTTTTTTTACTAAAATTACCGCTCCATACTATCAAATCTGAAACAAAGTTTTTTGAGCCTAAGCCTGTTACAGAAACAGAGTTTAAATTTTGATATCTGTTTTTATAAGCTCCGGCTAGTAAAAAAGAAGAAACTATAACAGCGATACTTATGATTGAACTACTTACAACAGTTTTCATGTGGAATCAATTTTGAAATAAAATTAAATAAATCTGTATTATTTATTCACTCAGAATAGTATTTAATTCAATCAACTCATTTTTTTTGTCAACATAGCCTAAACTGTCGTAGGTATAAACCAAATGTTGAATGAGCTTTTTGATTATATTGATTGAATCGGTTGGAATGTAATATTCTTTTTTTGGTTCAGTTTCTATTTTTTCTAAAAAAAGGTCAATCTCGGATTTAAAGAAGATGGAACCTTTATTAAAAACATTGATGTAAAACAACACATTGTTTTTACTTTCAGAGTAAGCAAGAATAAAATGTGCAGGAATATTAATTCCATACACCGGAATTTTTAATTTTTCACAAATGGAAAGATAGATGATTCCTAAGGTTATTGGATTTCCTTTTTTAGTTTCAATAACATTATTGATATACGAGTTTTGTGGTGAGTTTATGTTTTTTGTATTTCCACTGAATTGGTGTATTTCGAAAATTATTTTGTTTAATACCTTAATTTTTTCAAGTGCGGTTAAGTTGTCATTCACCTCAAGCCAGGTTTCTTGGGTTAATTTATTAATAAAAGAATGTATGTCGGCTTCTATTAAATCCGGATATTGATATTTTGCAATCAGTATTGCTCCTTCAATGAGGTTGTGATTGGGTTTGTTTTTCCATTCTATCAATCCTTTTTTAATTGAGGTAAACTGCAAGTAATGGATAATATCTTCAATCCGCTCTTGTAACAATTGATTAAGTGAAGTTTCCCAAGCATTTTCAAGATGAGGAATTACATCATCACCAAATGAAATAAGTTTGTTTTTTACTTCATTGTATATGAGTGTGTCTGGGTCGTCGAGCAGACTGATTAAAGCTTTCAGGTCTTTTTCTAACATACCCAAATTTACAACACCAATTTTTAGTGTAAAATGAGTGGCTTGCTATTTTATTAACTCTGTATTGTTAACTCCTGCAGCACTATATCAATCAGTTTTTCCATAGCCGGATGATAATCTTTGGAAGTTGATTTTGCATATCTGTTAGCAACAACAACACATACTGTACAAGCATTGTGTCCTAATAATTTTGATAAGCCATAAAGCGCTGATGTTTCCATTTCAAAGTTATTGACCTTTAAATTTTTGTATGAAAAATTATGCAATTGATGATTCAAATCTGGATTTTTGAGAGAAAGCCGCAATACCCTGCCTTGTGGACCATAAAACCCTGATGCAGTTGCTGTTATTCCGCTATGGCAATATTTTTTGAATAAATTGTATAATCTTGATGAGCCTTTTACCACGTAAATTGGGTTTGTATCAGAGGAGTATTTTATTTGTGAATTAAACTCATGAGCAATCTCCTGCTCTTCTTCGGTGTTGGTAAGTTGATAATGATTCAAAAGACCGTCTAATCCTAAAGCAAATTCAGAAATAACAAAATCATTTGATTGAATATGAGGTTGTAGTGCTCCACAAGTACCAATTCTAACGATGTTTAATGAGGTTAGCTCTTTCTTTATTGTTTTGCTTGATAAGTCAATATTAACAAGAGCATCAAGTTCATTGATAACTATATCAATATTATCAGTGCCAATACCTGTGCCTAATGCAGTAATTTTTTTTCCGTTAAAATAGCCGGTATGAGTAATAAATTCACGATTTTCAATTACATGTTCAATTTTTTCAAACCGAGATGAAATTAACTTTACACGGTTTGGGTCTCCAACCACAATAATATCTTTAGCAATTTGATGGGGCAACAATTTCAAATGATAAACACTACCGTCAGCATTTAAAATAAGTTCAGATTCAGCAATTTTATTCATAGTATTCTTATTTTTGGATACTATTTCAAATATCGGATAAAATGTCACGCAATAATAATAAAATATTAGTACCTGTAGATTTTTCAGAACAATCTCTGATTGCACTTTCTCAATCCTATAATTTGGCTAGAGAAATTTCTGCAGAAGTATTTTTGTTGTATGTCATTGAAGATGTGAATCCGATGGTAAAAATGTTTATCAAAGGATTTGATGAAATCAAAGGTGCTGTTGAGTCAAACTTAAAAAACTTGTCAGAAGAAAAAGCCAAAGAAACCGGATTAAAATTCTCTTGTATAGTGGCTGAAGGAAAAATCTATTCAAAAATTGTAGAAACTGCCAAACAAATTAAAGCCACATTTATTGTTATGGGAAGTAAAGGCAATGAATCCTCAAAATTTATTGGCTCAAATGCAATGAAAGTTGTTAAAACAGCACCCTGCCCTGTAATTACAATAAAAGGAAAAGACCATAAAAAAGGCTGTAACATAATTTTACTTCCTTTAGATTTAACCAAAGAAACCAGCGACAAAGTAAATAAAGCAATTGCTGTTGCAAAAGTTTTTAAAGCAGAAATATATGCAATATCTATACTTTTAACAGGCAGAGAGGATGTGGTAAATAAGCTTAAAACACAGTTGCTTTTAGTTAAAAATTACATTGAAAGAAAACAGGTGAAATGCACTGCAGAAATGATTAAAATTTTGAAAAAAGACGATAGTTTGAGTGAAGCAATAGTTGAGTATGCAAAAAAAATTGATGCCGATTTAATTATGATTATGACACAACAAGAAAAAGATTTAAGAACTTTTTTTATCGGCTCAAATGCAAAAGAAATTATCTGTAATTCAAATATACCTGTATTGAGTATTCAGCCATCTGAAAAAGACAGGATTCAAATTAATTAACAAATTTTTTAGAAAATAAATTTAAAAGATTAATTTTAAAAACTATTTTAAAATTATAGTATGAAATTTGAAAGAAACACCTTACAGAATTTTGTTTTTATTGGAGTTCTTGTGTTTTTAATCTCCTGTCAGAAAACAGAATTTGATGAATTTAAAATTTCATCAGGCTCGGCTGATTTCTCAAACTATGTTTCTTTTGGAAATTCATTAACTCAAGGCTATTCTGATGGTGGACTACACAACGAACTTGGGCAGCAAGACAATTCTTATCCGGCAATAATTGCCCGCCAAATGAAATTAGCCTTTCCGGGTTTAAATTTTAAACAACCTACTGTAACAGGAAGTGGCTCCGGCTATATGCATTTGGAATATATCAATAAAGAAATAAAAGTAATCAAAGCATACGACCCCGGTCTTGTTCCATTGACAGACAATCACCCCCTTGCCATAGCAGAAGACCCAAGTTGGGCAACTTATGGCTCAGATAAAACTATTAAATACAACAACATGGGGATTTCAGGATTTAAACTGGTTAATGTTGTCGGAGGAGGAAATACATCAGCAAATGTTAATTATTTTGTATCAAACGTGAATCCCTACGCACGTTTCTTAAACTGGGGACCATCAAATGCAATGATAAGTTATTTAGATCATATCAAAGCCAGCAATGCTACATTTTTCACAAATTGGCTAGGAAACAATGATGTGTTAGGATGGTCAACAGCCGGTGGTGATGATGGTTTTGAAAGCCAGTTTAACCAATATTTTTCAAAACTATCCGATGTAACTGAATTCCATGATAAGTATGATTCTGTTTTAACCGCATTAAAATCAATGGGAGCAAAAGGCGTTTGTGCTACAATTCCAGATGTTACTTCAATCCCATATTTTAAAACAATAACCTTACAATCAGTAGGAAGGGATGTATGGTTTATTGAAGGTCCGTACTCATTAAATCCAGGTAGCGTAAGAAAAGCAAACGCTGATGATTTAATTCTTTTAAATGCCTCAGATGAATTAGCAAAAGGTATCGGTTTAACTCAAACTAAACCATTGCCACATGACTTTGTCTTGGACAAAACCGAAAAATTATTAGCACAAGCTCGCTCTATAGATTTTAACAATCAAATTAAATTATTAGCTGCAAAACATGGCTTTGCAGTAGCTGATATGTACACCTATATGAAAACATTGGAATCGGGACTAACATTTGATGGGGTAACTTTTTCACCAAAATATATAGAAGGCGGTGTGTTTTCCTTAGACGGCGTTCACCCAAACAACAGAGGGTATGCTTTGATTGCAAACAAGTTTATAGAAACAATTAATCAACAATACGGATCAAACTTACCTCCTGTAATTGTCGGAAATTTCAGAGGTATTAATTTCCCAGAATAAAAAAATGTACTAACTTAAAACCAAAATAATTATGAAAAAACTTTTACTTTCTATCGTTGCTTTAGCTGCATTTACGGCTATATCAGCACAAAATTGCACCCCAGACCCTTTATATACCGAACCGGGTGTGTATCCAGACAGTGCAACTAACCTGCCACCGGCTACAGTTGGAGTTCCTTACAGCGAAACTATTACAGCTGTTACACCTGCAGATACTTGTGTGGTAATATTATTTCCACCTTGTACTGTTGTTCCAATTGATAGTGTTGTTGTTGAATCTGTAACAGGATTACCTCCAGGACTAAGCATTGTAGCTGAAAATCAAAACCAACTGAACTTTATATTTTTAGGCGGAACATCAAGCTGTATGCTGATATCAGGTGTACCAACTACAGAAGGAACCTATCCAATTCAAGTTCATGGTACGACTTATGCAACTGTGTTTAATTTAACTCAAACAGAACCTTTTGACGTTAATTATTATTCAATTACTGTTCTTCCGGCTGTTGGAGTTGATGAACTTTCAACATCTCAATTTGACGTAAAACAAAATTCACCTAACCCTTTTAGTGTATCTTCAATTTTTAAATACAACACACCAACAGCAGGTGCTGTAAATATTGAAATAAAAAATATATTAGGAGAAACTATTTCTAGTGTATCTACCCTTTCAAAACAAGGCAGAAATGAATATTTGCTTAATGCAAATGAATATTCAAACGGAGTTTATTTCTTCCAGATTACTTATAACAACTCGGTGGTTACAAAAAGATTTATTGTAAATAAATAAGTTTAATCCCATTCGTTGGCAACAACGAATGGGGTTATTTTTTAATATAAAAATGGAATGAAAAGAAGTTTTTTAATTTTAATGTTGACCTCACCAATTCTAACTTTTGGTGGTGGATTTCAGTTGAATCTACAAGGTGTAAAAGCGGTTAGTATGGGAGGTGCTTTTACTGGACTGGCTTCAGACGCAAGCACTGTATTTTTCAATCCTGCAGGAATGAGTAATTTTAGTGGTCATCATTTTGGATTTGGTGTTCATTATGTGATGCCTAAAGTTTCGTTGCAAACCCCTCAGGTTGCCAATACCAATCATACATCACCAAATGCCACACCTTTTCATTTTTATTATACCGGTCAACTCAATGAAAAAATGAAGTTTGGCTTTTTGGTAAATAATCAATTTGGTTCAACATCATCATTAGAAGACAATTGGCAAGGACGATATATCATACAAAATATTTCATTACGAACGTTTATGTTTCAGCCGACAATGTCATACAAAGTACATGAAAAATTGTTTGTTGGAGGAGGATTTGTTTATACAAGAGGTGATTTTTCGACTGAAAAAGCGGTTCCTGTTGCATCTGCTTCAACAACTGAAGGAAAAGCTACACTAAGAGGAGACGGAGATGGGGTTGGCTTTAATGTTGGACTTTTTTCAAATATTTATACGTTAAAAAAAGAAACATCAACAACAGATTTTAGAGTTGGAGCCAGCTATCGGTCAACCATTCAAGTTGATTTACCTAATGGAGAAGTAGAATTTACGAATATTCCAACATCACTTAAAAACAAATTTCCTGCTCAAACCACTTTCGTGTCAGAAATAACATTACCATCAGTATTCACAGCAGGATTTAGCGTTAAGCACACAAGAGAAAATTATTCAGTTGAGTTTGCTTACGATTTTAATTATACTACTTGGTCGGTTTATGATACACTTAGTTTTGAATTTGCAAATAACGATACCCCAGATTCTAAAACAGTAAAGGACTGGCAAGATTCTCCCACTCATCGTTTTGGGTTGGATTTTACGTATAAACAAAAATACAGTGCAAGAATTGGTGCTTATTATGACGTAAGCCCTGTTAAAGATGGATTTTTAAGTCCGGAATTGCCGGATATGACTCAATTGGCTTACACTGCCGGATTGGGATATAAAGTAAATGACAGGTTTTCGGTTGATTTTTCATATATCAGACAAAATGCATCAAGAGAGGCTGCATTAACAAGTGCAAATTTTACTGCAAAATACAATCGAATTGTAAATGTTTTTGGCTTAGGCTTAAATTATAATTTCAGTTGTAAAGCTAAAGAAGATAAGCCTCAAATTCAATAAATATGCTTAAATCAAAAAACATACCTTTAATTGTAGCTTCATTCATACTTTTATCGTGCAACAAGACTGAATTTGATGAGTATGAGATAACTAATGGAAGTGCAAATTTTTCAAACTTTGTGTCTGTTGGTGATTCATATACTCAAGGACTGCAAGACGGCGGATTACACAACGAATTTGCTCAACAAGCCAACTCTATTCCTGCAATAATCGCTAAACAAATGAATACTCCATTTGTTCAGCCTTTAGTAAGCGGAACCGGTTCCGGATATATGCATTTAGCATACAGAAACGGAAAAATAGAAGTAATTAAAGCTTACAACAGCAAAATTACCGACAACGACCCTGAGGCTATAAATTACGATCCTTCATACAATACATGGGCGGACACAACTATTCGATACAACAATTTAGCAATTGGTGGGTTAAATGTTAGAAATGTTCTTTCTACCAACATAACACAAGCGTTAGAGTATCATGTTTATCTTGGAACTACTCATCCATCACAAGGTGTTTTAGCATGGAATGGAGTAGGTGGGCAGCCAATTAATTCTTACGGTAGATTTTTAAATTTCGGAAACATAACCAATCGAATTGAATATATTGAGCACGTAAAACGCAGCAATGCTACGTTTTTTATAAATTGGCTCGGAGTGAATGATGCTATGAGTTGGGCTAAAAATGGTGGAGATGATGTAAGTGGTTCATCTGCCCAAACAAATCCAGTAGAATTTAAAACAAAATACGATTCAGTTTTGTCAGTTTTTAATTCTTTGGGAGCAAAAGGTATTTGTGCTACAATTCATGACTTTACAAAAAGCCCTATGTTTACTACAGTTACTTTAGAAAAAGTGAAAAAAGATATTTGGTTTAAAGAAGGAGCAGACACTACCATAATAAGAAAAGCCACAACTGAAGATTTAATTTTACTTTCTGCATCTAGTTTAATTGGAAAAGGCGATGGACTAACACAGTCAAACCCACTTCCTCATCAACAAGTTTTAGACAAAAATGAAATTATAGAAACCAGAAATCATATTGCTGCTTTAAATGCTCAAATCTATGCTTCGGCTGCTTCACATGGTTTTCCTGTTCTTGATATGAATGTGGTTATGGAAAAACTGGTAAAAGGAATTAATTTTGATGGAATAGCCATGTCAGCTGTTTTTATTGAGGGGGGTGCTTTTTCTTTAGACGGTTTACACACAAACAATAGAGGAAATGCTATCATTGCCAATGAGTTCATAAATTCAATAAACAGTAATTTTGGTTCTACTCTACGCCCTGTTATTGTTGGTAATTATAGAGGCATTACTTTTCCATAATTTTTCTCATAAAAAAAAAGAGCAGACTAAGTCTGCTCTTTTTTTATTACCTCTTCAAAAATTATTGCTTAACAATCAGTTGAGAATAATTACCCGAATTTGAGTTCACTCTAACAAAATATACACCCGATGGTAAATGAGATATATTAATTTTATTCACCAATTCATGTGCAGTTTGATTATAAACAACTTCACCAATAGAGTTTAACATCATTATAGAAGTATTTGTTAAATCAGAGTTTTTATTTAACTCAACTGTAATATCATTTTTGGTTGGGTTTGGATAAATACTCGCAACAAGCGGATTAGCATCAAGTTCGTTAACTGAAGATTGAATGCTACAACTTTTTTGAATAGCAAGCTTTAAATTATTTGGGTTACAATCTAAAATTCGATATAAAAATGCAGCTAAACTATCTTTGTTATTTGCCATAATGGTTGATGAACCATTAAACGGTGGGTGAGCACCACCCGTGTATCTATCATAAGCAGCATGAATGCCTAACTGGTTTAATCTGTAATTCACAGAATCACTGCCATATAAATTAACAGGTGTAAATCCGTTTAAGGGTTGACCGTATCCAATTTTTACAGTGTTGTCAGTCTCTGCATGACAACCATACCATGGAACATCTGTGGGATTAATCCAATTCAAATCAGCAACTCCACCGGCAAAGCCAAAAGTTCCTTGAACAATTGTGCAATAGCCAGGATTTCCACTGTTTCCTTCCAATCCACCAATTGCATTACTCCATGTTTGCCAATTTGGACTCATGGTATCCGTACTGTCTAAATAGGCTGCGTTCATACCTAAAATTCCACCGGCTGAAGTACCTCCTATAAATATTTGGTCAGGATCAATTTTATATACATTTGCTGTAGCAGCATCTTGTCTAAAATAACGTATTGCTGCTTTTCCATCTTGTATCGCCATCAAAACCACTTTTACTGTTGTTTCTTCTGCAATTAAAGAAAATGGGCTCGGAGCCAATCTGTAATTAATAGATGCACAGACATATCCTTTTTTAGCCATTTCTGTAGCAAAATAAACGATATCGGCATCTGCTTTAGTTCCTCCAGAAAATGAGCCGCCATGAGCAAATATTATCAATGGACGAATAGTAGCTGTATCTCCTTGTGGTTGATAAATATCCATATCTAGATTCACATTGTTTGAGTTCAAATCCAAATTGCTCCCGTATTGAACCGTTGACACATCTACATTGGTAAAGATATCGGTTTGATATCTTCCGTCGCACTGTGCAGATAATTTCAGAGAACCCACCAGAAGAAGTCCTAAAAAGTATTGTTTTTTCATATTCAAAAAGTTTTATTAATTTCTTTCAATTTTACAAAAAAAACCTTTTCTATTTGAATTAAGAATTTAATTACTCTTGGTGTTCTGAATTATTTAACAGAGTAGGTAAGTTTTGTTATAAAAAAAAGAGGCTCATTTGAGCCTCTTTTTTATTTAACCTTTTAATCTTCGATTTACTTCATCCCAATTGATAACGTTATAAAATGCAGTTATATAGTCGGGTCTTCGATTTTGATAATTTAGGTAATACGCATGTTCCCATACATCTAGTCCTAATATTGGATTGCCAGAACATCCTGCATTGGGCATCATTGGATTGTCTTGGTTTGGCGTAGAACATATTTCTAATTTTCCATCTTTTGCACAAAGCCAAGCCCAACCTGAGCCAAAACGAGTTGCAGCAGCTTTCGAGAACTGTTCTTTGAAAGTTTCATACGAACCAAATGTGCCATTAATTGCATCTGCAATTGCTCCCGTTGGATTTCCGCCACCTTTTGGCGACATCACTTTCCAAAATAAGTTGTGGTTATAGAAACCACCACCGTTGTTACGCACAGCCATATTGTTCATGTCTAAATTTTTAAGTATATCTTCAATAGATTTTCCTTCTAAATCTGTACCTGCAATTGCAGCATTAAGATTGTTTGTATATGCCGCATGGTGTTTGCTGTGGTGAATTTCCATTGTCCTGGCATCTATGTGAGGCTCTAAAGCATCGTAAGAATAAGGCAAGTTTTCTAGAATAAAAGCCATAGTATTTAAAATTTTAGTTAATAATTAATTTTTTTAATTTTTTGAGAGATAATCTGCAACACCTTCGTGAGTAGCTTTCATTGCTTCTTTTCCTTTTACCCAGTTTGCAGGACAAACCTCGCCAAATTCTTCAAGGTGTTGTAGTGCATCAACAATGCGAATAGCCTCGTCAACACTTCTTCCAAGTGGTAAATCATTAACCAATTGATGTCTTACTTTACCTGTTTTATCAATTAAAAACAACCCTCTGTACGCAATTAATTCACCAGTTGCAATCATTTCGCCTTCGTCGTTCCAATCAATATCTCCTGCTAATACATCATAATTTGTTGAAATTGTTTTGTTTGTGTCAGCAACCAAAGGGTAGGTTATTCCTTTAATTCCCCCATGGTTCTTGTCCATTTGTAACCAACCCCAGTGAGATTGTTCTGTGTCTGTCGATACAGCAATAACTTCTACATTTCTAGATTTAAAGTCTTGCAATTTTTCTTGGAATGCAAACAGTTCTGTTGGACAAACAAAGGTGAAATCTTTTGGGTAGAAGAATAAGATTACATATTTTCCTTTGAATTGTTCTAACGTAAAGTTATTTACGATTTTTCCTCCATCAACTACAGCATTTGCTGAAAATTTTGGAGCCATTTTTCCTACTAATACACTCATTTTTTTAATTTTTATTGGGTTAAACATTTATTGCATTTTCCTATCAGATGAACTTGGGTTTGTTCAACGGATATATTCTTGATTGAAGAAATCTTTAATTTTTCAATTTCCAATGGTATGTCTTTTATTTCTCCACAAATATTACATTTGAAATGTCCGTGTTCTTCAACCAGAGCATCATACCTTACTTCGTTTTGTTCAATAGTAACCGTACTCGTAATACCTTTTTCAACAAATAGTTTTAAGGTGTTGTAAACTGTTGTTTTTGAAAGTGTTGGAATTTCTGGAGCTAAGGTTTTGTAAATTAAATCAACTGTTGGGTGATTCATTTTTTGGTACAAATATTCAAATATTCGTATGCGTTGGTACGACGGTTTTATGTCGTGTTCAGCTAAATAATTTGGAATATTCATAGTATAATTATATATAATTGTAATGATTACAAAATTACTATTATTACATTTAATGTGCAAATGTTTTTAAAAAAATTAATAAGTTTCGTATCTCTTTTTTGTTTAAATTCGTTTCATATTCTGTTAATTGGTTTCTAAGTTATTAATATATAAATCTTTAAACAATGAAAACAATATCTTTAACATTTACTTTTGTTCTGTTAACTCTAAGTGGATATTGCCAAGCTAAGTTTCAAGTGATTTCCAACCCGTGCGACCCTACTTTAGAAAAGTCTTATTATTTTGAATATGCAGATAGTATGCTAGATTGGGGTAGTCCTGTTTTTACTGATCCAAACAATGCCATACAAGGAGAGTTGGTTTTTGTAAATGATGGTTCAACACCAGGTGTATTTACTTCTATTGGTACTCCACCCATATTAGTAGAAACCACCACAGATGCTTGTGAAGATACCGCTTGGACGCAAGATTTAACAGGTAAAATTGCCGTTACCTGGCGTGGAACGTGTGAGTTCGGTTGTAAAGCTGAAAAAGCTCAAAGCAGGGGTGCTATCGGAGTAATCATTGTCGATCATACCGGTGAGGCCCCTGCTATGTCTGGAGGCACTTGTGGATTAAATGTTACTATACCTGTGATTTCGATTAGTAGGAATGATGGTGAAAGTTTAATGAACTGCATTAATGGAGGTGGTGTCATAGCATTTATTGGAAATGATAATGGTGCTTTTCCGAACGATGTTGGTTCAAGTAAATCAGAGATTTTAATGACCGAGAGTTCGGCTATACCTTGGGATTTAGCACGAAATGGAGTGGAATATCCAGTTGATTTTGGTTTGTGGGTTCGTAATAAAGGGGCAAACCCGCAAAATGGGGTTACTGCTACGGTTGTTGTTACATACAATGGCTCTACTGTTTACACACAAACATCAGTCCCACTTAACTTTAATGTGCTTGATACTCAATATATTGATTTGGGAACTTTTGCTCCTGTTGCTTGGAATGTAGGAACATATCATGCAACATACACCATTACCAACGCAAATGACCAATTTTTACCTGACAACACATTTTCTTTTGAATTTAAATTTACCGACAATGAAGATGTGTATGCAAAATCCAGGTTGGATAATTTGAATCAACCTATTCATAATATGGTAACCTCCATTCATGAATTTTATGATTGCGATTATGAAGTTTGTATTGCCTTTAAAAATGAGTATGCAGGAACAAGAAATGCTATGGCTTTGGGGATGACTTTATCTTCCTCTCCTGTGAATCCTACTATTGAAAATTCACACTTTGAGATTAGGGCTTATCAATGGAACGACGTATTTACAGACATCAACTCGCCTGTAACTTTTAACAATCTTTCTTTATTGGATAGTCTTATTTACAACTTATCTTAATGATTCTTTAATCGATTCTAACATATATTTACCCTTTAATTCGCCAATAGCTTTACAAGATAATCAACGTTATCTTTTTTGTGCTTATTACCCCCATGTCATATCTTTAAGATTAAGAACAGGTATTGATAGTCAATTAGACTACACCACCACACAATCTCATTACTTACAACCGATAATTCAGATCAACGTGTCAGGTCAAAATCATGAATTTATTAAAGTTTGGGCAGATGGTTTGATGGAAGAAATAACTCCTGCCATATCAGTTACTATGGATATAACAACCAATATAAATGAAACTAAAGCAGAAACTACATCTTATCCTTATCCCAATCCTGCAACAAATTTATTAACTGTTCCTTTACGAAAAAGTGTTAATGGCAGCATGAAAATTAAACTGTTTGATTTAAACGGCAAGTTAGTTTTATCAGAAATTAAATCAGTACAAAATGAACCGTTGCAACTAAACGTGGCTTCCATTGCAAATGGTAATTACTTGCTCAAACTTTCTTTTTCTGATGGCTCAAGTGATGTGTTTAAGGTGAGTGTGAATAAGTAAGGTTTTTGCATTCTTATTAGTTTTAAATTCTTTGTAAATACAATAACAACAAGAAGTTAATCTCTCGATTACTTTGATACTTTCAATTAACAAAAATTTGTTTAAAAATAGTTGGTAACTGTGGGGTTACTAATCTACTATTAAAGGTACTTTTAAGTTACTTTGTGTACTTGTAAAAAGAAATGGAATTTACGTATTATGGTCATGCTTGTTTTGCTGTAAAAGTGGGTGAAAAAAACCTGCTTTTTGATCCGTTTATTTCATCAAACGAATTGGCAAAACACATTAAGTTGGATAAAATTAAGTGCGATTATGTACTGATTTCACACGGACATGAAGACCATTTGGTTGATGCTGAACAAATTTTAAAACGAACAAATGCTACTGTAGTTTCAAATTATGAAATTGCAACTTGGTTTGCCTCAAAAGGTGTTGAAAAATATCACCCAATGAATTATGGAGGTAAATGGAAGTTTGATTTTGGATCAGTAAAATTTGTTAAAGCTGAACATTCCAGCATGTTGCCTGACGGTACTTATGGTGGTAATCCGGGTGGATTTATTGTGAAAACAAACGATGGCAATTTTTATTATGCAGGAGATACTGCTTTGCACAGCGATATGAAACTTATAGGTGAGTTTGAAAAGATTAATTTTGCAGTATTACCTATTGGTGATAATTTTACAATGGGTATTGATGATGCAATAATAGCTTCAGATTTTATTGAATGTAATAAAATTGTCGGAGTCCATTATGACACTTTTCCTTATATTAAGATAAACAAAGAAGAAGCAGTTAATAAATTTGCAAAAAGAGGGAAAGAATTAATACTCCTTTCTGTTGGAGAAACTAAAATACTTTAAGACAAACGAATTAAAACCAAAAGAATCTAAAAGACTATGGGAAAAATAATAGCAATATCGAATCAAAAAGGTGGAGTAGGAAAAACAACTACAGCAATTAATTTAGCTGCAGCATTAGGAGTGTTGGAATACAAGGTTTTGTTGGTTGATGCTGACCCACAAGCCAATTCTACATCTGGCGTTGGTTTTGATCCAAGAAATATTAAAACAAGCATTTATGAATGTTTGATAAATGAAATTGCACCTAAAGACGCTATCCTACATACAGATTCTCCAAATTTGGATATTTTACCGGCTCACATTGATTTGGTTGGTGCTGAAATCGAATTAATCAATTTACAAAATCGTGAAAAGATGATGAGAACAGCATTATCAGGCATTAAAAACGACTACGATTTTATTATTATTGATTGCTCTCCATCACTTGGATTAATTACAGTAAATTCATTAGTTGCTGCGGATTCAGTTATTATTCCAATTCAATGTGAATATTTTGCTTTAGAAGGATTGGGTAAATTATTAAATACCATTAAAATTGTTCAATCTAGATTAAATCCTGATTTGGATATTGAAGGACTTTTATTAACCATGTATGATGTTCGTTTACGATTATCAAACCAGGTAGTTGAAGAAGTTAAGACTCACTTCCAATCCATGATGTTCGATACTATCATTCAGCGTAATACTAAACTTGGAGAAGCACCGAGCTTTGGGCAAACCATCATTATGCACGATGTTAGTTCAAAAGGAGCTATAAATTACCTGAATTTAGCTAGAGAAATTTTACAAAAAAATAACCTAACCCAACTTTCAGAAGTTGAAAGAACCATTGAAATTGAAGACGAAATCATTCCAGACTCTGAAATGTAATTTCCTTTTAATAAGAATTTAATACAATATATGAGCAAAAGACCAG
>JADYZM010000010.1 GCA_020853105.1 Flavobacteriales bacterium | reverse complement strand
TTGGTTTGCTGACTATATGGACACATTTGTTGCGGTGGACAATGACGAAATTTTAGGAACATACATTATCAAACCAAACCAAATTGACTTGGGTAGCCACATTGCTAATTGCAGTTATATGGTAAATCCAAAACATCACGGTCGTGGAACAGGAAAATTGCTTTGCGAACATTCAATCCTTTTCGCAAAGGACAAGGGCTATTTAGGTATTCAATTCAACATCGTAGTGAGCACAAACGAAGGTGCTGTTAAACTGTGGCAGAAATTCGGGTTTGACATTATCGGGACAACACCAAAGGGATTTCGACACAAAGACCTGGGATTTGTTGACACTTACATAATGTTTAAAGACTTGACTACAAATGAATAAAATTATTACTAACAAAGACTTGGTGGTAAGATTATAAACAGAGCCTTACATTCACGAAAATTATGGTAACAAATTCAAATTTGCATTACACATTATTGCGGCACATAATTGACAAAGGTTTTGCACCGAATACTGACGAACTTGCAACATTATTGAACACTGACAGACAATCCGTAATTAAAGGTTTGTATGACTTGCAAGAATATCACGGAGTGGTATTACATCCTAATGAACCGAAAGTTTGGGTAATACATCCATTCTCATTAGCACCGACAAACTTTTATGTAAAAACCAGTAAAGGAGAATGGTGGGGAAATTGTGCCTGGTGTTCGTTGGGCGTGGCAGCGTTGCTAAATGACAATGTAAAAATAACGACAACGATTGGAGCAGAAACAAAACAACTTGAAATCAACATTATTGACGGAGTAATACAAGAAAAGAACTTGTATATCCATTTTCCAATTCCTATGACCAACGCTTGGGATAATGTAATTTATACTTGTAGCAATATGTTGGTTTTTGAAAACCCGGAACAGGTTGACACTTGGACAAAAAAACACAACATACCAAAGGGCGACATCCAACCCATTGAAAAAATATGGAACTTTTCTAAAAAATGGTATGGTAACCACCTAAACCCTGAATGGACAAAGTGGACAATAGACGATGCTAAAAAAATATTTGTAGAATATGAACTCAATGACAAAATATGGAACTTAGACGAATCCAAAGACAGATTTTAAGAAGACCAATAAAACCTACCGCTAATCGAGTAGACGGCTCCGCCAGAAACTGACGGAGTGCGCCTCTCACACCACCGTGCGTACGCATAATCTTGGTCAACACCCAACCGAATGAGGTTTTTCCATCTTCATTTGGGCTATTAAAAAAGTCGCTGAATAGATTTTTATTATTCAAAAACCTTAGTTCCTTCCGTGCAATTTTGGCAAATGTCAATGGATTTTCTGTTTGTTAACAGTTGTTTCCTAAAGTTTATATAATTTTTATTATTCCAAATCTTTTTCAAAGATAGTTGTTTGATGTCTCCCAGCTGGTGAAGTGCATCTTTGTCAAAACAACACGGAACAACCTTACCGTCCCATGTAATAACACAAGAGCTCCACATTTTCCAACATTCGTTTAACAATTTGTTTTTCAATTGATAGGTGCCGTCAGCACGTTTGCTGTATCTAGAATATTTATCAATACTTGTGATTAACGAATTGCCATTAACAAAATCATTTATCTGAGCTGTTTTAAATCGAATTTCATCAACCCCTAGCACTTTAGAAAGGATTTTCGCATCTTCTATTTGATGTTCGTTTGGTTTAACCACCAAAAACTGAAATATTATATGTGGCGTTTTGCTTTTGAGTTTTCTTTTTGCTTCAACCAAATTTTGAGTTCCTTCAAGCACTTTTTGTAAGTTTCCATTTTTTCTATAGCTTTCATAAGTTTCTTGTGTTGTGCCGTCTATTGAAACAATAAGCCTTTTCAATCCGGATTTTACGGTATTTTCAGCAACCTCAGGAGTTAAAAAATGTGCATTTGTAGAAGTTGCTGTATATATTTTTTGACTATTGGCATAAGCCACCATTTCTAAAAATTTAGGATTGATAAAAGGCTCTCCCTGAAAATAGAAATTAAGATAAAACACATGTTGTTTTACCTCGTTGATTAGTTTTTCAAAAAAATCAGATTTTAAATTTCCTTCTGCTCTCGTAAATTGTTTTAAACCGCTTGGACATTCAGGACAACCCAAATTACAGGCTGTTGTTGGTTCAATTGTTATGCTAATGGGTAAACCTAAAATTTGAGCATCTTTATAAATCTTAGTTATCCGATAACTCAGGGTAATTTTTATTAGATTCCAAGTTCTTCGAAACGACAGTATTTTTAATAAATTTAGTCTATCGGATAATTTACTATTCATTTTCCAAATTTAGTAAATCAGAGTGCTTTTTATGTTTTTAAAATTAAAGAATAATAAACTCGAAAAATTCCAGTTAATTGAATACAAATTGAAAAAAATATACCTTTACGGTTAATTTTAAAAATCCGTATTCAGATTGTGAGATCGAAAATAATCTTATCTATACTTTTTTTCTTGATATGCAGCGTTGGTTATTCTCAATATACATTACGGGGAAAAGTTATTGACGAAAACACCAAAGAGGTACTTGCTTTTGTAAATATTTTAGCCAATCAAAAAGTAGGTGTAACCTCAAGTATTGACGGCCTTTTTACTATACAATCTGCAGCCCCAATTACATCGTTAAAGTTGAGTTATGTAGGTTATGAGCCAAAGCAAATTGATGTTGCGGGGAAAACTTCAATCATTGTTTCGTTAATCCCGACAAGCTATCAGTTGTCTGAATTTGTGTTGCTTCCGGGAGAAAATCCGGCACATGCAATAATCAACAAGGTTGTTGAAAATAGGAAAATTCATAACCCTGAAAAAAGTTTAAATTTCAAATACGAATCGTATAACAAACTTTTTATTACCGGGAATGTTGATAGTTCGTTGATAAACAATCCTGAAAAACTGAAAGAACAAGAGTCAATTACTCGCAGAACAGTCGATATTCTTGAAAAACAACACATTTTTTTGATGGAGTCGGTTACAGAGAGAAAATACATGCTGCCCGATAAAAGCTACGAAAAAATATTGGCATCGAGAGTATCAGGATTACAAAACAATACCTTTTCATTGATTGCAACAGAGCTGCAATCGTTTTCATTTTATACAGAAATGGTTAAAGTTGCTGGCAATTCATACCTAAACCCAATAAGCGTTAACAGCCCGGATAAATACTTTTTTTTGATTGAAGATACTTCTTTTTCAGGAATCGATACCGTGTTTGTTATTTCCTTCCGCCCCAGAAAAGGGAAAAACTTTACCGGACTAAAGGGATTGCTCTATATAAATACCGATGGATATGCTTTACAAAATGTAATTGCTGAGCCCAACGAAGAATCAGAAATGTTTACAATAAAAATTCAACAACAATACGAGAAAGTTGAAAACAGTTGGTTTCCCGTTCAATTAAACACAACTATTCTTTTTAAAAATGCCTATATAAACAATTTACAAATGTTGGGGATAGGAAAATCGTATTTAAAAAATATTGATATTAACCCCGATTTAAAAAAGAAAGAATTTGGAATTGTTGAAACCGAAGTGGCTGATGATGTTACTAAAAAAGACGAAGAATTTTGGAATAGATATAGGGTTGACACACTTTCAACAAAAGACAGAAACACCTATCATGTTATTGATAGTATTGGCAAAGCCGAAAATTTCGACAGAACCCTTTCAACCTTAGAAACACTTTTATCTGGTAAATTAAAATGGGGATACGTTGATTTAGACTTAGATAAATTCTTAAACTACAACGACTACGAAGGTTTTCGATTTGGAGCCGGACTTCATACCAATAGAAAACTTTCAAAGTTCTTTAGTATTGGTGGTTACGGAGCTTATGGAGTAAAAGACAATGCTTTTAAGTTTGGCGGAGATGTTAATTTTTTTCTGTACAGAAATTACGACTTAGAACTGAATTTTTCTTACCAAAAAGATGTTGTTGAACCTGGAACTGTTAGGTTTTACACCTATAAAATTCCACTCATGAGCACTGCAGGGAACCGATTCTTTTATATGAGCAGAATGAATCAAAACGAAAAGATAGAAACTAGGCTTCGGTTTAGAACCTTGCGCTATCTTGGAGTTTATCTTTTTGCAAACCAAGAAAGCATTGATGTTACTAATAGCTATTATTTCATGAATAAAATAAGTGATAATGTGTGGCTGCACGACAAGAACTATTTATTCAATGAAATTGGCGCAGAATTTAAATACGCTTTTAAACAAAAAATTGTTCAATCCAGTAATTTCAGATACAACAAACCAACTCCATATCCTATAATTTATGCACGAATTGCCCAAGGATTAAACAATGATTACGGACAGTTTGACTACACAAGAATCACCCTATTAACCGAAAAGAAATTCCAATTAAAAAATATGGGTGTTTTCAGTTTTTACGTTGAATCCGGAATAACTGTGGGTGATGCTCCCATTCAAAAACTAAACAGTTCAATCGGTTTATTTGTAAAAGGTTCTTTCCTTGCAGCATCTGAGCTGGCGTTTGAAACAATGTTTCCTTGCGAGTTTTTCTCTGATAAATTTTCAAACATTCACCTGATTCACAGCTTTGAAAACTTGCTGTTCAAAACCAAAAAATTTCAGCCCAAACTTGCTCTGATAACTAATATTGGTTTTGGATCATTAAAAAATGAAACCAATCATGCGGGGGTGGATTTTAAAACCATGGAGCATGGATATTATGAATCCGGCATTGCTCTAAATAGTTTGGTAAAAGCAAATTTTACCTCATTTGGGGTTGCTGGCTATTATCGTTATGGTCCCTACCAATTGCCCAAACATAGTGATAATTTTACAGTAAAACTTACTGTGGGTTATGCTTTTTAATCCTTACAAATAATTTAAATCGCTAACAGTCTGTTACTTATAAAAATATATTCGTTAATTTTTTGTTAATTTGTACTTACATTAAATGTATATACATATATTTGCGATGTAATTTAAAAAACAAACAGCCATGAGAAAAATAATTTTAAGTGCTACCCTGGTTTTATCAACAGTATTAGGAACAAAAGCACACAACAACACGGAAATAAAAATCAACAATTCGATTAGTTCTGTTGAATGGATAGGTAAAAAAGTTACTGGTCAGCACAACGGTGGCATTTCTATCAAAGAAGGAACATTTCAACTGCACGACGGTAAATTGGAGAAAGGAAAAGTAATAATAGACATGACTACAATTACTTGTGCTGATTTAACCGGTGAGTTGAATCAAAAATTAGTTGGTCATTTGAATTCAAAAGATTTTTTTGATATAGAAAACAACAAAACAGCTACTCTGGATATTATAAAAATAGCTCCCGGAAAAGACGGTTTTTCAACAGTTTCAGGTAATTTAACAATTAAAGGAATTACAAAACCTATTGAATTTTCAGCAAAAATTGATGTTAAAGAGGGAAAGTTAGCTGCTTTTGCTGAACTAAAAGTGGACAGAACTTTATATGATATAAAATACGGGTCTGGTAAATTTTTCGACAGTCTTGGTGACAAAACAATAGACGATTATTTTACAATAAAGTTTAAAATTGGAGCTCATTAACAACAATTTAACAAAATAAAAACCCCGAAAATTCGGGGTTTTTTTATTATACGAAATATGACGTATTCTATCGAATACTAATTTTATATAAATTTGACTTTCAAACCAATAAAAAAATGAAAAAATGAAAAAAAATGTATTAATAATGTTCGCCTTGAGTACAAGTATTCTATTTTCTTGCTCAAAAGACGAAGAAGCAGCTACACCTGCACCAACACCAACACCAACGCCAACAACACCAACGGGAAATCCAACGGGAAATACGAGTCCAAGCTTTATTGGAGCCGATGCTTCACTATGGGCAATTAAATCATTATCTGTAACAACCATACCCGGTATGCCTCCCGTAACAACTACAGTGGGTTTAGGTGTTGCTGCATTTAATAATGGGACAACCACAATGGTTGATGCCGGAACTGTAAAATTAAACACTACAGTATTAACTAAAAACGCTAACAATTCATACAACAACACGCCAGGAACATCAAATCCAACAGGTATTGATTTTTCATCAGGTGTTACTTGGGATGTTACTGGTAACAATGGTTTTAGTGCTTTCACTGAAGTTGTTACATTAAACTTTCCAACGGTTAGTGAAATTACAAGTTCTACTACTATTACTAAATCAAGCGGCTATACTTTAACTGTAAATACAGTTACTGGAGCTGATTCTGTAATGTTCTTGGTGGGCTCAGTAACTAAAACATTAGCTGGAAATGCAACATCTTGTACATTTAGCTCTAGCGAACTTAGTGGATTAAACACAGGTTCTACAGTAATACAAGTTGCAGCTTATACATTTACAAACAAAGATATAAGTGGAAAAGATACTTATTTCGGAAACGAAACAGTACAATCAAAAACTGCCACTGTAAACTAATAGCTTGATATTTTATCATTAAAAAGCCCGAAAGTTTTCGGGCTTTTTTTATTTGTTTAAATACTTTCCGCTGTATTTTTTATACAGTTGTTTTTGGTGATTTTCTAAATCAATATTTCTGCCTTGAATATATGCCTGTTCAACATTGTTTGTTCTCATATCTAGAGCATCACCGGTTGAAATAAAAAAAGTAGCATCTTTTCCTGGCTCAATGCTTCCACAAGTTGAATCAATCTCTAAAATTTTTGCTGTATTTAACGTAATCAATTTAAGAGCTTCTTCTTTGTTTAATCCGTAAGCGACGGTTGTTCCTGCATAAAAGGGCAGGTTTCGGGTTCCCATTGCTTCCATATCGCCTGAATTTTCCAAACAGAACAAAACGCCCAAATCAAAAAGTTTTTTAGCCATTTTATAAGGAAAATATACATCTTCATCTTCGCCAGACGGCAAATCATGGACGCGTTTTAACATAACAGCAACATTGTTATCTTTCAATAAATCAGCCACAAGCCACGCATCATATCCCCCAACAATTACCATTTTTTTAACACCAATTTCTTTAAAACAATATATTGCATCTATAATTTCTTTAGAAAAATTAGTATGAATAAATAAGGTTTGTTTGCCATCAAACAACCCTCTCATAGACTCAAAACGGAGATTTTTGGTAGAATAATTTTTTTCTTTTGAATAGGCAGAAGCATCTGTAAAAAATCTTTTTAACTCATTTACTCCGTCTTGATATTTTTCGTTAGGTTTTCCTGTCCATGAATTATACATTTTATGCCAATTAACATGGATACCATCGTCTAATTTATAAGCTGCATCTTCCCAATTCCATGCGTCCAACTGAACAACAGATGATGTTCCGGAAATTACATTTCCCCTGGGCGTTACTTGTGCCATCAAAACTCCATTGCTTCTAACTGTAGTTGTAATTTTTGACTCCGTATTATAGGCAATAATTGAACGAACATGAGGGGTATAACTTCCAACTTCAGCTTGGTCGTCTGAGGCTTTAACCGCATCTATTTCAATTAATCCTAAAGTAGAATTTGGAGCAATAAAACCCGGATAAACGTGTTTTCCATGAATATTGATTGTTGTGTCAAATGCATTTGCTTGGAGTTTTATTGTTCTTGCATCTGCAACCAAAGTAAGTTTACCACCCACAAAACCAATTGCCGAGTTTTCAATAACAGTACCATTTCCGATATGTGCAAATCCGCCCAACAACAAAACAGATTTGGCTTGTTTTGGTGCCGGTGACTCTGTTTGAGCCTCGCTTTTAATTTGGATTAAAATAACAATTACAAATACTACTATTTTATATAGGTTTTTCATTTTGTTTCTCTTTTAATTTGTTAATCTAAACTACCAACAGTATCGCAATGATAGGTTTGTTTTCGTTTGTTTTTAGGCTTTTGTGTTACAGCCCCTTCTTTCTTGTTTTTTAACATTTGCTCAACAATTGCTGATTTTTCTTTTGCAAATTTTGATTGCATTTGTTCATCAATAGCTCTGTCAAAATAGACCACGCCTTCAATTATGGTTTTATCCACTGTTGCGTAAATAGACAGAGGGTTTTCTGTCCATAACACAATGTCAGCACTCTTTCCCACCTTAATACTGCCCATTGTACTATCCAAGTGTAATAATTTAGCTGGATTAAGAGTTACCATTTTCAACGCATCTTCTTCACTAACCCCTCCGTATTTAACAATTTTTGCAGCCTCCTGATTTAACCGTCTTCCCATTTCAGCGTCGTCAGAATTTATTGCGGTTGTTATTCCTTGATTATGCAAAATAGCAGCATTGTATGGTATTGCATCATTTACCTCAAACTTATATGCCCACCAGTCAGAAAAAGTTGAGCCGCCAGATCCGTGCATTTTCAATTTATCTGCCAGTTTGTATCCTTCCAAAATGTGAGTAAATGTATTTACTTTAAAACCCATCGAATCAGCTACGTGCATAAGCATATTGATTTCTGATTGCACATAGGAATGGCAAGATATAAAGCGTTCTTTTTTGAGTATTTCATTGAGTGTTTTTAGCTCCAAATCAATTCGAGGTGATTCTCTTTCTGATTTTAGCTTTTGTGATAGTTTTGTGTAATTATCCCATTTTTCTTGATATTCTTTTGCACGGATAAATGCATCATAATAAACTTGTTCAACTCCCATTCTTGTTTGCGGAAACCGAGATCTACTATAGGGTCCCCAGTTAGATTGTTTTACATTTTCACCCAAAGCAAATTTTATAAACTTATCGCTGTTTTTTATTTTCATTTCTTCGGGATTGTTTCCCCACTTTAATTTTATGATTGCTGACTGTCCACCAACAGGGTTACACGAGCCGTGTAGCAATTGTGCCGCAACAACACCGCCAGCAAGTTGCCTATAAATGTTAATGTCATCACAATCAATTACATCAGCAATACTTGCTTCTGCCGTAACTGCTTGTGTACATTCGTTAACACCGCCGCTAATTGCAATATGAGAATGCTCGTCAATAATACCCGGGGTCAGGTGCTTATCTTTTCCGTCAATTATTTCAGCTCCTTCTGCAACAATTTCCTTACCTATTTGAGCAATTTTTCCATCTTTCAGCAATACGTCCGTATTTTTTAATATTCCATCTGTTTCATTGGTCCAAACGGTGGTGTTTTTTATCAATATGGTTTTTGCTTTTGGAATCGAATCAAAACCAAAGCTCATGTTTGGGAAATAAATAGCTGGCACCACTAGTGAGTCTGTTTGAGAGGTGTCTTTCTTATTTTTTTCGTCTTTACTATTTTCTCCTTTTATAGCAGACCAATTTTTCCATTCAGCATCAGACAATTGGGCTTTTCCTTCCCAAACTACGGCATTGTGATTTACATAACCACTTAGCCGAATGGTATTTTTAGAAAAATCATCATTTGGATTAAAACTTAAAGAGATTGAGTTGTTTTGTAACTTTAAATTGACAGAAATTTTATTGGTATCTATTTTTCCACTGTCGCTTTTGGTTATCGTTTCAATTTCCGCAGAGGGTTTATCAAATTCTCCTTTAACTACAAGGGAATAAATCTTGGAATCAATTTTCAAATTATAATTTCCTCTGATATCCGGCATATTGTAATCATTGATTTCGTAACGAATTCCTTTAATCCAATTTTCGTAAATCGTATTTTTTTCGTCAAATAAATTACCCGAAGAAATAATAAAATTGGCCAACTTTCCTTTTTCAAGGCTTCCCACAACATTGTAAACACCGATAAATTGTGCTGGAGAATAGGTAAGTGATTTGAGAGCCTCTTTTTCGGGCAGCCCACTTTTAATTGCTTTCCTTACGTTTGGATAAAATGTTTTTAATTCTTTTAATCCGGAAGTGGTTATCGTAAAATCAATTTGATTTTTTGCAACAATGCCCAAGTTAAATGGTGCCAATTCCCAATTTTTCATCTCACCAAAAGAAACCATGTTCGATGCAAAAACATCAGAAACATCATACGTTTCAGGATAGTTAACAGGAATTATCAGCTTTCCACCAGTTGCTTTTATCTCTGAAATTCTTTCGTATTCATCACCGGAACCCTTAAAAATATATTGTATTTTAAATTCATCGCCAATTTTATCGGCTCGCAACACATCTAATTTGCTGTGAGTTTCAAAAATTGATGGTAAAATTTTATTTTCGTTCATTTTTGCTAACGAAATATTATATTCTGAACGATTTTGTTTGTTTGAATACCAGTCGGTATCATAGTAGGTTTGGCGAATCAAAGCAATTGAGCCCATCAATGAGCCCGGGTAGTCTTGTGTTGAGGTTCCTTTATTAAACGACAAGTGATTGGAAACTTTATCAAAAACCATTGCAACGTTTGCTTTGTCGTTCACAAGAGTAACCAGGGCAGAGGTTCCTCTTATTATTCCATCTTGTTTATGGGTTAAAACCGTTCCGAATCCTAATTTTCTAAGTTCGTCGGCTTTTTTTTCATTTACTTCAAAAAGCTGTCCAGCCTCAACTTCTGGGTGTACTGCTTGATTCCAATTATAGGCTCCTTTTTTATCGGATTCGAATTGCTGTGAAAATTGAGGTTTTCTGTTGCTTTCTTCTGTTGGAATGCCATAATCAGAGTAAAGGTCTATTAAAGAGGGATAAATATATTTTCCTTTCAAATCAAAAACTACAGAGTTTTTTGGAGCTTTTATGGTATTTGATGGACCAACCTCAACAATTTTATCTTCTTTGATTATAAGAGTTGCATTCTCAATTTTGGTTTGATAGTCAATAAATATGATAGCATTTTTAAACACATAATAATTTTGATTTTTATTGTGTGTTCCGTTTACCATAAAAGTTTCTTGAGCTGAAACGGTTGAAAACAAAGCAACGAATAGCCAACCTAAAAAAGCATACCTCATAAAAATAAATTTTGAATCGAATTATTTCGAACAAATTTACCTTTTTATAAAACATTTAACGAGGGAATCGAACTTAAACAAAAATTCAGTTCATACTAAAACTGAATGTCTAGCATAAATCTCCAGTAAATTTCATTGTCTTTGCTATTTTGTACATCAAGATAGCTGATGTCCGACTGTATTTTTAATTTCGTATTAACCAGATACTTCGAAACCCCCAGCGTATATTGTCTGTTGATTTCCTGTCCTGTAATTTTTTTATCTAGCTGAAGATACGTAAAACGAGTGGCTATTTCCCAATTGTTTTTAAACAAATATCCCAACTGTGTGTTTGCGGCTTTTCCAACATTTACATTTATTCCGGTTTTAGAGCCGTCACTATTTTTTGATATGGCTTGTTCGGCTTCTCTAGCTGCATACTCGGTAAGGCAAGTAAATCCTTTATATTTGAAAAATACGTCAAAAGTTAGGGTATAAATATCCGTTTCAAAAAAACCTTTATCGGTAACCAAATATTTACCAATATTACTTTTTTGTTTTACCGCTCTATTGTTTGCATCAAATGAAGCTGCAAGAGAAATTTTTGGTTTTTGCTCTCTAACAAAATCAATTCCTACATAATCTCCATTTTTCTCAAACAAACCTAATGGCAACAACTCTAAACGACCAGTGAATTGGTATCCACCAAGATTATCGGCAGGAGCACTCCTTCCCTCTCCTTGTGAAACAGCAAACGCTTCTCTTACATTAAATTTATCAAAAAACTTAAAGTGGTGTCTGAGTTGAAAGCCCATGTCTCTATCAATGCTAAATTCCTTTCGAAGCAAAGAATTATCGGTAAATGACATATCTGCTGTTGATATTATTTGTTCTCTGTTAACAGGAATTTTTGTTTGTCCAACCCACAGTGTAAGGTTTTTGTAAAAATTCCAACGAACAACTGCTTCTAATAAATGGCTTTGGTTGGTTTTGTTTTGGGTGTTTTGTACGGCTATTTCGCGATTGCTGAATCCTAACTCAAATTTGTAGGTAAACTTCGGGTGATATGCAAAACCTTCTATTTTTAAACGTGCTCTTCGCAATGAAAATTCAGAATTTCCTGTAGTTATTCCGGCTGTGTCATTCATTGTCCATTCTCCGGCATATAACGATTGTATTCTTACCCCTAGCTTTGCACTCCATGAGCTGTCAGCGGCAACAGAATTAATGATACCGTTTCCAAATTTATTTTTGGAGATTTCTTGTGAGAATGAAAGCAGAGGAAATGAAAACAATAGGGCAAATCCACTAAATCTAAATTTTATATTTTTTTTCAATTTTTATTAATTTAATTACGGCAACAAAGGTATTGTCAATAATTTGGACTTGTGTTTTCTTATTTTTAAATCATTATTAAGTAAATATTAAGAAACTCCACTATAATATATGTTTTAATAATTAACAGCATGATATTTTATTAACTCTTTCGGTGTGTCTTCCACCTTCAAAATCAGTAGAAAAGAATATATCAACACATTTTTTAGCTTCTTCAAATGTTATATACCGTGCGGGTAAAGTAATAATATTAGCATTGTTATGTTGTCTTGCAAGTTCTGCTATTTCATACATCCAACACAATGCACTTCTTATTTGTTGGTGTTTATTAGCCGTCATATTAATTCCATTTCCACTTCCACAAATTAAAACACCAAATGTGTTGCCGGATAAATCATCAGTAATAAATTTTGCCACCGGATGAGCATAATCCGGATAATCTGTTCTTTCTGCTGAGCTGGGTCCAAAATCAACAATTTCAAATCCTTTTAATTGTAAATGTATTTTTATTTTTTCTTTCAATTCAAAACCTGCATGGTCGCTACCTATGGCTATTTTATTAATTTTCATGATTCTAAAAAATATATATTTTATTCGTTGTTAAAATTATT
>JADYZM010000009.1 GCA_020853105.1 Flavobacteriales bacterium | reverse complement strand
CTGCTTTGTCCTTGTATAAAGTTCATGGTATAAAAATACTGCATATCTCAATCAATACCACTTTTTTGGATACGGAACTATTCCACATTTTATAAAGAAAAAGTTTGAGTTTTTAGACAGTTTGACGTTTTGCAGCTACAAGAAGTTGGCGATTTCGAAGCACAAAACTGTCTGCCACCACTGAACTTGATACGAAGCACAAAGCTTCAATTAACCACTGAACCGCCAATTTTTTGTAGGTGCTGTTGTATACAGGTTATTTTTATTTTGCCTTCAAATGCTCTTTGGGTGGCTAAAGATATTGTTTGGGCTGATAGCCACCCAAAGTGTATTTGATGTATCTAAAGTTTTACCATTCTTCTAATGCCAATTTTAGCTATACCTGAATATAATCGAACAAAATAAACTCCTGCTGGTAATATAGATGCATCGATTTCAATAGATTCGGTTTGATTGTTTTTTGAACCAGTAAAAATTAGGCAACCATTAACATCCATGATTTCAAACCTCAAATTCTCAGAAGTTTGATTCAGTACTAAATTAAATATTCCTGAACTCGGGTTAGGATAAACATTAAAATCTAACTTTCCGTTGTAAATTTTTTTATTTTGTTTATTATTTTCTTGATTGCGTTTGAATAAAACAGATAGCTGTCTGTATGGAGTTGAATTACAAAATGAGGCTATTGAATCATTACTTAAGTGACTTTCCGCGTAGTTGTAATTTGTACAGTTGTATTTTATAGAATTGAAACTTACAATCTCAAATAATACTGATGGAAAAATTGTAGTTACGCTGGATATATCTACTTTTTTTTCTGAATAAAATTCGCTTCCAGAACCAATACTAATATTTGATCCAAATGTAATCTTGCCAACAGCCTTAATTATTGAGTTTTGAGGCACAAAAGCATTGTTAGGAATAGCCAAGTCACCTAACACGGTTAAATACTGTTCACCAGCATATGTTACATTTTTTTGCTCAAAGAATTCTTGTTGAAATGGAGAAGAGGTTATTCTAAAATCACCATTATAGAAAAAATCTGAAATTTCTGCTGAAACGAATTCGAATCCTGTTTCACATTTCCAACAGCAACGATTGTTTGTTGTCCAATTTTTACCCCAAATTTTGGCATCGTAGCTACCTTCGCTTGATGACTTAACGGCAGATGCTAATTGCGGGGTAATATCATAGGTTAGTACCATGGTTATAGGTTTAACATTATTGTCTGTTTTGTGTTTTAATCGGACGTATAGTTTCGTGTAAATTTTACCCAAATTATTGTTGCCTAATAATGTTAAACTGTGCCTATCGAAACAGGTAACGGGAAGGTATTCGGTTCTGAATCTAATTATAGATGAATCAACATTTGGATAAGTCGAATTTGCATAATCTAAGACAAGATTTGAACTTGACTCAATGCTTTTTATTCTTCCCACAGTTGCACTACCGGGTTTATCAATAGGTATTAGATAATCAGCAGTAGTACCTGATAAAGTACTAAGCCTTCCATCATTATTTAAATAAAATCCTGAAGCCAAAGCACCGCTACCAATGTATTCAAATTTGGGTAAAATAGTTGTATTAGAATCCAAACCCCAACCAATATAAAATGCTGTATCATTTCTGTCTGGAGATGTTATAGCATCATAATAAGGAATGGCTTTAAGATTGCTATATTGTGATGGTTTCTGAATAAACAATGCATCCTTGCCAGAATATTCAAGTATCAGTGCAGCCTCAACGCTCACCACTTCAAGTTCAGATGCAGGATTAACAATATATTTTAATGTAGATGTTGGTTTGTATTGTTTAAATACAACATTATTTGCCCCATCCAAGTTATGAAAATTACTATAATTTTTTTCACACAGATTTCGTAAATCTACATTTAACCCGTCCGATGTTATGATTGTTAGGTTGGGTTTAATTTCAAAATATTCAAACTTGGGCAACTCAAGAACATTAAAAACACCCAAAATATTGTTGTATGTCGGTATAAAATTCTGAGAATTGTTTGTTGTAAAACCTGGTGTGAAAAATTCATTTGCTGGTAGTGGTGAAGTAGATTTCAACTTACCATCCATTATTAAGTTTGCTTCAAATACTGTTGGTCCTTTTTTTGATGCAGTCGTTTTATTATCACCTTCGCTTACCAACAAATCTATTACTCCGATGGCGGTTCCAACATAAGGCAAAATACTTGCTACTCCTTTTATTTTGCTATAGTTTCTGGTTAGAAAATCGGTTTCATCACCATATACAACAAGTTTTTCAGGATTCATTAATAAAGTACCATTCATGAAATTAGTACGATTCACATTTACAGTAGATTTATTGACAAATACTTCATCTATTAGATCATAATAAAAGTATGGGTCTGTGTATTGCAGCGTATCTATGGATTTCCAAAGTTTATCGCGGTAGCTTGAATCTGTAAACTGTTTTAAATATTTATTAAAGGTGGTTTCATACTTACCCCATTCCTTATAACCTTTTTGACCTGCTTTAACTAATTTATCAACATCGCCTATAATATCATTCAAAGCGAAAGAAGGTTCACCGGAAGCAGGGGCGTTATTTTCAGTTACTTTTTCAGCTAAAGAGCCTGTGATTGTGGCGTTAATGGTAGATTCGTCAATCACAAAAAACTGAAAAAAAATCTTAGAATCAATCGGATTCTGTTCTCCTAAATCAGCACATGTACAAGGATCATAAGCAACTGTAAATTCAGCAAATACCCAATAGTCATAGGCATTTGCAAACTCATTTGGAATAGAAGCATCTAAGTTTTGAAAATTAATTACAGGCTGAGCAATCGGCTGCATGTGTTGGTACAAGGCAGTTCGTCTTGCATCAGCAGAAAAGGTGGTATGTAAAAATGCCCCTGTTTGAGGACTCCCGAATTGCTCAGGAATTAATAAAAAAGCCCTCACTCTGCCACTATACCTATTATATAGTGCAAAAAATGGATAACTTACACCTAAAGTAGCACTACCAAAGTTTTTAACCAATAACTCCCATCCATCTTCAGGTTGAAAATCCTTGAGACCAACTTGATTTGTTTTTCGGAATTCAAATAGGGTACGATTGTCATTTACCGAGGATTGAGGAGCCCAGTATGGTGATTTAATATTAGTACGTTGTATAGGAGAATTGCTTCCATTGCTCAAGAATATATCCTGATAAAATTCTTGTGTCCAATTCCATGTGTTGGAGGATCCAGACACTCTCCAGTCAGTAGTTGATGTGTTTATATTCTCCCAACAATAGGAAGATTGAGCCATAGTACACAAAGCTTGTGTCAGTATGGTTATCATTATTATTATTTTTTTCATTTTTAATTTTATTTTATTGTGTGATTACTTGATTGGAAATTTTGTGTCCAACCCATTTTTTATTAATCCATTCTATGGGATCCATTATCTGTTCTTCCCCTTTCAAAAAATGCTGGTAAGGAGTGTTATTGAATTTGTATTCAATTGTTAAGTTATTATTACTCCGAATACATATTGCATTAATTGCAAAGCACCCAAAAACTCGATGATTATTATATTCATTAATTACCCAAAGCATATTATAACCAGGGTATGAAAAAACATCCCAAGCCACTTCAACTTTGTTTTGGTAAAATTGATTTTGCTTTGGTGTACCTTTAGGCAATCCTGCAAAATGGAGCCAAGGGGAATTAAACCCATTATTATAACCCCATGTTACAATATATTTTTCATTTGGGTTATCGGTATCAGAGCCTTCCCAAGTACCCCACCACGGGCTATTTTTCAATGAAGTACTATCACTTTTAAATGGAACTACGAAAAATCGTTTGGTGAGAGTGTCTCTTAATTGCTCTTGTTTCAAACATGGATGCGAATTCATTTCTGCAATCATGGTTACATTTATCCATCCGTTTGGAAATCTATCGCGATACAATTCAGTAGTTGAAATAGTTTCAGCACCCAAAATCCAAGTAACTTTATCGTAATCCTTTTTTGGTTTAAATACTACCCCGTTTCGACTTAATATTGTATCCGTTTCGTCCAAGATATGTTCAAACCTATAACCTTCCCCGATTACTTCGTATATTCCAAAATCTGCATTAGCGGGTTCTTTCCCCAAGCAGGGGTCATAGTTTTTACAGTCTGGGTTTGTAGGGTCATTACAGTCTTCCTTGCAAGAGTTGAGTGTTGCAATAAAAAAAAATGAGATAAAAAAGAATAAATATTTTAAATTTTTCATAACCTTATTGTTTAAGTTCATCCAATTCCACCTTCATAGCCTCCATTTGCTTTTGAAGTTGAATAATGTACAAAGTTAATTCTTCTATTTTTTGTTGCTGAATAGCTTGCATATTTGCCAAATCAATACCATTTTTCAGTATATCGGATTCGCTAGGGACATTTGGTAGGTGTTTGTTTTTTATAATATATTTTTCAAGCTCAGAAAGGTTCATTAATTTATATTCAGGGGCGAATACAAAATCACTCCACCACTTTGCATCTACTTTTATTTTTGTAGTACGTAATGTCCCATGAAATTCAGTATTTCCGAACTTATCCATTCTCATTCCACCTACCGTTGAGTCATTATTATTTGACCAAGGAGCAAGGATTAAAGCACCATTTAAGTTAGCCCCCTCAGTACCTTTACCATCACTAAAAAAAATACCTTGATCGTTTGCCTGACTTATTCTGTTATAGCCGTTAATTTTCAGAACGGGAACTATTTGAATTTGCTGTGTGTAATATTGAAGTAAACCATTAGGACCGGTAGCACCACCAGTTCCTATGGCTCTGGAGCCGAATATAGCAGCAGGGCGGTTAGGAATTTGGCTTCCTCTAACATCTAAAGCAGCTCTTGGTTGAGCAATATTAATACCTATACTACCGTCAGGCATTACTATCATTTTTGTATCGAATTTTGCAGGACCTGAATAAAACGGACTTGGATGAGGGTCTTCAGTTCTAACCCAAAATAAAGGACCATTTGAAGAATAAAGCGGAGTAGTTAAATTAGTTGAATGTCCTGTTAGAAAACTAAATGGAACTGTAAAAGTTGTATTTCCTTCACCGCCTTGTCCTGTGTCAGCTTCTACAATTCCACCCCCAATAAAATCGCCTAAAGCAGGGTCAGCAGCCGACCAATTGTTTTGGCAGTTGTTTTTGGTAACGATAAGCCCATTTTGAATACCTCCTAATGTAGGACAATATACAATTTCTTGCCAACCTCTGGGAGCAATGATACCAAGTCCGAAAGTACCATCCGCCTTTAGTGTAAGTCTTTGGCTGTTGTTTGTAAAGAAATTGAGGTCATAGGCATTGGTAGTTCCAAGTTTTTCTGTTCCTATTGCAGAGTTTCCACCTGTTAACCAGTTTTGAGCGTTTGCAGTACAGCCTATTCCAAGAATAGCTGTCAGCAGTGTTAATTTAAATGTGTTTTTTTTCATATTTTTTACCTTTATTATGGTCAAACCGTTTTACCTACCTCAAAAGGCAGATAATACAAGTGCGAAGAAATATAATTTAGAGTGTGTGAAACACTCTCTAAATTAGCGTATTGGCTTCTTTTAACTTGCATACAACGGCAGTCTGTCTAAAAACTCTATTTATTTTTTCAAATAAAGTAAAAAAGGTTGAACAAAAAATGATTTTTTGGAAAAGGAGAAAAAGTTCTGAAAATTATTAAAAAATTGTTCAAAAGATTCT
>JADYZM010000008.1 GCA_020853105.1 Flavobacteriales bacterium | reverse complement strand
GGGTCGGTTGATACCAACTTACATCTTTCAGTTCTTTGGTCTGATAGATGTTTTCCCAATGTTTTTTTCTGTCTAAATGTTCCATATTTTCTGTCTGTTCATGTTCGGCTAAGGTTGCACATAACGTTTTGGCGCTTGGCGCAGTGGCGGATTTCGGAGCTCAAAACTGTCAACATACCACAAAAGTTGATGCGAGGTAGAATGTTCAATTAACCACGTCACCCGCTATTGAGCCAAACGCCTGTTATCGGTTCGGCATTCTTTTCGGTCGTCTGATTTCATTCGCTTCTCAGTTTAGCGTAAATGTCCAAACTTATAAATTTTCCGTTTTTAATTTCACAGTCTCGCATTGTTCCTTCGTGCTTGAAGTCAAGTTTTTTCATTGCGTTTTTACAGTTCAAATTGTCTGTTTCAACAAGCCCTTCAATTCTATGTAGTCCTAAGTTGTCAAAACCGTAATTGCAAATTACTGGCATTACTTCTGTCATTACACCTTGTCCCCAAAACTCTTTCAAAAGCCAAAAACCGATTTCTGCTTTTTTGTGTTCTTTGCTTAAACTGTTTAGCCCGCCTGCACCGTAAAATGTTTTGTTGTCTAATGAGCATACTGCCCACCAAATACCTGTCCCTTCTTTTTCTAAGTCTGAAAAAAAACGCATTTGAGCTTTGGTGTCTTCAAGCGTTTTATAACTAACTCCGTAATATTTAATAATTTCAGGGTCTGAAAGTCCTTTGTAAACATTTTCTATATCACTATCAACAAATTGCCTTAGTAAAAGTCTATCTATCCTTATAATTGGAAAGTCTGCAACTGTCATTTTTTAAATCTTTATTGTTTCATTTTATGTTGCCCCCTACGATTAGGATATGCGCTGGATGCATTTCACTACTATATAGCCGGAAAACGAAAGTTAACCGTTTAAAGGTTCATACGAAACCTCTTAAGTTTTGCATTTGCAAATACATTGTTGAGAAATAGTTGTTATTCTGTATAATGAGCAAACATTTTGTTTACTTTCCCATTTTGGTCAAAAAACATCACTTCAATTGCTTTTTTATTCATTACTGACTTATAGTATATAGCAATGGAATTAACACCATAGGTTACATCATACAACTCAAAGTGAAGGCTGGGTATTTTATCCAGTGCTCTTTTCCAATAATTTGCCACATTTTCCTTTCCTTTTAAAATGTCCGTATCACTACCGGTGGCTAATTTAATCATAGGGGTTGTAATTTCAATATCCTCAGAATAGTGCGATAGTATTTCTTCGAGGTTATGTGAATTCCAGGAATTGATCCACTCTTTAGCAAAATTTTGTGTGCTCATATTTATTCTTGTTTGATTGTCAATTTTATTTTCTGCTTTTCCAGCGTAAATAACCCCAAAATATTGCCTTTGCATTAATGCATGTCTAAAGCATTTTGCGCTCTGTTTTATGGTAACTCATACATATTTAAAAAAAATCATACAACTTGAATTAATCACTGAATCGACATTTTTCAGGGGCTGGCAAAGGTGCTGTTAATTTTTATAAAGTTTAAATTCTTCAATGTCATGATATCCAAAAATTTCAATTTCTGGATGGTCAATTGCAAGTTTACGAATTTTACCTAGTGTTGTTAATCTCAAATTATTGTCGTCTGCTCGCATTTTAGCTAACTCATTTACTGGGTGCTTCTCATTTGTAAGTTCCACTTTCATATAGTATGCGTCTGCTATATAAAACAGCCAATTGTTGTCTGTTTTTAGTGCAACACCGCAATGTCCAAGCGTATGCCCAAAGAGAGGAATAAGATAAATTTCAGTTTCAATGTTGGCACTAATTTTTCTTGCTTCAAAACCGAACCAATTGACATCTGATTTCTGGTACGTCTTAATGGTTGGCATATGTGCCAAAGGGAGTTCCAAATATCTTGGATTGTTTGAATGGAAATTGTTTAATTCTTCCTCACTAACGTGAACCGTCGCTGAGGGAAAATCTGCTAATCCACCAATGTGATCATTGTCTAAATGTGAGATGATACAGTCTGTTACGTTTTTAGGGTCTAGCCCTAATTCTTCTATTTGCCGCACCGCAGTTTGATTTTCGTCAAAACGATAACCTACAAGCTCAATTAATTGTTGCCCAATTCTTTCAGATGGGTTTAGGGTATCTAATAGTCCAATACCCGTGTCAATAAGAATAAGCCTTCCATTTTCATTTACTAACAAACAATGTCCGCAAACATTATCGTTAATTGGTGAAATAATTTTTACGCAGTTTAAATGATGTATTTCTTTCATAATTATTTTTGGACTGTTTTTTCTCTATTTAACAAGGTCAATTACAGCTCTTTTTCAAAACAAATGCTACTTTCAATATTTTCATATTGTCCATAATTCTTGATGATTTTGTAACCACTCTTTTTATATAAGCCAATTGCTTCAAGCATTTTGTCGCCCGTTTCTAACACACATTTTTTGTAACCTAATTCCTTTGCCCAACTTTCCAAATCATTCAAAACTGCAACAGCTACACCTTTTCCTCGCATCTCAATTGTTACATACATTCTTTTTATTTCCATTGTCGAATTGTCAAATTCTTTCATTGCACCACAACCAACTGGTAAATAGTCATTCAAAGCAACAACTACGTTTTTAATAAGGTCAGTTTTATTATACTGTGCAAAAAAGTCATTTGTATCTCCATTCTTCTTTGCCAGATCTTTGTCAAGTTCTAATACTAAGTTTTGAAAATTTTTGTTTTCTGAATTTGTTCTGATTAATGTTAACATATTGTATTATTAATGTATGGATACTTAAAATTTGCTTTCAAATCAATTAT
>JADYZM010000007.1 GCA_020853105.1 Flavobacteriales bacterium | reverse complement strand
TTTCGGGATTCTTAATTTTTTTTATTTCATCAAACACAAACTGAATTTCATCACGAATATGTTGAGTATACCATATGTCAAGAAATGAATCTTCTTTGTCTTGACGCAATTTTATTTTATACTCCTTTACGAGTTTATCAAAAGTTGGCAAAAATTCCTTTTCCTTTTCTTCACCATAAGTCTTTTCGTCAATCTCCTTCCTTTTTACTTTGTATTTGTATTCCGGAACTGGAAAATACTTGTTGTTGAAAACATACAATTCTTTTAAAAGTCTGTCTTCAAATTCAAGCGTTTTGTGGTCTGCTAAAAATGATTTTAATGCTTTAGAAATTCTGTCTATTTCAGTTTGAACATCAACAAGGTTATATTTTGTAACCTTACAATTACCAATCATTGCATTAAATGCAGATACATCATTACCAACTGCATGAATACCTAACTCACACGCTTGAACCATTGTTGTTCCGCTTCCTGAAAATGGGTCGTAAACAATATCACCTGGCTTGAAATAAACTTCCTTCTTGAATTTATCTGTGTGGTTGTCAAGGAAATATTCAACTAACTGAGGAATAAATTTTCCCTTGTATGGATGAAGTCTGTGAACATGCTTTGTTGTTTCAGCTTCCTTGTATTGTTCAAATGATAAAGCCCAATTTAAATCTTTGCCAAGCTGTTCTTTCCATTCTTCTTGTCTCGATTTTTTTTGGTCTTTGTAATATTCAATCAATTCTTCTTTGATTACTTGTGTTGAACCATTGTCTCCTATTTTTTTTATCCTGCCGTATTGAATAAGATAGGAAATGTTAGAAGTAGTAACATTTTTGTCCAAATACTCTGTCGCCCACTGGCTTGCTTCTTTTATTGATAGTAATTCTGCCATTTTATTTGTTTTTAGTTACTCCGTATTTAATTGTCTTTTCAGCAACTTTGAGTGCTTGAATACCCAAATCTTCATCTTGAATTTCGTAAAGAATTTTCTCACTCAAATATTGAATAAGCAAAGATTCTTTGTCGAGTTCAAGTATGTCAGCCAACTTTGTAATTTGTTCTCGTGTGGCTTTTCTCTCTCCACGTTCAATTTTACTGAGTATAGCTGTGTCAATGTCGAGTTGAGCAGAAACGTGTCGCAATAGCAGCCCCTTTTTCTCTCTTTTCTCTCTGATTATTTCTCCGGTCGTTTTCAATTTGAAAATATTAACTTGACAATAATTGTCAAATGTAAAAAGACTTTATGATTTGGTCGCAATAAACTTTAAAGATTTTATCAACAGTCTGCATACTTGTCAAGAAGTTGGGTGGTGGGTGAGCTTGGGTGCGATTGGGCAAAATTAAATGTGCTGCAAATTGTGTCTGCTTGTGCTTGGCTTTGCAGCTCTTTTAATTTTGCGAAGCGTGGGTGTTTTTTCTGTCTGTTTTTAGAACTGTTGTTTGATTGATCCACTTCAACCATATCATGACAGGAAATTAAATATTAAAACAAACCATATCAAAAAGAATTTTAATGATGGGGGGGTTACATTGGTTGTCTCTAAAATCTACTAACGGTAAAAATTAAAAAAATATCTCAAAAGGTATCTACAAAACAATTACTTTTGCCGCATGGCAACAACAAACGAAGACAATTTAAAGAAAATCATTTCACATGCAAAAGAATATGGATATGTTTTTCAATCGAGTGAAATATATGATGGGTTAAGCGCTGTTTATGACTATGGTCAGTTGGGTAGTGAGCTCAAAAAAAATATCAAAGACTACTGGTGGAAAGCAATGGTGCAAATGCACGAAAATATTGTAGGTATCGATGCTGCAATTTTTATGCATCCAGAAACATGGAAAGCTTCCGGGCACGTTGATGCTTTTAACGACCCATTAATAGACAATAAAGACTCCAAAAAAAGATACCGAGCCGATGTATTAATTGAAGAATATATCGGAAAGATTGAATCAAAAAACGAAAAAGAAGTTGAAAAAGCTAAAGCCAGATTTGGCGATGCTTTTAATCGCGAACAGTTTTTAGCAACCAACCCAAATGTGCTAAGAAATCAAGCTAAAATTGACGAAATAAATGCTCGTTTTAAAACCTGCATGAATAGTGATGACTTGGCTGGGGTTAAAAAATTAATAGAAGATTTAGAAATTGCTTGCCCTATTTCTGGTTCAAAAAACTGGACAGACGTGAAGCAGTTTAATTTGATGTTTAGCACAGAAATAGGTTCCGTTTCCGAATCGGCAAGCAAAATATACTTGAGACCCGAAACTGCCCAAGGTATTTTTGTAAACTTTTTAAACGTTCAAAAAACCGGAAGAATGAAAATTCCGTTTGGAATTGCACAAATTGGTAAAGCGTTTCGAAACGAGATCGTTGCTCGTCAGTTTATTTTTCGTATGCGTGAGTTTGAACAAATGGAAATGCAGTTTTTTGTTCGTCCGGGCGATGAAATGAAGTGGTACGAATATTGGAAAAATGCTCGTGTAAAATGGCATAAATCACTTGGTTTTAATGAGAATTTTTATCGTTTTCACGATCACATCAAATTGGCTCATTATGCAAATGCAGCCTGCGATATAGAGTTCAATTTTCCGATGGGATTCAAAGAACTGGAAGGAATTCACTCTCGAACAGATTTTGACTTGAAACAACACGAAAAACATTCGGGTAAAAAACTGCAGTATTTTGATACCGAACAAAACGAAAGTTATGTGCCTTATGTAGTTGAAACCAGTGTGGGCTTAGATAGAACTTTTCTGGCAATCCTTTCGGCTTCTTATCAAGAGCAAGTGTTAGAAGACGGCAGCGAAAGAACCGTATTATCTATTCCAGCTTTTTTAGCACCTATAAAAGTTGCTGTTTTTCCACTTATAAAAAAAGATGGTTTGCCAGAAAAGGCACAAGAAATAATCAAGTTGCTCAAATACGATTACTCTTGTCAGTACGACGAAAAAGATTCGGTAGGCAAAAGATATAGAAGACAAGATGCTATTGGCACTCCTTTTTGCATAACAATTGACCATCAAACTTTGGAAGACAATACTGTTACTATTCGCGATAGAGACACAATGAAACAAGACAGAATTAAAATTGATGAAATAGAAAGCTTGTTAAAATCAAAATTTGATATCAAAAAATGGCTATAAAAATTTGTAGTTGTTGATTATCGTAATACGTTTATTCGTTCGGCATCCAGTTTTATAAATATAAAAAGCAAAATGGTAAACGACCAAAGCGAAGAACCGCCGTAGCTGATAAACGGTAAGGGAATACCAATTACCGGAGCTAAACCTATTGCCATTCCAATATTGACAAGAAAGTGAAAAAATAATATTGATGCTACTGCATAGCCATAAATTCGTGAAAATATAGAACGTTGGCGTTCTGCCAAATAAATGATTCGCAGAAATAATCCCAAATAAAGACATATTAAAACAAATGAACCTAAAAACCCCCACTCTTCACCAATGGTACAAAAAATAAAATCTGTACTCTGTTCGGGGACAAAATCAAATTTGGTTTGAGTTCCATCTAAAAAACCTTTACCGAAAAATCCGCCTGAGCCTATAGCAATCAATGATTGGTTAACGTTGTAGCCGGCACCTTTTGGGTCTGATTCTATTCCCAGTAATACATTTATGCGTTTGGATTGATGATCTTCCAGCACTTTTTCGAAAACATAATCTACACTATAAATTATGGCAGCAGACAGAATAAATGCTCCAACCACTACTATCCATAATTTTTTTATTCTGCGTGTTGAATATATGATAAGCGATGAAATAGCTGCTAATATTAATATCAACAGTTGATCTCCTGATAATTTGACATCAAAAAAATTAAACGTGTTAATTCGCATCAATAAGGAGATAACAAATAAAAATGCAACATATAGCCCAAGCAGAAGTATATTACCGGATAAACCTTCGCGATATAGCACAAATACAAATGCTGAATACACTAAGGTAGAGCCAGTATCATTTTGCAATAGAACCAAAGCAGCCGGTATAAATATGATAATTGAAGCTATAATCTTGGTTTTTAAATCTTTCATTTTGATATTCAGTCCGGATAGATATTTGGCTAACGCTAATGCAGTTGCAAACTTTCCAAATTCAGACGGCTGAAGAGCAAAGCTGCCAATCTTGAACCATGATTTTGAACCTTTGATTTCTGCACCAAACAACAGAACTCCTATTAAGGTGAGAACTACTAAAATAAAAATAGGATAGGCGAAAGTTGGAAAAAACTGCCCGTCAAACATCAATATAATTACTGCAATAACTATTGCTGCTCCAATCCATAAAAGCTGCATACCGTATCGCTGAGTAATATCAAAAATGCTGTGGTGGTCTTCGTTATAAACAGCAGCATAAATACTTATCCACCCAATAAAAACGAGTATCAGGTACAAAATAACTGTGATACTATCCACGTTAGCAAATATGTATCTTTGATCTCTCATTTCTTTTTTTGCTTAGGAATCACTGCCATTAAATTTGCCTCTAAAATTCTTTTTTCTTTTTCTAAATCTTTTACTGTGCCAGTTAAATATTTTTCTATTAGAAGGCTTGCAATTGGTGCAGCCCAAGTTCCTCCGAACCCTGCATTTTCAATATAAACTGCAATTGCAATTTTTGGATTGTCTTTTGGGGCAAAAGCAATAAATATGGAATGGTCTTCACCGTGAGGATTTTGGGCTGTTCCTGTTTTACCGCAAACTGCAATGCTATCGATATGAGCCCTTCTGGCTGTGCCGCCTGCTTCTTCAACTACTTTATACATACCATCAACAATGGGGATAAAATATTTTTTATCTATTTCAACACTGTGTTTGGTTACAAACTGTTTTGGAATAGTTTTTTCGCCTTCTATTTTTTTCAAAACATGAGGGGTATAATAATAGCCTCTATTTGCCATAATTGCTGACAAATTTGCCATTTGCAACGGAACTACCCCAATTTCTCCTTGTCCGATACTCAAAGAGTAAATAGTACTAAAAGCCCAACGTCCTTTTCCATACCATCTGTCGTAGAAAGCAACATCGGGTATAAAACCTTTTTTAATTGAAGGTAAATCTGTGCCTAAATCAATACCTAATCCAAATTTCTTAACTTGATTGGACCATTTTGCCAAGCCAATTTCACTATCTTTAAATAAACTTGTTGATTTGTTTTGAAGTAAAATCTTTCTAAATACACTAAAATAATATGGGTTACACGACATTTTAATAGAGGAGACTACATCTGTTGCAGTTGGATGGTCATGGCAACCTACATTACTTTTTAAACATGGAAATCCGGAGTTTTCAGTGATTACTCCATCTTGCATTCCAATCAAAGCCTGAATGGTTTTAAATGTTGACCCGGGCGGGTATGCTGCCATCAATGCTCTATTAAACAAAGGTTTTATTGAGTCTTTGCTCAGTACGGGATAATTTTTTTTAACATCACGTCCAACCAATAGATTGGGATTGTATGATGGCGCTGATACCAAAGTTAAAATTTCTCCTGTTTTGGGTTCAATAGCAACTATGCTTCCTCTTTTATTTTGCATCAATTGTTCACCATATTCTTGTAAAACTACATCAATAGTTAAAAAGACCGGTTTACCAGTAACTGCAAGTGTATCCATTTCTCCATTCAGGTAGCTTCCTTTTTCTCGGTTGTGTACGTCAACTAAAACACGTTTTATTCCTCTTTTTCCTCTGAGTAATTCCTCGTATGAAAGCTCTATTCCACTTTTACCAATGTAATCTCCAGATTTGTAATAAGGGTCTGAGTCAACTTTTTTTTGGTCTACTTCGCCAATGTATCCTAACAAGTGGGCTGCACTTTCTCTTGGGTATTTTCTTAATGTACGAGTTTGTGTATAAAATCCGGGATATTCAAATAATTTTTCCTGAATTGAAGCATACGATTTTGAAGAAATTTCTTTTTCAAAAACAGAAGGTTTATAACGCGAAAAACTTTTTGCTTTTTTAAATTTCTCAATAAAATTGTCATAACTCATTCCAATTAACTGACAAAAGGCTAATGTGTCCATTTTTTTTACTTGTTGTGGGACAACCATTAAATCGTATGCGGCTTCGTTATAAACCAATAGTTTTCCGTTTCTGTCGTAAATCAATCCTCTGGCAGGATATTGAATAACTTCACGCAAAACGTTTTGGTCAGAATCAAACTTGTATTTATCATTAATTACCTGAACATTAAACAGTCTAATCAGAAATATAAATCCAACAACGAGGAATATCAGTGCAATTACTATTTTCCTATCGGACAGATTGTTCATTTTCTCACATTTGGATTATAGTTAAACAATTGCGAGATTAGAATCAGAATAAGTGTAAATACAGAACTTAACAACACTCTTGCAAGGGTTGAAAAAAATTGTGAAAACGAAAATGTTTCAACATAAAACAAGAATAAATGATGACATAAAGTCAAGATAATTGAATAGATCATATACCATGAAACTCCCATGTATTGAATGTTGGGTTTTGCATCGAAGTCGTATCTGTCTCTGGGAGATATAATTTTTAAGATGTATTTTCTGCAAAATGCCATAAACACAGTCGCAGATGTGTGTATTCCAAGTGTGCTGTTAAATATATCTATGGATAAACCTAAGAAAAATGCGATTATCAATAGCAAATTTTCATTTGTTTCAAAGGGTAAAGCCAAAATCAATAAAATATATAGGTAGGGATTAATAAATCCTCCAAATTCGATATTGTTGAGTAATAGCGATTGAGTCATTACCAATAAAATAAACATGAAAAGGTATGTAAAATAATTTCGTATCATTCTTTAGTTTCTTGACTGGTTTGCTCCAACCGTTGTTTTTCTTCTTTTAACAAGGATTTGATAATATAAACATGAGAAAGCTTTTTATAATCAACTGAAAATTCAATGGTGATGTCATAAAAATTGTTTCCTTCAGGTAATTCAAATTCTTTTATGGTTCCAATAAGTATGTTTTCAGGAAAAATGCTTGAAAATCCAGAAGTTACCACGGTATCTCCAACAACAAGTTTAACATGGTTTGGAATATCAATCAATTGGGCTTCTCTATAATTATTACCATTCCATACCAGCGAGCCAAAATAGCCCGACTTTTTTATTTTAGCACTCATCTTATTTTTATCGTGCAAGACAGACATAACAGAACTGAATTGATTGGATACATTTTTAACTATTCCAACCACTCCTTCGGGGCATATTACTCCCATCTCAGGTTCTATCGCATTTAGTTTTCCTTTGTCTAATGTAATGTAATTTTGACGTTTATTAGTGGTATTATTCACAACTTTGGCTGTTGAATATGAATAGCTTTGTAAATATGAGGTGTCTTTAATCTGAAAGATTTTACCGTAAATTTTGATATAAGATTCAATAGACTCTGATTGAAGTCTGGCATTTTCATCAGCGAGTTGTCTATTCACATCTTTCAAATTGAAATAATAACCGATGTTTGAGATTGATGAATAAAAATTACCAACCAGATAGTTTGATGAATTGAAGTATGAAGAACTTTGGTAATTGTTATTTATCACTAACATCCAAAAAGCGAAGAATTCAAGCAACAGAAACAGGAAAATAAATGAATTTTTTATAAAAAATTTTATTAGATTCCTCATTGGATACTATTGTTCTTTCAGACGATTATTTCATCAAAAATGGAAGTTTCGAAATGTTTTTTAACGCAATACCTGTGCCTCTAGCCACGGCTCTCAACGGGTCATCTGCAATATGTACAGGCAGCTTGGTTTTCATAGAAATTCGTTTATCCAATCCTCTTAGCATTGATCCTCCACCGGCAAGATAGAGTCCCGTTTTATAGATGTCAGCCGAAAGTTCTGGGGGAGTCATTTCTAGGGCACTCAGAATAGCTTCTTCAATTTTGGCTATTGATTTATCAAGTGCATGAGCTATTTCGCTATATGATACAACGATTTCTTTTGGAGTCCCCGTCATCAAGTCTCTTCCCTGAACAGCATAATCTTCAGGTGGATTATCGAGTTCTGTTAATGCTGAACCACATTCAATTTTTATCAATTCTGCCGAACGTTCTCCGATAAGCAGATTGTGTTGACGGCGCATATAATCTACAATGTCATTCGTGAAATCATCTCCTGCTACTTGAATAGATTTATCGCATACAATTCCGCCTAAAGCAATTACTGCAATTTCTGAAGTTCCACCACCTATATCAATAATCATATTTCCCATTGGTTCTAATACATCGATACCAATTCCAATGGCTGCTGCCATAGGTTCATGAATCATATAAACTTCTTTGCCTCCTGTGTGTTCTGCTGAATCTTTTACAGCTCTTTTTTCAACTTCTGTAATTCCAGACGGGATACAAATAACCATTTTTAGAGAAGGAGCAAATAATTGCTTCTTTGGGTTAATCATCTTAATCATCCCTCTAATCATGTGTTCAGCAGCGTGAAAATTTGCTATAACACCGTCTTTTAGTGGTCGAATTGTTTTAATGTCTTCATGAGTTTTACCATGCATTTGCATAGCTTTTTTTCCTACAGCAATAACCTTTCCGGTCATTCTGTCTATTGCAACTATTGATGGTTCATCTACAACTACTTTGTCGTTATGAATGATAAGTGTGTTTGCTGTTCCGAGGTCAATGGCAATTTCTTGTGTTAAAAAACTAAATAGTCCCATTCGTGTTTTTGAGGTTTAATTGATGATGTGCTTTCTTACAAATTTAATATTTAAAATTATTTTCTTTTTAATCTGTGTTTTAATAATAAACAAAAATCTGTTAATTATATTCTAATGCTTAAAATGTCTGAATCCGGTGGTTATCATAGCCATATTATGAGCATCACAATAATCGATAGATTCTTTATCTTTTATCGAGCCACCCGGCTGGATAACAGCCGTTATTCCTTCGTTATTTGCTAATTCCACACAATCCGGAAATGGGAAGAAAGCATCTGATGCCATCACTGCTCCATGTAAATCAAAACCAAACGATTTGGCTTTTACAACTGCTTGTTTTAGGGCATCAACCCGTGATGTTTGTCCGGTTCCGCTAGCTAATAATTGTTCATTTTTTGCAAAAACAATAGTGTTTGATTTAGTGTGTTTCACAATTTTATTAGCAAAAAGTAAATCTGAAACTTCAGATTGGCTGGGTGATTTTTTTGAAGCTACAGTAAAATCAGAAGTTTGAACTGTTTTTAAATCTTTATCTTGTACAAGAACGCCATTTAACGCTGTTCTAAATTGTTGCTTGGGTAAAGCCAACTGTTTTTGAACAAGAATTATTCGGTTTTTCTTTTGATTGAATAATTCAATTGATTTTTCATCGTATCCCGGGGCAATCAATACTTCAAAAAACAAATTATTTATCTCTGTTGCAGTGGCTATATCAACTTTTTGATTGGTAATTATTACTCCACCAAAGGCTGAAACTGGGTCGGCCGCCAGAGCATCTGCCCACGCTTCTAACAATGTGTTTCTGGTAGCTAATCCACAAGCATTGTTGTGCTTCAAAATGGCAAAAGTTGGGCGTTTAGGGTCAAATTCAGAAATGATATTAATTGCGGCATCAATATCGAGCAGATTGTTGTATGAAAGTTCTTTGCCGTTTAATTTATCAAATAAATTTTCTAAATTTCCGTAAAATACCCCTTTTTGATGAGGATTTTCGCCATATCTTAGCACTTGGTGTTTTTGTAAACTTTGCTTAAAAACAGAGATTTCGTTTTCTTTGTTAAACCAATTAAAAATAGCCGAATCATAGTGTGAGGATACGTTAAATGCCATTAAAGCTAATCGTTTTCTATCTTCGATGTCTGTTGCTCCTTCTTTTTCTTTGAGAATGTATAAAATTTGATTGTATTGTGTTCGGGAAGAAATTATGGCAACATCTTTATAGTTTTTGGCGGCGGCTCGAATTAATGAAATTCCACCAATATCAATTTTTTCTATAATGTCTTGTTCTGAAGCTCCTGAAGATACTGTTTCTTCAAACGGATACAAATCAACAATCACTAAATCAATTTCAGGAATTTCGTATTCAGAAAGCTGAGCCAAATCGGTGTCTAATTCTCTTCTACTCAAAATTCCACCGAACACTTTTGGGTGAAGGGTTTTTACTCTGCCCCCTAAAATTGATGGGTATGAGGTTAGATTTTCTACTGGAATAACAGGAATTTTCAATTCTTCAATAAAAAGTTGTGTTCCTCCTGTTGAATATAGCGTTACATTGTTTTTGTGCAGTTCTTGTATGAGTGGTTCTAAATGGTCTTTGTAAAAAACTGAAATTAGGGCACTTTTTATTTTTTTTCTACTCATAAAATGAAGTTTGTGGAAATTAAATTGAGGCAACGAATTTAATGAAAGTTAACCCTATTTTTCATGTATTTCTGTTTCAATTTTTCGGGTTGTTAATAAATTTTTATCTTACGAAAAAGAGAAGTAATTTCACAGTTCAAAAAAAATGGACAGATGATTATTTACAACGTTACTGTTAATGTAGAAAGTGATATTCATGCCGACTGGTTGATCTGGCTGAAAAATGTTCACATTCCAAGGGTGATGGACACAGGTTTTTTTTTAGAATATAAGATTTGTAGAGTTCTAACTACTCAAGAAGACGAAACAGGCTTTACCTATGCAATTCAATACACTTGTAATAACATGAACGATCTTGATGAATATAGAGAGAAACATGCTGCTGAATTGCAAAAAGAACATCTACAACGGTATGAAGGTAAATTTGTAGCCTTTAGAACGCTTTTAGAGATTGTTTAATTGTTACTAGTCTAGCTCAGCAAGTTTTCTAAAAATCTTTTTGTGCAATTCAACAATATTATCCGGAGCATGATACGAATTGCTCCCCCAAACTATTTTATTTAAAGAAGTTTCTCCTTCTCTAATTTCAATGTATTTTGATATGTTTCCAGGTTCTTTTATTTCCATTGTGAGAATACCCAACTCATTAATTTTAGTAATAAAATTTTTTGTGTCTTCGGGGTTGAGGTTTTTAAAAAACACATCTCGTTGATTGTTAAAATCACGTTTATATACTTTTCCATCTTCACTGAATGAATATTCAATGTAATCGCCTGTAAATCCTCCGCCCTCGCCAAATGTGTAGCGTTTAATAGTGCTGTTTTTGTTTGCTTCTAGTTGTGTAGCACACGATTGAAGTAAAAGAAAAGCCACAGAAATACAACAAATAAGGGAAAAACCTCTTTTCTTCCAAAAAGGTGTTGAACGAACCGAATTAAACATACCAAATTATTCTACCGGAAGTGCAGGTCTTGGTTTGGTAATATTGTCGTTTAATTTGATTTTATTCAACTGGTCGGTAGAAACAACTTTATTAACCGGTTGAAATTTTTCTTGTTTTGCAGGAGCTTCTGTGGTTGTAGGGGCAGCTGTTTCACTTGATTTACAAGCAAAAAAAGTGGTGGCTACAAGTGCTATAAATGTCAAATTTGTTTTCATGTTATTTTCTTTTTGTGATTATTTATTGTTTATTAAATATTTTCTTGTTAAAAATCGAACAGGAAGCCAACTGGCAATAGCCCCAATTGATAAAACCATTATTGTGATGTTTAGAAAATCTGTCCATCTCAAATCTATTGGGTAAAAATCTACAATTCCGCCGTTTAGTCTCAATAATCCAAATTTAATTTGTATCACACATACCACAATACCAAATACCATACCGAAAAAGCCACCAATTATATTTATAAGCATTCCTTCCATAAAAAATAATCTTTTGATTAAGTTATCGTTGGCTCCCATTGTTTTTAAAATCCAAATATCATTTTTCTTATCTAAAAACAGCATGGTTAAAGAGCCGATGATATTAAATGAAGCTATGACCAAAATAAAAGTCAGTATCAAAAAGGTAATCCATTTTTCAGTTTCGTTTGTTTTATAAACAAGCTCATTAAGCTCATAACGAGTTTGCACTCTGTATTTTTCTCCAAGTATTGATGAAATAGTTGCTTTGATTTGCTTTTTATCTGCCCCGGATTTCAACTTTAGTTCTATTGAACTGATTTGATTTGGTTTTTCAAATAAATTTTGTGCAAATGCCAAGGAAGACAAAACATATTTACTGTCAAAATCCGGACTAATTGAAAATATTGATGATGGTGTTGCAAAATTTCTGTTAAACTCATCTCCTGGAACAAAAGTTTTTGTGTTTCCTTTTTTGGGGACTATTACGCTCAATTCTTGCGGAACAATATCATCAATATATAGAGAAATGTTATATGCCACTCCATAACCAAAGTTTAAATAATGAATAGATTTTGTATCGGCTCTGTATTTTCCCTCATACATCAACGTATCTAGTCCAGTCATTTTATAAAAGTTTGATTCTACTCCTTTTAAAGTGGCTACAGCCTGTTTGTTGTTTAATTTAAACAATGCAACATCTTCCAAACTTTGGGTGTAGAATTGAACTTCTTTAATTTTTATTATCTTTTTTTTAGGAAAAGTATCTGAATCAAAAGTTTTGCCGTGAACAGCAGTAATTTTTATGTCGGGATCAAAAGAAGCGTATAAATCTTCGACCAAATTTTGAAGTCCGTTAAATGCTGATAGCACTATAACTAACGCAAAAGTTGCAATACCCACTCCTATCATAGAAATCCATGAAATTATGTTAATAATATGGTGCGATTTTTTTGAAAAAAGATATCGCTTTGCTATGAATAGTGGTAAATTCAAATGATTGACATTTAATGATTAGGACGATTAAATGGATTTAAAAGCTTCTTCCAGTGCTTCCGAATAATCTATTGAATCATCTAAATAAAATGCAATTTCGGGGACGATTCTGAGCTGACTTTTTATCTTTTTTCCTAACATTCCTCTAATCATCTTTACTTGTAAGTTGGCAGCTTTTATACATTCTTTGGGTTCAATATCGCCAAAAACACTCAAATAGATTTTAGCGAAACTAAAGTCAGGTGCTACACGAACTACAGTAACGCTTACCATGGTGTTTGGGAACCAAGTTAAACCATTTTGTTGGAAAATAATGCTCAATTCTTTCATCAACAATCGAGCAACTTTATTTTGTCTGATAGTACTCATAGCATAAAAAGTTTAATCAATACAACAACTGATTGGGGTAAATTTCTAAATGTGTTTTTTTAATATTTTGGTAGAGAACTTCTTTTAGTTCTTCAATGTTAATTTTCTGATAAGCAGATATATATACGGTTGGGTATGTGTTTTTGCTCATCCACATTTTTTTCAAATCGTCGAGTGAATAATTTTCTCTCTTTGATGGGGTAAGGTCGTCTGCTGCTTTTTTCTCGTAAGTAAATGCATCAATTTTATTAAAAACCATAATGGTTGGCTTATCTAAAGCACCTAAATCTTTGAGAGTTTCGTTAACTGTATGAATTTGTTCTTCAAAATTGGAATGAGAAATATCAACCACGTGCAACAAAATATCTGCTTCTCTAACCTCGTCTAGAGTTGATTTAAATGACTCTACTAAATGATGGGGTAATTTTCTGATAAATCCAACTGTATCAGTCAATAAAAAAGGTAAGTTATCAATAACTACTTTTCGTATTGTGGTATCGAGTGTTGCAAATAATTTGTTTTCAGCAAAAACATCTGATTTACTCAGTAAATTCATCAAGGTTGATTTTCCAACATTGGTATATCCCACCAATGCAGCTCTAACCATTTGGGTGCGTTGTTTTCTTTGAGTTGCTTTTTGCTTGTCAATATCTTTTAGTTTTTCCTTTAATAAAGCTATCCGATTCAAAATTATCCTGCGGTCGGTTTCAATTTGTGTTTCTCCCGGGCCTCGAAGACCAATACCTCCTTTCTGTCTTTCAAGGTGGGTCCACATTCTAGTTAATCTGGGCAATAGATATTGGCATTGTGCCAATTCTACCTGAGTGCGGGCATAAGAAGTTTGAGCACGTGCAGCAAAAATATCCAAAATCAAACTGCTTCGGTCTAACACCTTGGTTTCAATTACTCTTTCAATATTTCGTGCTTGAGAAGGCGATAACTCGTCATCAAAAATTACAACATCGACAGGATTTGTTTTTATGTATTGTAAAATTTCGTCCAATTTTCCCTTACCCACAAAAGTTCTTGGGTCGGGATATTCCAACTTTTGAACAAAGCGTTTTACTTCTTCAGCTCCGGCTGTTTCTGCTAAAAACGATAACTCATCGAGATATTCTTTTAGCTGAATAATATCTTGTGTTTTAGTGGCAACACCAACTAATACTGCCTTTTCAATGTGTTTTTCACTGCTATTTTGAAATTTTTGTTTCATTCGGATTTGTTAAAACATTCCCGCCCCCAACATAGAAGGTTTAATTATACCTGCCCACAAGATAAGAATGAATGCTAATGAATAATACATTACACTTTTCTTAAATTTTATTTCGCTTGTTGCCGCTTTTTTTGAAACCACTCTGCCAATTGTAATTAATGCAATTGCAATTAACATTGAAAACCCATGTTCAACCACCCAAAACCTTAACTCTGGATTTTTCATTGCCTCGCCCATGCCGATAATTTTTGGACTTACCATATACATAATTATTCCAAAAATAAGTTGAAGGTGAGTAAAACTCAACAACAACAAGGCAATCAAATTATCTGTTTTGTCATACTCTTTTTTTCCGAGCAATCCGATAAGAGATTTAACTATTGCAATTACCAATATAGCAATCACCAACCATCTGAAGCCCGAGTGGGCGTGTAACATTCCATTATACATATTATATTTAATTTTTTAGTTAGGAAAACAAAATTAATCAAATTGCTTTAGATTCTGATTCTGCTTAAATTATTAGCTGTTGTTACAATTGAGTAAAAATATTTCTTTAACACTTCAAACTTAACATTAGCTTAACATTAAAAATAAAGCCAGGATTACTTTTGCTTTTTAATTAATCCTGATTAATATGGAATTTGGTTTTATCAGTGTTCTAACACTAATTGGAGCTCTCGGGTTTTTTATTTATGGAATGAAAATCATGAGTGAAGGTATCCAAAAAGCTGCCGGCGGTGGTCTTCGTAAGATGTTAAACATTATGACCCGTAACAAATTTATGGGGGTTTTAACAGGATTTATTGTTACCAGTATTATTCAATCGTCGTCTGCAACAACGGTAATGACCGTTAGTTTTGTAAATGCAGGACTTTTAACACTAATGGAATCTGCCGGTGTTATGCTGGGAGCTAATATTGGCACAACAATTACCTCTTGGTTGGTTGCTTTATTGGGATTTAAAGTTTCTATGTCGGCACTTTCCCTTCCACTCATAGCTTTTGCTGTTCCCATGTTATTTGTAAAGAATACCAAAGTCAAATACATAGGTGAATTTGTGTTGGGTTTTGCGCTTTTGTTTTGGGGGTTAGAGGAGCTAAAAAACTCAGTTCCAGATGTTAAAAACAACCCTGAATTGTTACACTTTTTGGGTGATTTTGCCAATACAAACTTCTTTAGCAATATACTTTTTGTCATTGTTGGTACACTTCTTACGATAATTGTTCAATCCTCATCAGCAACAATTGCACTCACACAAACTTTATGCTTCACTGGAATTATTCCTTTTGAAGCAGCAATTGCAATGGTACTGGGAGAAAATATTGGAACAACCATCACAGCAGAACTTGCATCAATTCCTGCAAACGTTCATGCAAAACGCTCGGCTAGGATTCACTCTCTTTTTAATATTATTGGTGTAGGTTGGATGGTTTTGGTTATTTCGTTTACTCCATTTTTGGAATTTTTGAGTTGGATAGGCACAGAATACCTGAAAAATCCAAATCCGATGGTTGATGTTGCAGGAACACCAATGGGACTTGCTATTTTCCATACCACTTTTAATGCACTCAATGTGTCAATTATGATATGGGTATTGGATTGGCTGGTTAAACTAGCAACCAAAACAGTTAAATCTAAGGGAGAATTAGACGAAGAATATCATTTAGAACATATTAAAACTGGAATTACAACTACTCCTGAAATTTCAATTTTTGAAGCCCAGCGAGAAATTGCTAAATTTGGAGAGCTCACTAAGAGAATGAACGGGTTTGTTAAAGAAATTGTATCAGAAACAGATTCAAAGAAACTAAGCCTCGCACTTGCTCGCATTAAAAAATACGAAGACATTACCGATAAAATAGAAACAGAAGTTGCTAACTACCTCACCAAAGTTTCTCAAGGTCAAATGAGTGATGAATTATCACTTAAAATTCGTGGTATGCTTAGAATCATTGTGAATCTTGAACGTATCGGAGATATTTATTACCAAATGTCAAAAACCATTGAAAGAAAACACGAAAATAAAATTTGGTTCACTCCAGACCAACGAAAAAACACATTGGAAATGTTTGATTTGGTTAATTCTGCCTTAGATAATATGCTGCAAAATCTGAACAGTGAATACGAACATGTTACTCTAACTAAAGCCAGAGAATTTGAAGACTCTATAAACAACATGAGAACTATACTCAGAAAAGAACATTTCAAAAATGTTGAAAAAGGAGAGTACGATTTTAAAAGTGCTACTGCATATAGCGAACTTTATAACGCTCTTGAAAAAGTGGGAGATCATATCATTAATGTTTCTGAAGGGGTGCTTGGTATTCAATAAAATTGAGATTGGACAATATTATGTTTATTAGTACGATTGACAAGATTTTGCAGAATTAGCCGTGAAATATGCTGTAAGCAAGCAAGACAAATGGTAGAAAGAGGTTGCTCTTGAACATTTAGCAGGTTTATTAAACGGTAAAAAGTCCCAAACAGTAAGCTGATGTAAAAGCTGAAATCTCAATATTTTAAACAGTGTCCTAATCTACTCTAAAGAATTTTTGATATACTTTTGCTACCTTTGAAGCAGTAACACTAGCTTTAGAAAAAGTTGTACTTGTAGTTTTAAAATGAAATTGATAATTGCAATTGGAACAGGTAGTTTTTTTGGTGGATTCCTTCGATATTTGCTTTCTCAATTCATTCAAACAAAAGCTCTCTCTGACTTTCCTTACGGGACTTTTATTGTAAACATAATCGGCTGATTTTTTATTGGGATTGTTTATGGATTATTCGAAAGAGGAAATAAAGCAAATGAGTGGCGACTTTTCCTTGCAACAGGACTAATTGGTGGCTTCACAACTTTTTCTGCCTTTTCAGTTGAGTAGATAAATTTGCTTCGTAACGGACAAGTTGGTTATGCATCAATTTACATAGTTTCAAGCGTTTTTATCGGGCTAATTGCAACATATATCGGACTTGAAACTTTAAAGCTTTTTGGACATTAACTTCAAACTTTGAAAGTGAATATTAGTTCCCGTTGTGTTGCTTATTTTTCAATAGAACCACATCAAAAAATAACTAATTTTATTAAAAATTTATAAAATGAAACATCAACAAAAGTTTACAGGATTGCATCGAATTTTGCACTGGACAATGGTAATAGCAATGTTCATATTATTTATTACCGGTTTTCTACGCATGTATTGGATGAATAGAAAACATATAATAGGAATTATCGAGAGTAAGACCTCAGCAATTCCAAGAGAACAGTTAGCTGATATTACCAGAAGTATTCTTAAACCTATGTGGCAGTGGCACGAAGTTTTTGCCCACGTGATGATGTTTTCATTCCTTATCAGAATAATTTATATGTTGGTAAAAGGTATTCGCTTTCCAAATCCGTTCAAAAGCAGTCAAACCATTAAAGAACGAATGCAGGGGTTTACTTATGTTTACTTTTATCTCTTTGTGTTTATTTCGGTTTTTACAGGTATTTGTATAGAAAAAGATTTACTTTCGGCATACCACGAAAACATTGAGGCAATACACAAATGGGGCATCTACTGGTTTCCAATTTTTGTTTTTTTACATCTTATTGGAATTGTAATTGCTGAATTTTCTGATAAGAAAGGGATTGTTTCAAAAATGATAAGTGGAGATTAGGTAAAATCTTATAGATGTGTTGTTTTTATTCTTCTACGAACGCAACGACATGCCCATCAGGGTCTAAAATATAACCAACAACATCACCCCAAGTTCTTTGCTGTAATTTGCTTATCAAAGTTGCACCATGTGCTATACCTCGATTTATAAATGATTGGGCATTTTTCACTTTTAAATAGAGCTCACAACGGGGAATTCCATTTCCCAAGTTTGGATGCGGGGCAGTGTTCCCTATAATTTTGTGAATACCATTTTCTGGCATTAGTCCTAATTTTACTTGTTTTGAGAGCTCAAACTCAGTCATTCCCGGTACATGTAATGTTGGATTTTGATTAAGCAACGCACTGTAAAAGCTTTTACTTTTTTCTTGGTTTGATACAAACAAAATAAATTGTGTTTGCATATTAGTTTGCATTAAATGTTAAAGAGTAGCATGTTCCTTTATCAACTTTTTTTCGCACTATATTTCCTTCTAATTGCTCAACTAAGCTGGAAATCAATTGAAAACCAAGTGTTTGTGTGTTGTTAAAATCAACATTGTATGAATATCCATTTCCATTATCCATATACTTCATTTCAAAAGTATTTTTTAATTCTTTAATCTCAATTTGAATTTCACAATTTGATATATTGAGGAACGCATGTTTCATAGAATTAGTAGTCAACTCATTGATAATTAGCCCTAAAGGTATAGCCGTATTTATACTTAACACAACTTTTTCCATGTCCAATTTTATTTTTATCTTTTTCGCTGATCCTGTAAAATTTTGTATCAATGTTTCTATTAATTCCATGAGATATATTTTAAAATCAATAGTAGAAAAATCAGTTGACTTATAGAGCATTTCATGAATTTTACTCATGGATTCAATTCTAGATTTGCTTTGATTTAAAATCAGTTTCATCTGTTCGTCTGAAATAGAATTCATCTGTAGATTGAGTAAACTTATGATAATTTGGAGGTTGTTCTTTACTCGGTGGTGAATCTCTTTGAGTAGTATTTCTTTTTCTTTGACATTTTTTAATATTACCAGCTCAGCATTTTTCTTTTGAGTTAAATCTCTCCAAATGGTATTGATGAGAATCCTATTTTCCAATTCGACTTTTGATAACCATACTTCTACTGGAAAATTTTCTCCATTAGCTCGCGTGTGAATCCACTCAAAATGATTGCTCCCATTTTTTAAAGCTAAATTCATCATCTCTTGGGCTTTTAGATACGATGGTTTGCCATCGGGTTGAAGTTCGGGAGATAACTCAGAAGGGTGAGAGTTTAAAAATTCTCCCTTGTTTTTAAATCCAAGCATATTCACTACTGCCTGATTACAATCTATAAACTGATAATTTTCAATTACTAGTAGAGCATCGTCAGACATTTCAAACAAAGATTTGTATTTGGAATGACTTTCAGATGTTGTTTTAGCATTTTCAATCAAATTTTTGTTTTCAGCAATCAGTAAATCAATCAATTTGTTTTTCTCTGAATTTGTCAGTTTTTCTTTGGGTTTACTTAACAAATACTTGATATGTAAATTACTGTTTTTCAAAACATTATATTTATACTACCAAATATAAACTATTTTTTATTACGGAGTATAAATTTTTTTAATACGCAAAAGCCGATAAGAACACACTTATCGGCTTTAACATTTGTGAACAATATTTGATTAGTCTTTTATGGTAAAAGTGTTACCACTTAAAAACAAATCATCGAGTGATTTTAACTTTGATGTTTCTTGTTGGTTTGTGATTTGAGCTGTGAATTCTTTGTCAAAAACCGAAGCTTCAGTATTTCTAATAACGCCCATTGCGATTGGAAATTCCGGAAGTTTCATTTGAATCAACATGTTGTGAAGTACATTTGATTTTGTGGTAGCATCATGAACCAAAATATCCGATTCAGTAATTCCATTTTCACCAATGGTAACCACCTCGAGCTCTAGTCCATTCAGGCGAATTCCTTTGTTGTTGTTTTCTCCGAACAACATAGGTTTTCCATGTTCTAAAATGAGTTGATTGTTTGCTTTATTTTCTTTGTTTGTTATTTCAGCATGAGTTTTATCGTTAAAGATAACACAGTTTTGAAGTACCTCAACCAAAGACAATCCTTGATGTTTTTCAGCTTCAATAATCACCTGAGTCATCAATTTCACGTCTGTGTCGGGTACTCTTGCGTAAAACTGTCCTTGAGCCCCTAGTACCAGTTCGCCAACGCTGAACGGGCTTTCTACAGTTCCGAAAGGTGAAGATTTAGTAATTTTTCCTCTTTCAGAAGTTGGAGAATATTGTCCTTTGGTTAGTCCGTAAATTTCATTGTTAAACAAAATCAGGTTGATGTTGATGTTTCTTCTAACTGCATGAATAAAATGATTACCGCCAATTGCTAAAGAATCACCATCTCCGGAAATCATCCAAACACTGAGTTCTGGATTTGCCAATTTAACGCCTGTCGCAACTGCTGCTGGTCTGCCGTGTATAGTGTGAAAACCATACGTATCCATATAATATGGGAAACGTGATGAACAGCCAATTCCGGATATGATTGCTACCTTTTCTTTTTTAAGGTTTAATTCAGAAAATGCCTTTTGAACGGCATTGATAATTGCATAATCGCCACAACCCGGACACCATTTAACTTCTTGGTCGCTGGCATAATCTTTTGGTTTGAACAAACATTGTGTTGCTGCTGCTTCCATTTTTACTTTTCCTCCAATAATTCGTTAAACTTATTTTTTAATTCAGAGATTTTAAAAGGTAATCCCTGTACTTTATTAAATTGTTCGTATTTGAACTGTGGTAATGTGGCTCTGAGGTAATTTGCAAATTGACCTGAGTTGAGTTCACAAACCAGTATTTTATCAAATTTTGCGAATATTTCAGCCGTATTTTTGGGTAGTGGATTGATGTAATTGAAATGGGTGAAGGCAATGTATTTTCCTTCTTTTTGCAAGTCGTTTACCGCACCAAACAATATCCCAAACTGACCTCCCCATCCAACAACCAATAATTTTTTAGCGTCTTTGCCTTTGTATTTTTGGTCAGGAATAAAATTAGCTACACGAGCTACTTTTTCTTTCCGTATATCAACCATCACACCATGATTTTGTGGATTGTGAGAAACGTTTCCGGTTTGTGCATCTTTTTCAAGTCCGCCAATTCGGTGTTGTAAGCCTTCTATTCCTGGTGCTACCCATTTTCTGGCTAATTTAGCTTCATCTCGTTTGTATGGTTTCCAATCTGCATCAAACGCATCGAGAGTCAGTGGTTTTATTTGTGGCAAGTCGCTAAGTGTTTTAATTTTCCATGGTTCTGCTCCGTTACCTAGATAGCTTTCTGTTAATAAAATAACAGGAGTCATGTGTTCTAATGCAATTCTTGTTGCTTCAAATGCCCAATCAAAACAATCGGCTGGAGTACTTGCAGAAATAACTACAATAGGGCTTTCGCCATTTCTACCCCAAACAGCCTGCATCAAATCACTTTGTTCAGTTTTTGTTGGTAAACCTGTACTTGGTCCGCCACGTTGAACATTTACAATTACGATGGGTAATTCGGTCATTATTGCTAAACCAATTGCTTCTGTCTTTAAAGCCATACCGGGCCCTGAAGTTGTTGTTATTGCAATATTTCCTGCAAAGGCAGCTCCAATTGCTGAACAGATTCCTGCAATTTCATCTTCAGCCTGAAAAACTTTTGCTCCAGCCCATTTGTGTTTTGTTAGCTCATGCATTATATCTGTCGCCGGAGTGATAGGATAAGAGCCTAAAAACAAAGGTTTACCGGCTTTTTTTGCTGCTGCCATAAAACCCCATGCTGTTGCTTGATTTCCGGTTATGTTTCTATATGTTCCTGATGCTTTTTTTGCAGGTAATATGGTAAAAGAAGTTTTAACAGCTTCAATGGTAAGAGCATAATTGTAGCCTGACTTTAAAGCCAAAATATTTGCCTGACCAATTACTGGGTTTTTCTTAAATTTTTGTTCAAAAAATTGTATGGTTTGTTCTAATGGTTCGCTAAATAACCAGAAAACCATACCTAAGGTAAACATGTTTTTGCATCGGTCGGCACTTTTGTTGTCTAGTCCTAAATCTGCTAAAGCAGCTTTGGTGAGTGATGTTATTGGTCCTTCTATAACTTTATAGTCAGAAAGTGTATTGTCGGTTAATGGGTTGTCTGTAAAACCTGCTTTTTCTATATCTTTTTTACCAAAAGAGTCGATGTCAACTAAAATAATACATGCCGGCTTAAGATTGTGTAAATTGGCTTTAAGTGCGGCAGGATTCATTGCTACTAACACATCCGGAGCATCTCCGGGACTGTGAACACCAGAACTTCCAAAATGGATTTGAAACCCTGAAACTCCTGCAACTGTTCCTTGAGGAGCTCTTATTTCTGATGGAAAATCGGGAAAGGTTGCAATTGCGTTACCTAAAACTGCTGTTGTATCGGTAAAAAGTGTTCCTGCAAGTTGCATTCCATCTCCGGAATCACCTGCAAATTTAATAACTACACTGTCTAGTATCGTTTTTGATTTATCCATTATTATTCTCCTTTATATTCTACTTTTTTACCAATACTGGTTAACCCAAGCATGGCATCTTTGGTTGAAAAAATATCAACAAGTTTTTCTAATTCAGAAGCAGGTCCTTTAGCAGCTTCAATCAATTCATCTGCAAATTTCATAGCAATAGGCGCTTTGAAGCTCATGGTTTTAGCCATTTTATCAATAAATTCCTTTTCAATGGCTTCTGATTGATAATTTCCATCAATTATGGATTTATAGTTGTTTTTTGAGTAAAAATCAGAGATGGCTTTCCAATTGGCATTGAGTTGTTGGATATTTTTATCAGGAGTTGATTTGCTTGCTGATATATAATCAAAAATATCTTGAGGTTGAATTACCTCATCAATCAACCCGATTTCTTTTGCTGTTTTTGCGTCAAGCATTTGACCTGTTAATACTAAATATTTAGCCAATCCTTTGCCAATTCTAAGGGCTGTACGTTGGGTCCCTCCCAATCCCGGATAAATACCAATTCCTGTTTCAGGAAAAGCAATTTTTGTTTTTGGAACAGCCAATAAAACATCACAACACAAAGCTAATTCCATTCCTCCGCCAAGAGCCATTCCATTTAAGATACCAACAACTTTTTTTGATGATTTGTCTATCTTTTCAAGAACTTCTTGTCCATATTTGGTAAAAGTTACAATGTTATTGATAGAAGAAGCTTTCATATTTTTAACAAAAAACTTGATATCGGCTCCGGCCACGAACGCTTTCCCAGAACCGGTAAGAATAATTGTATTCACCTGATTCATGTCATCTGCTTGAGAAAATTTAGCATCCAGCTGCCCCATCACCTCTTCATTCAAAGCATTCATATCTTCGGGTCGAGACATGGTAATAGTGGCTACATCTTTATTGACTTGAAGTGTAACGTATTCCATTTTCCAATTTTTGGATTCCATTCCAGAAGGTTGTTGCTCGTTGTACAACTTTGCATATTCTCCAACCATTCTACGTACTTCACTTTCTCCGTATTTATTCATCAAATCTATAGGGCCAAATCGCCATCTCAAACCAATTTTTGCTCCTCGGTTTAAATCAACTGCTGTGCATACTTTTTCTGCTAACAGTTGAGAGCATACAAATAGAGTGCAGCCTAATATACGGTCGTTCACAGCTTTTTCTTTTTCAGGAGAAATTGTAACCTCTCCTGTACCTGTTAAATCCCAATTTTGTTTGCTTGCTACTTGGTTTTCTAATTTCTTCGAAACAGAATAGGAGTTTCCAAAATGTTCTAAAGTTTTTTGTGCATGAAGTGCAATTGGAACCCCGGTTGCATTCATTAAGGCAAAGGGACCCATTCCAATTCCAAAGGTTTTCATACAAATGGTATCAATTTCGGCAATTGTTCCAACACCTTCATCAAGCATTTTACATGATTCATTTAACCAAGGAACAAAGAAACGGTTAACAGCAAATCCGTATGCATCGGCAGTAAAAATAGGGTCTTTGCCTGACAAAACTGAAAATTCATAAACGGCTCTGGTGGTTTCTTCTGATGTTTTTTCACCGGGAATGATTTCTACCAGCCTGTTTTTTGCGGCATGGTAAAAGTAATGCAATCCGATGAATCGCTCTGGATTGGAAACAGAAGTTGCCATTTCTGAAACAGAAAATGAAGATGTATTTGTCGCTAAAATAGTATCTTTAGGAACAATTGTGTCAAGGGCTTTGAACAAATTACATTTTACTGTAAAGTCTTCAAAAATTGCTTCAACAATTAAATCGCAAACTGCTAATTCTTTTTGGTTTACTGTGCCTTTTATGTTTTTTAATATTCCTTCTACTTTTTCTTGGGTAAATAGTTTTCGTTCAACACCTTCTTCAAGAATAGAGCGAATTCCGTTAATTCCTTTGTCAATGTATTGTTGTTCTCGGTCATTCAAATATACCGTGAAACCTTCTTGAGCAAACTTTTGAGCAATTGCGGCACCCATGGTTCCAGCTCCTACTACGCCTACAGTTTTTATTTTTTTCATTTCTATTTATTTTATTAGCTTATTTATTTTGAATTAACAATTCTTCCAAGAAGGTTGGCGTTTTTCTAGAAATGCACTTATTCCTTCATTGGCATCATGGGTTTCCATAAGTTGTTTAACATAGATGTGTTCAAGCTGAGGTAAGAAATTATTCAAAATATGATTAAATTTAATTCTCGATGCGTTTACTGCAAATCGCAATGATGAAGCACTTTTTGGGACAATATTTTTTTCTATCCACTCATTAGCCCCAGCGTTGAGAGTATCTTTATCTTCAAAGACGAAGTTTATTAAGCCTGTTTTATAAGCTTCATCAGCATTCATTGCTCGTCCGGAAATTAACAGCTCCTCAGCTCGTGCTAATCCAATTTTTTCGGGTAAAATAACGGAGGCTGGAGGTGGAAATACTCCTAATATGATTTCAGGTTGTCCCATTTTTGCTGTTTTATCAGCAAATAAAAGATTACACATGATGGCTAATTCCATTCCACCACCCAAACATTGTCCGGAAATTTTTGCCATCGTGGGAATACGAAGTTCAATTATACCAAAAAACAGCTTGTGAAAAGTTTTAATCATGGTTTCTGCTAACTCTTTGGTATGTTCCTCAACGCTAGCACCAAAAGAAAAATGTTTTCCTTCTCCTTGAAAGGTAATCAGCTTTAGTTCTTTGTTTTCTTTAAACCGGTTAAAACAATCTAAGATTTCAAGCATCATGATGTTGTCCAGCACATTTCCTTTGCCATCATCTAGTAAAATGTTAGCAACAGTGTTGTTATGAGAATAGCTGAGTTTAATTTTTTCCATAAGAATTAAGCATTTTCAGGTTTAAACTGTGGAGAAATTGCTTTGTGCATTTCGTCGTTCCATTCTTTTCCTTCAGCCAATAATTGACGAAGCTTAACAAAATCAACTTCTCTATCATTTTTAGGGCCGAAATTAAATGCTCTAAATCCGGCTTTTGCTTCAGTCATCATATTTAACGCCAACCACTCTCTACTGCTCTCTTTATTCATGTCCCAGTGTTCTAATTTCTTTTTACGAACTTCTGTAAGTGTTTTGTGCAGGCAATTAGGGAATGTGTGTAATAGTTTTGCAACAAATTTGTTTACTACTTCATCTAATTTAGATAAATCTACTTCCGCTTTAGCCATAATTTCTTTTCCTTGAGCTAATTCTTCACCTGTTTTCATCGCTCCAAAAATTACTCTACCGTATTCATCGGCATATTTGCTAATGTTTACAAGTGGGTTTGGTATAAATTTTCCGTCTATTTTCAACACTGGAGCAATTTCTGTGATTAATCCTAGATTTAATGCCTGATGTGCTGTCCACGGCTCACAAAGAGTTAATGAAGCCATTGCTCTTTCAACACCAACATATAGGTGTAAAAAATCAGTAGCACCACCAATAGCTGCACTACCGTGTTTTGGACCTGCTTGCCCAAATCTTGCCAAGTCAGAAGAAACAGTGAAATCACAAGCCATACCGATTTCTTGACCACCACCAATTCGCATTCCGTTAACTCTTGAAATTACCGGTTTTTCACATTTTAAAATCGCTGAAACCATATCGTTGAACAATCTCATGTATTGAGAATATTCTTGAGGATTACCGGCGTAGTATTCTGCGTATTCTTTTGTGTTTCCACCTGTACAAAATGCTTTGTCTTCTACCCCTGTGAAAATTACAGCAACTACACTTCTGTCGTTTGAAGCTTCGCCAAAAGCCAAAATAATTTCTTTAACGGCTTTAGTTGTGTATGAATTGTATTGTTTTGGGTTGTTTAAAATTATCCAAGCGTTATAAAGTCCGTTAACAGGGCTTCCGTCTGTGTTTAAACATGGTCTTTTTTCGAATAAAATGTCTGTGTAGTTATACCCTTCAACGATGTTGTGATTTTTTAAATTGCTCATAATTTTTTTATTATTTAATGAATATTTTTCCTGTTGAAACTATTTGATTGTTCTCCTTTACTTGGTATATATATATTCCAATTGGAGACTGTGATAAATCAACCGTATTGATTCCGTTATATAGTGATTGTTTTGAAACAGATTCTCCTAATACGTTAAAGAATTCGATATTTCTCAAAGCAGAAGACGACTGACTTACACTGAATATACCTATTGATGGGTTTGGATATACTTTTATTTCATCATCAGCATCTAAAGCTTGATTTATGCCTGTTGGCATTACCATACTCACATCGTCAATCCATAAAACACTTGAATTTTTTGCTGCATAATCTAATGAAGATGAGCTAAACAAGACATATAATGTGTCGGGAGTTGAACCACTAACGTAAGTCAGGTTGATTGTTGCTTCAGTCCATCCTGCATTGCCGGTTCCCGACCCCGTTTTAAAAGATCCTCCTGCTACAGGGGTAGTACCATTTACCAATAGAACTCTACATTCTGCTGTATCGTTCCCAAAAGGACGGTATTGATAGTAAAACTTAAATTGTGATGGTTTTAAGTTGTATGGAATTCCAGGCTTATAAGTTTGGTCTGTAAGATTAACTTTTCCATTAAAAAGGATTCCCAAAGTATCGTTATACTCATGACCAATAAAAGGTATTCCCCAACTTTTATAAATGTTCCATGAAGTTGGAGTGTAAACTTTTGTTTCGATTCTTGCTGAATAACTTCCTGTTCGAACGGTGTCAGTACAACGGGTTACAGAAATAGGGCTACTTCCAACAAAAGAGCTGTTAAAGAAATTAAAATCCCACCAACCATAAGTATTATTTCCTGTATTAGGATTCATAGCAGATGGAACAAGCATATCGTTTGACCAAGTTTCAAAACCGGGGTTAATTATTTGACAATTTGCATTTTTGTGTAACAAGCCAAATTGAAGAAGAATAAAAATTGATAGTAGTTTTTTCATAAAATAAATTATTAATTAGTAAAATCAGGCACAAGCACTGAGCGTTTGGTGTATTTATGTTCTAATGTGTTTTTGAAAACTTCATTGATTTTGCTGAGAGGAAATGTTTGAACAAAGTCTTTTATTTCTAATTTACCTGAAGCAATTAGTTCAACAACTTCTGAATATAGTTCCGGTTTACAACCCCAAGTACCAATAAGTTTCGCATCAAAAGCCATTAAATTGCTGAGCCTAACTTCAAGTTTATTCATAGTAAAACCAACTATACTAAGAGTAGATGTAAATGTTATTAAATTAAATGCTAAGTCCTGACCTGGTGCGGTACCCGAAAATTCAAAAATTTTCCACCCGTATTTTGGAGCACCTAGTTCTTTTGCAATTTCTTTTACTTTTGTTTTTATCTCTTTAATATCTAATCCTTTAGAGTTTATTGTAGCATCAACTCCATTTTTTTTGGCTTGAGCTAATTTTTCGTCATTAATATCAATAGCCAATACTTTTGCACCCATAATTTTGGCAATTAAAGCCCCATAGACACCAACGCCACCAACGCCAATACAGATTGCCAAATCGCCTTTTTCTAATTCTGATTTTTTCATCACTTGGTAGGGGGTTGATATGGCATCAGCAATTACAGAAAGCTCTTCCAACTTGTATTTACCCAATACTGAATCAGGAACAGGACATAAATATTTGTGAGGAACAACAATATGTGAAGCGAAACCACCATGAAAATCATTTCCGGGCATCAATTGGTTTTGACACATGTTGCTTCTTCCTTTGTTGCACAATTCACAATCTCCACATGGTAATACAGCAGGAATAATTACATTTTTTCCTTTTAAATGACCGGGACCTTCGACTACTGTTCCACTAATTTCATGTCCCAAGGTAAGTGGCATTTCTTTTTTAGTACGAACACCGTCGTGCCAGAAGCTGAGGTCTGTATGACAAACTCCACAACCTGCAACTTTAACAATTGCTTCATTTTCTTTTATTGATGGCATATCAATCTCAGCCAATTTGAAATCGGCTTTTAATTCTGTCATTTGCCATTGTTTGATTTTGCTCATGGTTTTTCTTAATTAAATATTACAATTTTCAAATAAAATAGCAGTTCCTTGTCCGCCTCCAATACAAGCAGAAGCAATTCCGTATTTTACTCCTCTAATGTTCATTTCTCTGGAAAGAGTTAACGACAATCGGGTTCCGGTTGCAGCCAATGGGTGTCCTAAAGCAATTGCACCTCCGTTTACATTACAGATATCTCGGTTAAGTCCTAATTCTTTTTCACAACCTATAAATTGAGCCGCAAATGCTTCGTTTATTTCAATTAAACCAATTTCAGACAAAGACAATCCTGCTACTTCTAAAACTAATTTAATTGCTGGAACGGGTCCTAAACCCATTACTCTTGGGTCTAGTGCACTTGTGGCAGAAGCTACAATTCTTGTTAAGGGTTTTAATCCTTTTGTGGTTATGAAATTTTTATGAGCAACTACAACAGATGCAGCACCATCAACAATACCACTTGAATTTCCGGCTGTTTGGACTCCATCTCGAGCAAAAACGGAAGGTAGTTTGCTCATGGCTTCTAAATCAGCAGGGCGAACGTTTTCATCAGTACTAAAATCAACAGCATTTTTAGGTAATCTCACTTTACGTGTAATCAATCCGTCTATTGCAAATTCTGCTGAATTCATTTTAACAATTTCGCCGTCAAAAAAGCCGCGTTGTTTTGCAGCTAAATATTTATCAATAGATTGTTTTGCAAAAATATTTGCATCTTCTTTGGTAATACCGTGTTTTTGAGCAACATTTTCTGCTGTACAACCCATTGGTACTGCGGCTGTATCATTAAGTGCCTCCCATAACATATCAACAAACCCAGGTTTACCCAAAGCATATCCCATTCTATTGCCAAAAGCGGCAGTTGGAGAAAGCGACATGTTTTCAGTTCCACCACAAAGTGCTGTTTGTGCTTTTCCTAGTGAAATCTGTTCAGCTCCGGCAATTATAGTTTCAAATCCAGAACCGCAGATTCGTTGGAGCATCACAGCGGGGATTCCTTCAGGAATTCCTGAGTATAGACCAATATGTCGAGGTAAAAAATAGGAATCAGATGAACTCTGACCAATGTTTGCATACATCAATTGGTCAATATCTTCTCCTTTTATTCCAGATTTTTCAATTGCTGCTCGAGTGGCATAAATGCCCAAATCGGTTGGGGAAACTTGTCCAAGAGAACCGCATAATTTTCCGAATGGAGTGCGAGCCCCATTAACTAAAAAAATATTATCGTATTGAATGGCAACGCCTTTTATCTTATCGTGAATAGCTTTCATTTTGGTTATTTTTTATCTGTTTCTAATTCTATTATGGTTGATTTATCTTTTCTATCAAAATATTGCATAGCTATTACAGCTGCACCAAAGGAAACAATATGTTGAGGTGCATCAATAATTTTAATATCCTTATTAAATTTTTGATTCAACAAATCTTTTAGGTATGGGTGATGTGCAATAACTCCACCTATCATATAGGTAGGAATGCCGGGGTCAAGTCTCATTTTTGCGACTCTGTTTGCTATTGAGTTATAGATTCCTCTTGAAATGTCTTCGAGTTTCATTCCGTCAAAAATCCAATTCATTATTTCTGTTTTTGCGAATACAGTACAAAAGCTATTCAATTCCTTATCATAAGTTGAAAGTGATGCCAAACTGCTCATATCGGCAATGTTTATTCCTGCACGTTCAGCAATTTCGGCAAGAAATGAACCCGTTCCGGCTGCACACTTATCATTCATGTAGAAATTTTCTACGTTGTTGTCTTTGTCGCAACGAATAATTTTAATGTCTTCACCACCAATATCAATGATATTTTTTTCTCCTTTAAAATATTGAGAAACTCCGGCTGCAGCACAGTTAATTTCTGTTTTTACAATATCTGTTTCTGTAAAATGTTTTCTACCATAACCGGTTGCACAACTGTATTTTATAGTAAAATTTGAAGTTATTGCAGACATTACATTTTTAAATGCTTGTTTGTCATTGGTCATTGTGGGTAAAAAATACCTGAAAATTGGATTTGCATCAGCATCAATCACGGTAAATTTGGCGTAAGATGAACCTAAATCAATTCCCAAAAAGCAGTTTACATTTTTGTATGTTACAGAAGAGGCTCCTTTGTTAACGATTCCTTTTTCAAGAATTTTGCGGTTTACATCACCTGCAGCCCCTGGTATTCTTGAAAGTATATTTTTGTTTGACATTGCTTTAACCATATTGGTAAAAGCTAAGTTTAATGATGTTCTGATATAGTGTTTTCTGCCATACTCAACAATTTTTCCGTTGAAATAGTCAATTTCTGTTGGCCTGTTGTTAATTAGGTCAACAGCCAGAGAAGGAAAATGGTCTCCTCCTTTTTTAAGGTATTTCATGCATTGGCGGTGAAAATCGCTCGAAAAAAAGATTTTTTCTGCCTCGGCAACTTGAATTCCTTCGGTTATTACTTGTTCGATTAGTTCAGATGTGTCTTTGTCTGCCATAGCTTCAGCCATGGTTAATCTACTAACTCCGCAAAGTGGGCTTAATGAGGCATTTAATATGGTTTTTTCCCATGTTCTTTTGAGTAATTCAAAAGAATCAATTGCTTTTGTTTCTAAATTTACTGAAGACAAAAGTTCAGCTATTTCTTTTGCTTTATCTGCTCTGGTGTCATTTAACGCTCCTAAATAGTTGGGTGGAGTAAAAAAGGTAACTTTTGTAGTGTTTGGTGAAATTGTGTTTCCTGCAAAGTTGATAACCAAACGAAGGGTTTTGTTCTCTCCGAATTCGGTAGCCAAAAGTTGTTCGGTGTCAATTCCATTTTGAGCAGAGATAACTGTCAGTTTATCAGTGTTTAGGGTTAGAGCTTCTTTAGCTGCTGCTGTGGTATGTGTTGTTTTTAGTGCAAAAACCAAGTAGTCTGCATCCCATCCGTCGAGTTCAGAGACGGATTGAAATACGTGTTCAAACTTAGCATGAGCCTGTATAGAATTTTCTAAAAACAATCCTTCGTTTTTTATTTTGATTGCTTTTGTTTCATTGGCTTCACAAAGAGCCACTTCGCAGCCGGCTTCTTGTAGTTTAACAGCCAAAATCATTCCCACAGGACCAAGTCCGATGATTGCTATTTTTATTTTATTTTTTGAAGTCATTAGCTAAATACTTTATTTTCTTCAAGTTGTTCCAGGAATGTTTCAATTTTCGTAATGCTTTGTCCTTCTGAGAAAAAACGCAAATCGCATAAATCGCCCTCTACGACAAGTGCTGGTACGCCAGTTTTGTCTTTTAGCCGTTGGGGCATACCAAATTTTGCATTTGAATTATTAAAACATGTTTTGGTGTCGTGATAGACAATACCGTCAATTTTATATTCTTTGAACCAATCCGAGAGCATTCTCATTTTGGCTTTTTCGTTTCGATTGATAAAAATTTCAGTATAGGCTCTGGCAGTGGAGTTCCATGGGTCGTTTTCGTCAAACTTATCAAACACCCAGCTACTGCAATATGTGGAAGCAACAACAGCCGCTCCATTTGATGTGAATAAATCACTCAGCATTCTAAGTTTTCCCCAAATAGGCATTCCTTCCCAAAAAATTCTGGTTTTTGCTTGTGGTAAAAAACCCATGTTATTTTTTACATTATCTTCTAATTCGGCTAATAATTCGGTATAATAATCTTTGGCAATTTGAGTCCCTCTAAGCACTACAATTGGACCCATGTGAATTGTGCCGTCAAAAAAACTAATTGGAGCATTCATTGCTGTTGAGGTTTTAAGCACTTTTTGCCAAAGTAAAGTGGCTTCTTTGCTTAATCTCACTGTTTCTTTAAATGCATTTTCATCGTATTTTTTTCCGCTTACTTGTTCGCAAACAGGAATCATGTTTTTGAACTGTTTAACTACCAAATCCACTTCATCTTGTGTAACTTCATCAACATGGCGTGGAGGCATAATTCCAACAATTGGGCAATTAAACTCATCAGCAAAAAATTGAAACCAATCTTGAACCTCTCGACACTGATTTGTGTTATATGCAATAATATCTGGCTTAGGGTGTCCACTAAGTCCATAGTGAGCTTGAAGTGGGGTTTCTTTTTTTAGATAGGAACCAATATCAGCAGTAGTATATGAACAAACATGACCGGAATAACCACATTTAACAGCTTCAGGAATATAATCCATGGCTGTTCTTGTTGCTCCTAAGAGAGCTCCGTGATTTTCAGGAAAATAAACTTCAAATCCAAATGAACGAAGCAATTCGGCTGGACCCACACTAGTACACCAAGCAATTTTTTTTGTGCCGTTTTCTAATGAGCGAAAGTAATTGCCCATTATTTCTTTCATTTTATCTGTAGATTTTATTTTGTACATTTTTTATGAATTTTATTGGGTTCAAGTTCAATCACATACACTTCTTCTTCAACAGGTACATTTTTACCAAATAGGTTTAATAAGTGATTTTTATAGCGTTCAACTACATTTTTTGGGGCAACTTTCATAGAAGGGGTTAACGTGTTGTTATCCAAAGACAACTCGTCTAGTATGATTGCGGCTGATTTTACTTTTGCAAATTTTTGTCCAATGCTTTCGTTGGCTAAATGCAAGCAACCTGTCAGGCATCTTCCTAATTCATTTAGGTTTCTGGGGCAAAAACAGCCTTCTTCAGGAGTGTATTCGTAGTCGGGTTGATTTAATAATTTTTTGTTGGGAAAGATTAGTGCAACAGGGTGTTCTTCTCCGCTTCCGGAAACAACAGCATATTGTACGTAATGACATTTTAGCTCAATGGCTTTTTCTAAATCAGTAGGGATAACTTTTTCTCCATTTGAAAGTTTAAAAATTCTGTCTTTTCGAGAGATTAGTTTTAATCCGTTTGGAGTGATTTCTCCAACATCTCCTGTTCTATACCAACCATCTTGGGTAAAAACGTCTTTATTTGCCTCGTCGTTGTTGAAATACTTAACCATAATATTTGGTCCTTTAACCTGTATTTCATCATCTTCAGCAATTCGAATACTAATTCCTGGTATTGGTTTTCCAACAACGCCTGTTTCTCTTTTTAGTTTTGGGTCGGTTAATGTACAACAAGGTGATGTTTCGGTGAGTCCCCACCCTTCTATAACAGGGATTCCACGTTTTTCAAATTCGTTTGACAGTTTTTCGGGTAGGGCAGCAGCAGCAGTGAAAATAAATTTTAAGCCTGAGTTAAAGAAAATATTTTCTGCCTCCTTGCTCTCACGAGTCAAGTCGTATAACGATTGATATACTTTTGGAACGCTAAAAAATATGGTTGGTTTTATTTGTTTCCAATTTTCAAATATTTGATTTGCATCTCTACCAAAGCTGCTTTCTAATGCAAAAGTAGCCCCATTATACAAGGCTGTGAATAATTCAAAAATTCCACCAAAACTATGGTGCCAAGGCAAATAAGCTAAAAATCTATCCTCAGGAGTTACATTCCAAACTATTGATAATGCTGCTTGTTGTGAAAGAATGTTTTTGTGCATCAGTTGAACACATTTCGGAACACCCATTGTTCCGGAAGTGTACATGTTTAAGCAAATAGTTTCAGGGGAGATTGTTTCATCAAAAACAGAGGTATTTTCTGGTCTGGGAAGAAGTAACTCTTTGAAATTTCTCATGTCTGGGAAACGTTCGTCTTTTACGTCAGTAAAGGAGTAAATTCTTTTTAGATTTAATTCGTCTCCTAAATTGGCAAGTTGAGTTTCTCCTTGAATGGCAAGCCAAGTAGCTTGAGAATGGTTTATTAATAATTCTGCCGTTTCTTTTTTGAAATTGGCAAAAATAGGAACAACAATACCTCCAAAAGCCATTACAGCCAGTTCCAATTGGAGCATATCCAAACAGTTGCGGGAAAAAATTACAATTTTTTCATTCTTTTTAAATCCTTCTCTTTGAAGGTTATATGCAATGTTTTGGATATTGTTATAGAAGTCGTTCCAAGTAATACCTTCATAAATACCCTTGTTATTTTTTTCTTGAAACACAATTTTATCTCCAAAACGCTTTACATTAAGATTTAGTAATGTAGCTATGTTAGGGATAACAGCTCCAAGTTTATGTTCAGAATCGAGTTGCTTCATAGTTCTTTAAAAAAGGGATTACAGACAACTTTTTTGACAGCAAGTGATATAAAAAGTCAAAAAGTATTCTAAATTTTAGGCTACAACTGCAGCTTCTTTTTCTTTTAGTTTATAGTATCTAAATCCACCCCAAAGAGCTGCACCGATTGCTCCTGAATAAATAGCGTCAGGATGAGAAACAAATTCAAAGGCTTTTTTCTTGTTTTCCATGGCTTGTTCTTCAATAGCCTGAAGCATTCCCACATTCATACCCATTCCGCCAACTAATGCAATTGGAGATTCAGCATTTAATGAGCCTAGTAGTTTAACCACACGTTGTGCGATTGATATATTGATTCCTTTTACTATGTTAGGTGTTGACAATCCTTTTGATACCAAGTTGATTACATCGGTTTCTGCTAAAACTGCACAAATCCCAGATGGTACTTCAGGATTATCAGCTTTTAGAGAAATTTCACCAACCTCTTCAATTGCTAAACCAAGATATCTGGATATATTTTCAATAAATTGTCCTGAGCCAGAAGCACATTGACCTGTCATTTTATAGTCAATTACTTTTCCTCTTTCATCAACTTTAATGGCACGAACGTACAAACCACCCATATCTACTACTGTTTTTGCATTAGGGGCAAAATAAATTCCACCTCTAGCGTGTGAAGTCATGCTGTAGAAGTGACCTGTTTTCTTTTCTACCATTTCACCCTCTCCGGTTGAAGCAAGATATGCAATGTCTTTATCGTAGGTTAGATTATTTCGACCTAAAATCATATCTACAGCATCAACCACAACGTCTTTTGGGTTACGTTTTCTGATTTTTTCAGTTTGTTTATCAACTAGTTTATGGTCTCCTGTTAATTGATTGTATTCCATTAATACGGCTTTTACATAGCTTCCGCCTACGTCAACGCCCATAGTGTATATTGTATTTTTCATTTTTCTTTTTTTTGGTGAGTTGAAAATGTTAATTATTCAGCTGTTGCTTCTTTTTTGTCTTTAGTTGTTGGTAAATCGGTATTTATATTTCTTCTGGCAAACATTGCTCCGCCAAGGGCTCCCATAAAAATAGAGTCTGTGTGGATGTTCATGGTTACTTCGCCATAGGAATCAAATACCATTTGTTTAACATATTTAACAATTGCTTCGTTACGAGCAACTCCACCTGTAAAAGTGAATTCATTTTTCACTCCGCCAGAACGGGCTATTAATGACATTGCACGTTGAATGATTGCTTTGTGTAACCCAGCAAGAATATTTGGTCGCTCTTCTCCATTATGCAACAATTCTTTGACCTCTGCACCTGCAAATACTGTGCATGTAGAACATATTGTTGTTTCTTTGGTTGCTTTATTTGCTTCAGGTCCTAGTTCGTTTAGAGATAAACCAAACTCATCTGCTATATAACCTAAATACCGTCCACAACCAGCGGCACATCTGTCGTTCATGTGAAAACTGGTAACTAAACCATGGCTATCTACTTGAATAGCTTTGGTATCTTGTCCTCCAATGTCCAAAACCGTTCTGGTATTTGGAAAAACCGCATGAGCTCCGAATGCATGGCATAAAATTTCAGATTTAATACAGTCTTCAGGGAAAGGCAATAGTGCTCTACCGTATCCTGTTCCGGTCATTTTAGCAATGTTTATTTCTTCATTTACAATTTCTTCAATGTGGTCACGTAGTGTAAATTCAACATTTTTATAGTTGTTTTTTACTGCATTTAATTCTGCGTAATACCAATCTTCGTGTTTGCCGTCTTCTTGTTGGTCAGCCAAACCTTTGTATTTTTCATCAAGAGTTTTCATAGCTTCCAACACTAATTCTTTAAAATTGTATTGAACCATTTCATTTTCAGTTGGTGTAATGCTTTTGTCAAAAGCCAACATGAGTGGTTCGAAATTTTCAGCTCCTTTTTTCTCTACTTCCGCATTGTATTTTTCACTTACAATATCTCTGAAAAATTGATTTCTTGAGCCTAAATCTTCGTTGATAAACTCGTGTTCGATTTGAGGTTTAATGGTATTGAGTATTTCTCTGAGTTTTTCAAGAATTGTTGCCTTGTTTGCGTATGTATAGTCTTGGACAGTGGCCACCAATAGTTTTTCTAAACTGTCAAATCTTCTCTTGAACTGCCCATACTGAAACACACTTCGAAGGTCTTTCATGTATTTTTTAAATTCGGGCTTTTCAACCAAATTTTTATCTATTTTTTGTTGCAATAGATTGAATCGGGCATCATAAATAGCCTCTTCTCGTGCAATGTCAGCTGCTACTTTATAATTGGCTCTGGTGTTGGTAATTCCTCTTCCAACAATTTTATCGTTTTCATCAATAATAACTGCTTTTGAGGTGGTTGAGCCTAAGTCTATTCCTAAATAATATTTTTTCATAGTTTTTGGTAGTTTTATTATCGGTTATAAATTATGCGTTTTGGTTTTCCATCATTTTACGTTGAGCCAACATTTGGAAATACGACTCAAGACGGTTTTTGATGTTTGAGTAGGAGAAGTAGCGTGGGTCAACTAAATCTGACTCAATAAATCCAACAGGCACTTCAAGTCTATCCTCAATTTCTCTCATCATTCCTAATTGACCGGCAGAGAATGAGTTGCAACTTTTAATGGAATTGGTAACATATCCATCTGCTTCGTATTCGGTAATACATTTTGAAAGTAAATCAATTCGTTGTGGAATGTTAAGATTTGTGTAGCAATTCATACAATATTCTGCCAATGATTCTAATGGTTTTTCGGGGTTGTGTCTCCAACCTAAATCATATACTCCGCCAACTTTAGTGTATGAAGATGCTACAATTACAGCACCCATGTCGTAGAAAATTTTCCAAAATTCGCGGAAACTTGTCCAATTTGGAGGTCCTTCAACTACCAATCGGTATTTCTCCTCTTTCATTTCTCCCTCTGGAGTAACCGGACCAAGTCCTAATCTAATTCTTTCTTGAATTTCGCTGTATAATTCTTTGTAATACTCAACTGCTTCAGGTGTTCCTCTAAACCCAATATTTATAGGTCCAATATAATACACTCCTGCAAAATAAGCATCAATGGGTGATGGTCTGTGTTTGGTTGTGTCAAATATTTTGGTAATCCAGTCTTCTGCTTCTTTTGAATATTCCAATATTTTTTTAAGTTTTGCCTCGTCATATTTGATTCCGGTAACTTCTTCCATTTGAGGGATTACTTCCTCTTTGAATTGTTTAACCATGTATTCAACCATTTGAGGCGTCATTTGTGCGTTTTCCTGATAGGGTGTGTGAACCATTATTACTTTCGCATTTGGATATTCTCTTTTTAAAGTTTCAAACCATTTCATGAAAGTAAAACAACCGGTATAGCTTAATAGTAAAACATCAGGTTCTGGAATTTTTGTTCCGGTGGGACCAATGTTCCCCTTCATCATCATACCAACATCACATTTCACATATGTACAAACGTCTTCTGAGTGAGCATTTCGTTCTGCTTCTTTGATGTAGGATGCAGATTTTTTTCTCATGGCACTTTGTAAAGCATTAATTTCTGGATAAACAGGAAGCATGTCAAATGTTCGAATAAGTTCAGATAAATTACCCGGAACAAATGTGTAACATACTTTTTTTCCTAATTCTTTTGCTCTATCTAAGTCATTAAAAAGTCCTTCAACCATTTCTTTTTGAAGAACCATACTTCTTTCCTTTATAGCTTCTTGTGACATATCTTTAATTTTTTATAATCAGTTAATATTAATTTAGGTGTTTAAGCTTTGTTTATAACAGCAGGTTCGTTTTCCCATAATTTTATTGAATCTGAGAAAGCTCCCACTTGTTCTTTAATTACTTTGAATTGATTAATGTTTTCAGAAAACTGGAATGCGATATATCGAATACCCAATCTGTTAAATGCATTTTGGAATATCGGTGCATCTAATAAACTAGGGTCGCAGAAACTTGCAGATGCAAAAATTACTCCGTTTGCCCCTCTGTTTTCAACTATTTTGGCTAATCTATATTCTTTTGGATTACTTACATCATATATTGATGATGAATATTGGCTTTGTTTGATATATGCATTAGAAATTGCTTCTAAAGGTTTGTTGGAAGTTGCATCAATATCGCCCAAAATCATTCTTGAACCAAGCATATAATCATCATCTACCACATAACAACCTGCTTCTTCAATAGCTTTTATTAAGCCTACTGCTGGCTGCTCGCAAAAGGCACCCGACACAACAACTTTTACTTTATCCTGTGGAGAACCAATGTTTTGTCGGATATGAACCAAAACTTGTTCTAATATTTCATTATGCTCTTCAACCGGAATTACTGTTCCTGCACGAACTATATGATAAACGTCTTCCATGGTTAATCTCCAAGGGTAGTCTTGACGAATGTCATAAATTTCGGAGATGAGTTTTCTGTTTTTATTGTAAAGTGCAATCGAATTGTTGAGTTTTTCCGGAGTTACTTCTACACCGTTAATTTCTTTGATGTAGTGCATAACATGCTCCATTTCTTGTTGATAAAATACTCCACCAATTTGCGGAAGAAAGTTTTGTGGAAAATCCATGTATTTTACAAACTTTCCGAACTTGTGTTGCTTAAATATCCCTGATAAATTACGAATTACGTCACAAATTGAAGGGAAAATAAATCCATCAAAATGATCCATTTGTTTGTCTAATGCCAATTCCATAACACTTCTTGGTATATGACATATATAGGATTGGTAATAGGCATCACCTTTAATAATTTGTTTGCGATCGCCACCACCAAACATTCCTACAGCCATACCGCCGGCAGCATGAATTACTTCTCTAGGAAAATAAATAGGCATATAACCCACAATAACTCTTCCGGGCTTTTCTTCTTTCCACTGTTTAGCACGTGTAAAATTTAAATCAAACGATAAAACTTTGCACTCGTTAATTATTTGCTTTAATTCTTTCATAATTTAACATTTAATAATTAAATTTAACTTTTTCACTTTGTTTAGTCTTTTTGCTTGATTGTTAAAACGTGCACTATACCTTGCCGACAAGCAAAAAGAAACTTAAAATGGTATAGTTATAATTGTGTCATAATTTCGAGATTAAAATTAGGCAGCTTAGCCTATCCTTTTTATGATGGTCATCATAAAACCCTATGATTATTATCATTTCAAAAAATCATGCAAGTAGCTAATTTAGGGCATGTTTAATATATTTGGGTAAAACCGTTTTATGTGTAAAAAAGCATCTATAATTTTAGCCGGAGGACATTCATCAAGAATGAATTTTCCAAAAGCATTTTTGTTGTATGATGACCAAAATACATTTATTGAAACCATATTAAACACATATCTTCAACAAGGAATAAAGCCGATTGTGGTTATGAACTCCATGTTTTTGAACGAAAATTGGGCAAACTATATAAAAAAAATAAACAAAAAAGCAGAAATAATAAAGAACAGTTTTCCCGATAAAGGAATGTTGTTCTCTGTTTTCTTAGGCTTGTCGTGCATAGATAAATATGAGAATGTTTTTATTCACCCGGTTGACCAACCAGAGATAAATTCTAGGATTATTCAGTCATTGAGTCAATCTCATCAGGAAAATGGAGTAACAATTCCTACATTTAAGTCTAAAAAAGGACATCCTGTATTGATTGGAAAGTCAGTTGTTGATGAAATAAAAACCAATTATAAAAAATATCAATCGTTAAAAGATGTTTTAAAGAATTTTCAAACAAAACTGGTAGAAATTACAGATGTTGAAGTAACTCAAAATATTAATACACCAGAGGAATACGAATTATGGAAAAAACTGAAAGACGAAAAAGTTAATTATCCGATAGAAGAATTAGAAATGAGTTAATATACATTTGAATTCTTGTTAAGAAAATGTATGAATATCTATCAAGAAATAGAACAAATTAGAAGAGAAGGAAGTAGGGCAGCATTATGTAGTATTATACATACAAAAGGCTCAACACCGAGAAAAGTAGGGGCTAAAATGATAGTGCTAGAAAGTGGTTCAATCATAGGAACCATTGGTGGAGGGAATTTAGAAAAAGAAGTAATAAAAAATGCATTGTTGCAAATAAAGAAAAATGAAACAAAAATTTTCAAACATGACCTTTTGTATCAACACAATATGTGCTGTGGAGGGAGTGTTGAAATATTCATTGAGCCCGTTGAACCTATGAAAAGACTTTACATATTCGGAGCCGGACACACTGGGCAGGCATTGGCTAAACTCACAAAGTTTACCGATTTTGAGACTTTTATAATTGATGATAGGCAAGAATATATAGAACAACTAAAAAATATTTCGGGAGTAAATATTTTGCATGCCGATTACAGAAAAGTTCTGCCCACATTACCCTTTAACAAAGAAACTTATTGTGTTATTTTAACCTACGAGCATGAAATTGACCGAGATATTCTTTCGTTTTGCATACAAAAACCATACGCATATCTAGGAATGATAGGTAGTCAACGAAAAATTGAAATAACAAAAAAAATGTTTGTTGATTCTGGAATTGCAAATAAAAAAAAATTAGAAACAGTTAAAATGCCCATTGGTTTAAACATTAACGCAGAAACTCCTGAAGAAATAGCTGTAAGTATTCTGGCAGAAATGATAAATATAAAAAACAAAAAATGACAAAAAAAGTAGCCATAGTAACCGGAGCAGCAAAAGGAATAGGAAAAGCAATTGCTCAACGATTTATTTCAGAAAATTACACAACAATACTAGTTGATGTTGATGATATTAGTGGAAAACAATTAGCTGAAGAACTAGGAACAGACGCACATTATTTCAACTGTGATATCAGAATTGAAAAGTCTGTGGAAGAGCTGTTCAATTCAATAATTGAAAAATTCAATCGAATAGACGCTGTTGTAAATAATGCTGGAATTATAAAAGACAATGTTATTTGGAGAATGCCGACTGAAGATTTTGAAACCGTCATAGATATCAACTTAAAAGGAACATGGCTAATGTGCAAATATGCTGCACAACAGATGAAAACACAACAAAGCGGTAGAATAGTTAATATAGCTTCTAGAGCTTGGCTTGGAAACCCCGGGCAATCAAATTATTCAGCATCAAAAGCAGGAGTGATTGGGTTGACTCGTGTACTTGCTTTAGAGCTAGGAAAACACGGAGTTCTAGTTAATGCAATCGCACCGGGTTTAATAGATACTCCCTTAACACAAAAATTACCTTTAGATGTTCAAGAAAAATTAATTCAAGCTCAACCCACAAGGAGTATGGGAAAACCAGAAGATATAGCCAACACAGTCGCTTTTTTATGTAATAAAAACACACAATTCATTACCGGACAAACCATATATGTAGATGGCGGCAAAAGTATAGGAGCTGGAATATAAAAATGATAACAAAGAAAATAGTAGGACTATGCAAATAATAAAATTAACAGTAAATAACAAAGATTTCAGTGTAATTGTTGAACCCCACGAAACATTAGCACACGTATTACGCGAAAAAATCAACCTAACAGGAACTAAGCTAGGCTGCGAACAAGCAAGTTGTGGAGCTTGCACTGTTTTTGTTGATGGAAAAGCCGTGCAAAGTTGTATAACACCTGCACTGAGAGTTGCAGGAAGTATCATAACTACCATAGAAGGTATTGCCGACCAAAACAAACTTCATAAACTTCAAGAAAAATTTGTTGAAAAAGGTGCCATTCAATGCGGGTATTGCACTCCGGGTATGATAATGACTTCATTGAATTTTTTAGAAGAAAATCCAACCCCTTCAACAGAAGAAATTAAAGAAGCCCTATCAGGAAATTTATGCAGATGTACCGGATATAAAAAAATTATTGAAGCAGTTGAAGCATACGTAAAAGATGAACAGCCTACAAATAAACCTGAAGAAAAATTCAAAATGGTGGGACAATCTCGCCCCTACATTGAAGCAACCAAAAAAGTTCAAGGTTCAGCTGATTATGCAGATGATATCAAAATAAAAAATGCCTTATTCTGTAAGTTTCTTCGCAGCATTCACCCACATGCAAAAATCAAATCCATAAATACAGAAAAAGCTATAGCGCTTCAAGGGGTTAGGGCTGTAATTACCGGAAAAGAACTTCCTGTAAAATTTGGAGTGTTGCCAATTTCACAAGATGAAACAGCTATGGCTGTTGATAAAACTAGATACATTGGTGAAATAGTTGTCGCAGTTGCTGCCGATACAGAAGAAATAGCAGCAAAAGCATGTGAATTAATTACTGTTGAATATCAGCCTCTACGTCCCTATTTTGACATGAAAGAATCGTGTGAAGATGTAGGGGAAAATGAAAAAATCCACACACATGTTAAATTTAACAATAATATCCATAAAAAAGCCGAGTTGCGTTTTGGCGACCAAAAAGCGGGTTTAGAAACTGCTGACCACAAGGTAAAAGTTGATTATGATTTTCAAGGAATAAGTCATGGTTTTACAGAACCTCATGCAGCAACAGCCTGGTGGGACGAAAACGGACTAACAATTATAACCGCCACACAAGTACCACACTACTTACATCGCTATTTGGCAAAAGTATTAGAAGTGCCGATGAGCAGAGTTCGAGTAATAAAACCTTATGTTGGAGGCGGATTCGGAGGAAAATCAGACCCATTTCCACACGAAATAATTATCTCTCATTTATCCAGAATATTGGGGCAGCCCGTAAAAATGAGATTCAGCAGAGAAGAAGTTTTCTTGACAAACCACGGAAGACACCCAACAACAATGTCTGTTGAAATGGGCGTTAGCAAAGACGGTAAATTTCAAGTTTTAGATGCAGATATTATCATTGATGGTGGTGCTTATGGAAGTTTTGGTGTTGTAACTTCTTATTACAACGGAGTTTTATTACAAGCCCCATACAAAATAGACAATTTTGGATTCAGAACACGAAGAGTATATACAAACAAACCACAATGTGGTGCAATGCGTGGGCACGGTGCGGTTAATTCTCGTTATGCGGTTGAAACTATAATAGACAGACTAGCAAACGAAATCAACATGGACCCATGCGAACTCAGACTGAAAAACTTCCTTGATGGCAATTCACTTACTGTTGGTCAGTATAGAATAACTTCAAACGGGAGTACCGAGTCTCTCAAAAAAGTGATGGAGCAATCCAACTGGAGAAACAAATACAAAAAACTTCCAAAAGGACACGGTATTGGTGTTGCTTGCGGATTTTTTATCAGCGGCAGTGCATTACCAATTCATTGGAATGAGTATCCACAGTCAGTAGTTCACCTAAAAGTAGATTTAGACGGACGGGTTTTAGTTACCTCAGGTGCTAGTGATATTGGCCAAGGTAGTGACACCATGCTTGCCATAATAGTGGCAGAAGTTCTAGGACTTAGTTTAGACCATATTTTTGTTGTTGCAGCCGATACTACTCTAACACCGATAGACTTAGGTAGTTATTCAAGCAGAGTAACGTTTATGGCTGGAAATGCCGCTAAAATGGCTGCTGAAAATCTGAAGATTCAAATTTTAGAAGCAGTTGCCACAATTCATAACACAGATAAATCTGAATTAAATTTTGAAAACGAAAAAGTTTTCACTAATGACGGCAAAGTTAATTTAACATGGATTGAAGCAATCGAAAATGCAACCAGAAAAGTTGGTGCACTTAACAGTACAGGCTATTATAACTCTCCTAAATTAGGAGGAGATTTTAAAGGCTCAGGTGCAGGACTCAGCCCTTCATACAGCTTTGGAGCTGTTATTACAGAGGTAAAAGTAGATTTAAAAACAGGCCATGTAAAAGTGGTTGATATTTGGGGAGCACACGATGCAGGAAAAGCACTAAACCCATTAGCTGTTGAAGGTCAATTAGAAGGTTCATGGCACATGGGACTTGGTCAGGCGATGAGTGAACAAATGAAATACCACAATGGGCTATTGGTAAACAGCAATTGGGTTGATTATAAAATTCCAACAACTAAAGATACGCCGCCAATTCACACCAACATTATTGAAACTATTGATCCTGAGGGTCCATTCGGTGCAAAAGAATGTGGTGAAGGAGCCATTCATCCGGTGATTCCTGCAGTTGCAAATGCAATATTTGATGCTGTTGGAGTTCGAGTAACATCTTTGCCAATCAATGCTGAAGACGTGCTTACACAAATGAAATTAATCAAAGAATACGAAAACATTAATCTATGATAGCAGAAAAACAATATATCATTCCCACGACTATTAATGAAGCAATTGAAAAAGCAAAAGCAAACGCTGGGCATTTTAAATATCTTGCAGGAGGAACTGATGTCATGGTTAACCGATACCAAGGAAATGAAACCTCTTTGTGCTTAATTGATATTACAAAAATTGATGAACTTAAAGGAATTTCAAAACAAGATAACTATTTGAGAATAGGGTCTTTAGAAATATTAGAAGAACTGAAGTTCAACACAGAAATCAAAACCGAGTTTCCAATGCTTATTGAAGCAGCGCTTTCAGTTGGTGCTCCTCTATTAAGAAAAACTGCAACAATTGGAGGGAATGTATTGTGTGAAAATCGTTGCTTGTTTTATAACCAGTCGGAATGGTGGAGAGAAGCAGTTGGATATTGTCTCAAATGCGAAGGAGACATTTGTATTGCAACCGGAGGTAAAAATGCTTGCTTTTCTGAATTGGTTTCTGATACAGCACCGGCTCTAATAGCAATGAATGCAGAAATTGAATTTATTGACGAAAACGGAAAGCAAAAACAAAAATTAGAAAACATTTATACCGGCGATGGAGTAAAACCTAGAAATTTATCAGAAACAGCAATAGTTACAGCTATTTTATTACCGTTAAATAAAAATTATAAGACTGCATTTTTTAAACTCAGAGAACGCGAAAGTCTAGAATTTACATCACTAACCTCAGCTGTCGCTGTCGATAAAAACGGAAATATAAAAATTGCTTTATCAGGTGTTGACCCAAAGCCGGTTGTTGTGGAAGGAACAACATCAGACGACATACAAGAACTTATCAAAAAAGCAGTTAAATCAGCCAGAGCAGTTGAAAACGATATGTATTCCAGAAAATACAGAAGAGAAATGATTGCTGTATTTCTAGAAAAAAGTTTTGCAAAACTGTTTGAATAATTAAGTGAAAATCCATTATTAGTACATTTCTTGGAAGCGACATTTATCATGTTTTTTCAATTAAAATAATAGTAGATTTGTTTATATTAAAATATATTATATTATGGAAAAAAATCCAATATCAGTCATGTATGATGAGCATGATATCATCGTTAAAGCAAAAAAAATCATTGAAAAATTAGAAAACACATGGGATTCAAACGCGACAGAATATGCTGAAAAAGCAAAAAAATTAGTTGAATTTTTTAGAGAATATGCAGATGGATATCACCATCGAAAAGAAGAAGAAGTCCTTTTTCCCGCAATAAAAGATCATCCTGATTTTGTTCTACAGGAAATTGTAGATGAGTTTTATACTCATCATGATGATTTTAGAACCTATGCCTCAGAAATAATTGAAAATATTAACGAAGGCGATTATGCTCGTTCTTACAAAATATTTAAGCAATATATCAACGACCTTCAAGACCATATTGCAGCTGAAAATGATGAACTTTTTGTTTTGGCCGACAGTTTATTAGACGACAGACAGAAAGAAACATTGTATTATCGCTTTATGGATATAGATATGGAGCTTGGTGAAGCTCGAAAAAAAGATTTTGAAAAGTGGATAGATTCCGTATTTTAATTAGAAAAATATGAACACATTTTTACCAACTGTTGAACAATTGCCAGAGGGACATCCTGTTAAAGTATATTACGAAGAATCTGAACTTATTCAAAAGTTAATAACTGAGCTTCGTTCAATTAATCTTTCTGAAAATTTTCAAGAATATTATAATGCATACAACCAGTTGTGCACAATTGAAAAACGCTTTGCAAGAAAAGAAAATCAATTGTTCCCCTATTTAGAAAAACACGGTTGGGACGGACCCAGCCAAGGTATGTGGTCGTTTCATGATAACCTGAGAGATATTATTCGTTTAATCAACCAACAAAATGAACATAAAGAAATTGAAAAAATAAAAATCAATCTTCCCATGCTTCTTGATGGTATCGAGCGACTTTTGAATATTGAAGACATGAAATTATTTCCAAACTCAATGCAATTGCTTACAAAAGAAGATTGGGAAGAATTTTATGAAGGAGACGAAGAGGTGGGTTGGATGCTAAAAGAAAAACCAACACCTTATCCCAAAAGAGAAGATGAATATATCCATCCCAGCAAAGATACCAAAGAAAGAAAACTATCGTTTTCGTTGGAAAACACATTCCACTACGACGAAGGATATATGACGCCTGAACAAGTGAACTTGCTTCTGCGATTTTTACCGGTTGATATAACGTATGTTGATGAAAACGACAGAGTTATTTTTTACAACAGAGGAGAAGAACGAGTTTTTACACGAAGCAAGGGAATAATCGGAAGAGAAGTAAAATTTTGCCACCCCCCAAAAAGCGTACACATGGTATTGAGAATAGTTGATGAATTCCGAGCAGGAACAAAAGATGTTGCTGAATTTTGGATTAATTTCAAAGGCAGAATGATACATATTCGGTACTTTGCCATTCGAGACAAAGAAAAAAACTACCGTGGAGTTATTGAAATGTCTCAAGACGTAACAGAAATTCAAAAATTAGAAGGTCAAAAACGACTGCTGGATTGGGATTAAAAGACTAAGCAAGATTTTTTCTTTAGCTTTGCATAAAAAAAATTTTATGCAAGAAGAAGTAATAACTTGTCCTCAATGCAAATCCAAATACGGATACCCAATTTCTGATGAATTGTATGCTTGTCCTGAATGTGGTAACGAATGGAATCTTGTAGAAATCGAAAACGAAAATTCTTTAGTGGTAAAAGATGCACATGGCAATGTTCTTCAAAACGGTGATGCTGTTGTCGTTATAAAAGATTTACCTGTAAAAGGAGCTTCAAAATCAATCAAAGCTGGAACTAAAGTTAAAAACATCAAATTGGTTGATGGTGACCATAATATTGACTGTAAAATAGACGGTTTTGGAGGTATGGCACTAAAATCAGAGTTTGTCAAAAAAGCATAAATCACTTCTCTTTGAAAACCATAAACAACAGTAAGCCCTATACTGATTATTCAACCTTCATCAAACAAAAATTTGGAGAAAGAGTACAAAAAGTATCATTAGATACCGGATTTACTTGCCCAAACAGAGATGGAAGTAAAGGATTTGGCGGATGTACATATTGCAACAATAATAGTTTTAATCCATACTACTGTAAGCCCAGCAAAAGTATCACCCAACAACTTGATGAAGGAATTGCTTTTTTTGCAAAAAAATACGATACTTTACAATATTTAGCCTATTTTCAAGCCTATACCAATACGTATGCAGATATAGAATTGGTTAAAGAACTGTATTTAGAAGCTATAAATCACCCAAAAATTTTAGGGTTGGTAATTGGAACTAGACCGGATTGTATAAATGAGGAGTTAATTAATTTTTTAACCGATTTAGCTAAAAAACACTACGTTGCTTTGGAATTTGGGGTGGAAAGCACAATAAACAGAACTTTAGATTTTATCAATCGCTGTCATACTTTTGAAGAAACTAAAGAAGCTTATGAGTTATCAAAAAATAGAGGTATTCATTTGGGAGCACATCTCATTATCGGATTGCCGGGCGAAACCAGAGAAGAAATGCTAAACCATGCAGTAGAAATTTCAAAGTTACCTATACAAACAATAAAAATTCATCAATTACAAATTATCAAACATACCAAGATGGCTCAGCAGCATAAAACAAACCCGGAATTATTTCATTTGTTTTCTTCCGATGAGTATATCGAATTTATTTGTGATTTTATTGCCATACTCCGCCCGGATATAATAATAGAACGATTTATTAGTGAATCTCCGCCACATTTGCTGATAGCCCCAAAATGGAATGGCATGAAAAACTTTGAAATTGTTGATAAAATTGAAAAACGACTGCTTGAAAGAAACCTGTGGCAAGGAAAAAATTATTCCGTTTAAGAATCAACTGATACGAGCCAAATAATCCTTCAGTTTAAGTATTGCTAAGGCTCTATGGCTAATTTTATTTTTTTCTGACAAATCCATTTCTGCAAAGGTCTTATTGTATCCATCGGGTATAAAAATAGGGTCATAGCCAAAACCAAACTCTCCTATTTTTTTAACCCCAATTTGTCCTTTAATAACACCCCTAAAACAAGTTGTTTCTCCATCAATTAGTAATGAAATCACTGTGATAAATTGAGCGTTTCGATTGGAAGAATGTTGTAATTTTTTTAATAATTTATCTATGTTATCATTGGAGTTTTTTTGATTTCCGGCATATCTGGCAGAATAAACACCAGGCTCTCCTCCTAAAACTTCCACTTCAAGCCCGGTATCGTCAGCAAAACAGCTGTATCCATACTTTTCAAATACATATCTGGCTTTTTGAATAGCATTTCCCTCAATTGTCGGAGATGTTTCAGGAATATCTTCCAAACAACCAATATCTTCTAAACTCAATATTTCTATTGAATTATTTAACAATTGCTTTATTTCTTTAATTTTATTTTTGTTATTTGTGGCGAAAACTAATTTATGCATGTTAAAAATTCCTTTTAATATTCCTTTTGTATCAGGCAACGAAATTACTTACATTAATAAAGTAATTAGTAGTAACACATTTTCATCTCCTGGAATTTTTACTAAAAAATGTGAAGAAAAACTTTCAAAAATTACAGGATGCAAAAATATTAAACTCACAACCAGTTGCACCTCTGCGTTAGAATTAGCAGCTCTTGCATTAGATATTAAAGCCGGTGACGAAGTAATTGTTCCATCTTTTACATTTGTGTCATCTGCCAATGCGTTTGCTTTATCTAGTGCAAAACTGATATTCTTAGATATCAACCCACAAACAATGTGTCTGGACTATTCACTACTAAAGAATTCAATATCAAAAAAAACAAAAGCTGTTGTTCTGGTGCATTATGCCGGATTAACAGAAGAGGTGGACAAAATCGCTGAACTTTGTAAACAAAAAGGAATTTTTTTAGTTGAAGACGCTGCACAAAGCATTAATTCATATTACAACAACAAACACCTTGGAACTTTTGGAGATATTGGATGTATCAGTTTTCACGACACCAAAAATATACATTGTGGAGAAGGAGGAGCTATATTGATTAACAACAAATCCCTTATACATAAAATTGAAGTTTGCTTTGAAAAAGGAACAAATCGTGCCGACTTTTTAGCAGGAAAAATTGCCAATTACTCCTGGCAAAGTTTAGGTTCCAGCTACGGATTAAGTGAAATAAATGCCGCTTTTCTTTATGCACAACTACTTTCCATTAAAAAAGTAACAACAGAACGACAGAAAATCTACTCCTTGTATCAAAAAAACCTAAATCAACTAAGAAAAAAAGGGATTATTGATTTTCCGGAAACAAAAAACAAACACAATGCACATATCTTTTTCATCAAATGCAATTCAGAATCTGTCAGAAATAATTTGTTGACTTACTTAAAAAAGAATGGAATATCAGCTCATGTACACTATTCGCCACTACATAAAAGTAATATGGGAAAACAATTTAAATTTATTAAGTCAAAAAAAGATTTTAGTTTGTCGGAAAGCAAGCGAATGTTGAGATTGCCACTATATTACAACATGTCAAAAGCAAATGAAATAACCAAATTGATTTTAAACTTTTACAATCAATAATGGATTCGCTTTTAAAAGATATTGATATAACATTGGGGGTTTATGATATTTCGTTGTCGTTCATCTATTTTTTGTTGCTTTATATTGTTATCTATGCCTATAAACGTTTCAGAGTAAAAGAAAGTCCAGAATACAAGTATTTCATCATTGCATTTTCGTTAAAAGTATTGGGTGGATTTGTTTATGCGCTTCTTACAATCTATTATTACAAAGCAGGGGATACTTTAGGATATTTCCACGGGGCATACTGTTTAACCGATGAGATTATTAATAACCCTTCGAATGGAATTACAATTCTACTATCTAAATTTAATCCGCACTTATCGGCTGAATATTCTGCAGCTGAATCGTATTATTTTATGGATATTAATTCAACTGATGTGCTAACGGTAATAAAACTAGCTACCGTTTTTAACTTTTTGGGCTTATTTTCATTTGGAACAACAACGGTATTGTTTTCTACCTTTTCATTTATCGGAATTTGGGCGGCTTATTCAAACTTTTGCAAATTGTACCCCAGATATCACAAATCTTTACTTGTCGGATTTTTTGTGATGCCAACCATTATCATTATGGGTGGTGGGATTTTAAAAGACACAGTAACACTCAGTTGTATGGGTTGGCTGATTTATAGTTTTTCGAACATATTCATTTTAAAGCGACGCTATTTTCTAAGTGTTGTAATAGCTGTAATTGCTTCAATTTTTATTATCTTAATAAAGCCATATATTCTTTATGTTTTACTCCCTAGTTTGTTAATTTGGGGGCAGTCAAACCTCAAAAATTTGATAAAAGGAAGTTTTATCCGGATAATCCTTATTCCTTCCATTGTAACCTCAATAGCAATTGGAACCTTTTTTGTTTTTCAAAAATTATCATCAGAAGCAGGAAAATACAGCTTAGAAAATATGCAAAGTACACTGGAGGGTTTTCAAACGTGGCATCAGTTCTTGGCAACAACTGAAAATCAATCGGGATACACATTAGGTAAGATGGATTTTTCACCTTCGGGGTACTTAAAAATGGCTCCTGCCGGATTTAATGTAACTTTTTTTAGACCCTATCTTTGGGAAATCCGAAATATCCCCACGTTGGTTGGAGCTATTGAAAGTTTTGTATTGTTTTGTCTTTTTTGGTATCTATTATTAAAGTATCGAACCCGATTTTTTGTTATAATAAAAACCAATAAAGATATTTTGTTTATGTTGATTTTTTCATCTCTGTTTGGGATAATTGTAGGAATTAGTTCGTACAACTTTGGAGCTCTTGCACGTTACAAAATGCCGGCACAGATGTTATTTGTAACAGCACTTGTTTTAATATACAACATTGCAAGAGATGAAAGGAAAGGAATTGTTCTAAGCCAAGTTCCTGAATAAATTCAGGTATTTCGTTTTATTTGCATCAACTGAGTATTTTTCAACAACTGTTTTTCTCCCTTCTCGACCAATTTTTTTTCTTAATTCTTCTGATAAAATTAATTGCTCAAGTTTAGTCAACCATTCTTCATCTGTCTGAGCTAAAAAACCGTTTTCTCCATCACGAATAATTTCAGTATTAACTCCAATAGGTGACATTATTGTAGGAATTTCCATTGCCATATATTGTAGCCCCTTTAAGCCACATTTTCCTTTTGCCCATTCATCATTGGGAAGAGGCATTATTCCTATATCAATTTGAGATAAATCTGTAATTTCTGATTGGTAACTCCATTTAATAAATTTAATTTTAAAGCTTTGTTTTTCTAATGGAGCACTAGAAATCATAGCGATCTCAACATGAGGATACTTATGAGTTATTTTTAATAACACCTCATTTAATGTTTCAAAATGTTTGTTCGTTGTAACAGATCCAGACCAACCAATCACTATTTTATCTGTATGTGATTTTTGAATAGGATTATACAGTGTTGTATCTATAGTAGTAGGGAAAATTTTCACATTTTGATTGTTCTCTAAAGCATAATTCGCCAAATACTCATTACCAACAATAATTGTGTTTGAGTAACTTATTATGTTTTTAATTTTATTTGAAAACTTGAGCCAACTGTATTTTTCATTTGCATTTGAAACATCATTTACCCAAATCGCATCATCAAAATCATATACAATTTTTTTCTTCAACACTTTTGAAATTATCCATTCGAAATATGCAGGACCAATCAAACAAACTCCTCGGTGGATAAAGATTATATCGTATTTATGTGCTGTCAATAATAAGATGTGTCGTAAAAAAATTCCTTTTAACATTCCCCATGATTTTTTGAACCAAAAACCATTCTGGTGAAATATTTTCCAAGTAGAATCATCTATAAAAGGCGAAATTTTACAACCAACTTTATTTTCTCGTAAAAAAGAGATATACTGTTCAAATCTAAAGCGTTGACTGGGGGTAACGTTAAGCGGATAAGGGATTAAGAATAATACATTTGTCATAACAAAAACAATCCGAACGTTTAATTTTTAAGATGAATAAACTTGAAATAAACTCGGTATAAAAATTCTAAAAAATTTTGATTGTTTGGATAATCTTGATAACTCTTTGGGGCTTCTTTCATCATTTTTTCAAAATCAGATATAGAAATATCTAATTTTTTACAAAAATATTCAATTTCTTCGTTGAGGTTTATGCCTCTAAATGCAGATAGTTTAAGTTCTTCTAAGGATTCCTCCCTGTTTTCTTCACCTGCACAGATCTGTGTGGCTAAGGTAGACCGCCGATAGTCAATGTTGAATTTTTCGGGGAGTATGTAGGATTGTACAAGTTTTGTATATCGAGATTCATAATGTTTGCCACCGTAATATTTCCAGTTCAATTCTTTCTCTAAAAGTTCAACTGCTTCTTTTTTAGAATAGGGGACATAATTCAGCATGTAAAAAAACCGAATACCTTTTGCAAATTTGTAATAAATTTCTTTTTGGAATCCGAAAGTGGGAAAGGTTTGGAGCTTTTTAGTTCCAAATTGTTTTTGGATTGCTTTTAAAAATTTTACATCTTTTCTGTCGTAATGCCAACTTTTAGGAAGAATTGCTTCAGTGGCATAATTACCACCACTAATAATATATTTAATGTTGTGTTTTGCTGCCTGTTGATGTAAAACAGCAGGAATTGCCATATCTGTTGGGGTTTCAATTTCCGGTATGGAGGCTTTTAAAAATGAAAGTTGTAAGTCTTTAAATTCTTCCCAATCTAAAACATGAGTATATAAATCAATTCCAAGTTTTTCAAGTAATTTTTCTATGTTACTTACAGCCAATTCACTGTTCCATCCATTATCCAAGTGAACAGCAAGTGGTTTCAGTCCCAGTTTTTTAGCTAAATATGCAACATAACTACTGTCGATTCCACCGCTAACACCAATAACACAATCGTATTTTTGGTTTTTACCGGAAGCTTTTATTTTATCAGCAATTCGAATGAGTTCTTTATCACTACATTCTCCTTGATAGGTCAGATTTTTAATTCTATAAAGATAATCTTCACAATGGTTGCAACATCCGACTCCATTAAAAACAATTTCGGAATCACTTGTGTCCATAACGCATCTGGAACACAATTGATATTTTCTTTGATTAGGCATTTTATATTTCAAAACCAAATTTATACTAAAAAATCAGTAACTTGTTTTGACATTTTACACTTTATGTGTTATTTCTATTCTTTCCAGAAAGGAGGTAGTTTCTCTAGTATTTCTATATTTTTAAATTTCTCGCTTTCTCTTGCTCCCACTGATTTAGCCCAATTTGCCATTTTTTGAACTCCATCTTCCATTGAGGTAAAGTGTTGAAATTTAAAAACTTGTTTTGCTTTTGAATGGTCTGCGTGTGCATGGACAACTTCATTTCTGGGGTCTAAGTGAAGTATAGGGGTGTTAATTCCCATGGATGCCTGTACTGTTTCTGCTAATTGAAGAATTGTGTATTCTTTATCTGCACCGATATTAAAAATTTCATTTTCTGATTCTTTTATGTTAACACAATTTGCAATGTATGGGGCAACATCATCAATGTAACTAAAGGCTCTGGTTTGTTTTCCGTCGCCAAAAACAGACAGAGATTTTCCTTGCATCAGTTGGTTCATAAAAATACCGATAACGTTTCTGTATTTATCTCCAATGTTTTGATTTTCACCATACACATTATGCGGGCGAAATATGGTATAGTTCAACCCAAACATCTCATGTGCTGTTTTTAAATCCAGCTCAACAGCATATTTTGCCACTCCATAAGGGTCTTCCGGTTTTGGATTCATGTTTTCTAACATAGGTGGTTTTAATGCTCCATATACAGCAATTGAAGATGTAAATACAAACCGTTCTACCTTATGTTTCACGGATTCGTTAATAAGGTTAATGCTACCTATCAAATTGTTGTTATAGTTAAATCTACGTATAAAATGACTTAGTCCTTCTGCGGCATAAGCTGCCAAATGAAAAACATAATTAAAATGATGTTGTTCAAACAGTTGTTTAATCAATTCATAATCTGTAATAGAACCTTTAATGAAAGTAGCTCCTTGAGGAATAAAATCTTCAAAACCACCACTTAGGTCGTCTAAGACGACAACTTCATGCCCCATTTTTATAAGATGCTTGCTAACATGAGAGCCTATAAAACCGGCACCACCGGTAACTAATGATTTTTTCATTGTGTAATTATTCCAAGCAAATTTACAATTATTAAAATAATCCGTTTTTTATTTAACTCATAATAATCGGCAATTCATCTCTATTTGATAGAGATGTTGTAGATTTGTGATTAATGTACGTTTTTTACAAGCAAAAAATAGTATCATTTCATCTTTAACCAAACATATTACCTCTACATTTCTTACACAATTCCCGGTGTTAATTTTAACATTTGCAAGTGGGGTAATTATTACCCGTTTAATTGGGGCTGAAGGAAAAGGAATCTATGCTATTTTTACTGCAAACACTCAATTGTTGGCTTTATTTTTAAGCGTAAGTGCAAACAGTGGATTAACTTATTATTTATCAAACAAATTTATTTCAGAAAGAAAAATAATCGGATTGTCGATAATAACTCTTCTTTTTGCATCAGTAGTTGGAGTATTGGCTATTTTTATTCCCTTCAACCTAGACTCTCTGTTGTTTCCAAATAATTTTAATACATTCAGCTTCAAATGTTATCTTTTTTTATGTTTCTTTTTTACTGTGTTAAACACTCTTTTTCTTGGAATTTTTCAAGGATATAAATTTTACATTTTACTCAATAAAATTTCAATAATAAACGCGATAATTAATGTGCTTTTTTTTGGAGTATTCCTTTTGGATAGTTCGATAACTATTTTTGGGTCAAAATTATTTGATGTTTTATTGATAACATTGATTATTTATGCCTTAAACACTTTAATCAATGGATGGTTTTATTTCAAGGTAATAAAATTAAGACCTGATTTTAATGTTAAATTCAAAGAAGAATTTATGACTTTTTTGCGTTACATTGGAATCGGACACCTATCCAATATGCTTAATTTTTTAAATTACAGAATGGATATTTGGTTTGTAAACTCCTATCAAGGGGCTGAACAACTAGGATTATATTCACTTGCTGTTAGTTTTTCTCAAATGCTGTTGATGCTATCAGCACCGATTGCAACTGTTTTGTTCCCTTATTTGGTAGAAGAAACAGATAAGCTGAAAAAAATAAGTCTTGTTGGTTTACTAAGCAGAATAAATACTTTATCACTAATTATAGGAGCTTTTTTTATGTTTTTTACAAGTGAATTCATTATTCCAACGATTTACGGTCAGGAATTTATTAATTCTATATCCTCATTCAAGATTATGATTTTTGCTACAATTTTCATGGGATTAACAAAAATATTTGCTTCATATTTGGCTTCAGAAGACAAAGTTTCATATAACCTCTATGCCACCATCATTGGATTTATAATTACTTTTTCTTTGAATACATATCTTGTCCCAAAAATCGGAATTGTTGGAGCATCAATTACTTCTTTAGTAACCTATTTTAGTATTTTCGCTTTTGTATTCTATAAAACTTTAAAGTTGAACAACTCGATGAGACTAAATTTTTTTATTCCTAATTTAGTTGATTATAAAATGTTAAAAACAATAATTTCAAGTGGAAAAAAATAAAGTATCGGTTTTTTACGATGAATATATAAAAAACCAAATTGCTCAAAGCTATAACGAAAGGCATAAATACTTGTATAACAGTATGCTTGAAAGAGGGCTTAAGACTGATTCAAATGTATTGGAATTGGGTTGTGGTATTGGAGTTATAACGTCACTTATTAATAAAACTGTCAAAAAAGGGAAGATTGTTTCTGTTGATATCAGTGAAGAAAGTATTAATCATTCAAAAAAACACAATGTTTCAGAAAATATTGAACTAATTGTGTCTGATTTAGCTCTATTTGAGTACAAACCACAGATTTTCGAATACATAGTTCTTTTTGATATTTTGGAGCATGTACCTCAAGAACACCACGAATCTATTTTTAAAAAAATATATTCCCATATGGATTCCAAATCAAAATTGATTATCCATATTCCCACCAAAGAAATCATAAAATACAGCGAAATAAATTGCCCCGAGTTGATGCAAATTATTGACCAGCCTCTTTGTGAATCTGAACTTATTAATAAAGCAAAAAATGCCGGTTTAAGACTAGAAGAATTTAAATATACCAATATTTGGGACAACCGCGATTACGAATTATTTGTTTTTACTCTCCCTTTTGAATTTGTTCCAAATCCAGTAGCTGCAAAAAAATCTTTTTTCTCCTTTAAGAAATAACACGTATGTGTAATATTGGTGGCGAAATTGCTTTTAATCGGGATATAGATATACTCAGCGACTTAGAGATAATTTCAAAAACAAATTTTCATAGGGGACCAGATTATCAGTCTTCGTTATTAATATCTGAGAATATTGGGTTTACACATAACAGATTAAGTATTATTGACTTAACAAACTTAGCTAACCAGCCATTCTATTCAAAAAATAAAGATGTTGCTATTGTATTCAATGGTGAAATCTATAACTTTTTAGAATTAAAAAACAATTTAAAGAATGAGGGCTATCATTTTATTACAAATTCAGATACTGAGGTTCTAATTTCAGCCTACGAAGTATGGGGTATTGAGAAAACACTATCCTTAATTAGGGGAATGTATGCGTTTTCACTTGTTGATAAATCTAAAAAAGAGATGTATTTAGCCAGAGATTATTTTGGTAAAAAGCCTCTCTATTATTATCAAGATTCAAAAAGATTTATCTTTTCTTCTGAAATAAATCCACTAAGCAAAATATTGAAAAACAAATTAACCATTGACTACAATTCTTTGGATTATTACTTGACAGAATTATCAATGCCCCAACCTAATACCATTTGGAAAGAAATAAAACAAATCCCAAGAAACTCATATCTAGCCTTTGATATCCAAACAAATACGTATTCAATTTCCCAATCTATAAAAGAATTTTCATACAACAACAAAGTCGAAATATCCGAAAAAGAAGCTGTTGAAGAAGTAGAAAAACTAATAATAAATTCTGTTACAAAAAGGGCTATATCAGATGTGTCGTTGGGGTGTTTTTTGAGCGGAGGTATTGACTCAGGGCTAGTAACCTCCATACTGGCATCAAACTCTGGAAAAAAAATTAAAACATTTACACTTGGATTTGACTACGATGACTTTAATGAATTTGAATTGGCTAAATCTGTCGCCTTAAGATACAATACTGAACACCACGAAATAAAAATTGATTCAAACCTTATTGAAACAATCATTTCAATAAGCAAATTTATGGGAGAACCGTTTGCTGATTCCAGCATTATTCCATCATACTTAATAACTAAAGAAATAAAAAAAAATATTACAGTTGCCTTATCTGGTGATGGTGGTGATGAAATTTTTGGAGGATATCATGAATACGAAACTGCTTTTTGGGCTGACCATTTTTCTCAAAAAGGTTCACTGAATTTTCTGAATGTAAGCAGTAGTAAAATTCTTCATAAACTAAATAAATCTCACGTCAACCTAGGGTATTACTATGAATTTGCAAATTCAACTCCCGACACCAAATTATTCAGAACTATGGGGTTCTCAAACGAAGAGAAACTAAATTTATATTCGCACCCCGAGCTTAAAAATGCCACTCGTTTCACAACAAATTACTTAACCCAAATCTGGAAAAAAACGTTTACTTCGAGCAATCTAAATGCACTTTTTAATTCATCATTTGATACTCGATTGATTAATGATTACTTAGTAAAAATTGATAGGGCAAGTATGCTGAATTCTTTGGAAGTACGCTCTCCATTTTTAGACTACGATTTAGCAAAACTAACATCATCAATTCCAAATTCCATTCTGATGAAAGATGGAAACAGAAAATATATTCTTAAGAAATTAGCACAAAAGTATTTTGATTCTGAAATTTTTAATAGAAAAAAACAAGGATTTGGAATTCCAATTGTATATTGGCTAAACAATGAACTAAAACCTCTTGTTGATGAATTTTTAAATTCAAAACGAATAAATGCTAGAGGATTATTTGATGCCAAACAAGTAGAGTTTTTGATAAATTCCCATAAAAAAAATCACAACCAAACCGATAAAATTTGGGCTTTACTTATATTAGAAATGTGGTTCGAAAATAATTTGAATTGATGAAAACCATTGGATTTATAGCCGAACCATTCTCCATACATGATGCTAAATGGATAAATTTATTAGCAAATGAATTTGAAGTAATAGTCATTTGCTTCCCATTCTCTAGCGAATGGTCTAGCTACTTAAATTCAAATATAAAAATACTCAAAATTTTACCGGATCAATTTCCCAGACGTAACTTCCTCAAAAGATGGTATCACCTAATTCTTTTAAAATTTTATATTTTTTATTATAAAATAGATATCATACACAGTATGTATGCATACCCCTATGCATTTTGGGCAGAACTAATTAATTTCAAGAATCATGTTATTACGACCAGAGGATCTGACATGTTAATTGATTATAAAAAAACAGATGATGGAGCAAAAAATGGCAATAAAATAGATAGCTACTTCATCAAGTTATTTCACTTATCATTTAATAATGCGAAATTAATTACTTGCACCTCCTACAAACAAAAAAAAGTGGTTGAAACCTTTGTAAAACAAAATATCCCTATAGAAGTGATTCGAACAGGAATTGATATTGAAAAGTATAAATCAATTTTTGAATCTACACCAATAGATTATCCGAATACAAATCTAATTTTCTCTCCGCGAGCCATGAAAGAACTTTATAATATTGATACTATTGTAGATGCCTTCGATTTAGTTAAAGATAAAATAGAAAATTGTATGTTGGTTCTAATTAATGAATTTCCTCAATCCGAGTATTGGAAAAAAATCGAGAAAAAATTAGCACAAAAAAACCTAAAAGACAGAGTTCTCGTTATTCCAAAACAAACTCCTGAACAAATGATTTATTGGTATAAAAATTCAACCATAATAGTCAGTATTCCAAATTCGGACGGAACTCCTAATTCTGTTTTAGAAGCAATGCTAGCTAAAAAACCGATTATTATTGGTGAATATGATTATGATACTGATTTATTTTCAAAGCTAACCACACTCCCTGAAAATACGGTAGAGTATTTATCCAAAGCAATCGAATTAGAATTTTTAAAAAGAAATGAAAATATAGAAAAAATAGAATCAAGCCACAGTTTGGTTGAAAAACATGCAAGTTTGACTAATTCTGTTTTTACAATCAAACAATTTTACAACACAATTATCACTAACCAAAAAGAGTAATTTTTTTTATATTTACGTTAATTATATACATACTTTAATTTGGGGCAAATCGAGAGAGAATATAGGCAATGCAACCGATGTGTGATGGACACAACAGACAAAGAGATTGTTTTTGATTCAAATGGGCATTGTAATCATTGCTCGGACTATTTTTCTCATTCTAAAATACCCATATCGATTACTGAAAAAAATATACAACAATTTTTTCATTTAATTGAAGAAATTAAGCTCAAAGGCAAAAATCGAAAATATGATTGTATTGTTGGAGTCAGTGGAGGCATTGATAGTGCTTATTTGGTTTATAAAATGGTTGAAATGGGATTAAGACCCCTAGCAATTCATGTTGACAACGGTTGGAATAGTGAAATCGCAGTTAGTAATTTAGAAAAGATACTAACTTGTCTTAAAGTGGATTTATACACCTACGTTATTGATTGGGAAGAATTTAAAGATTTACAACTTTCGTTTTTAAAAGCCGGTGTGGTAGATATAGAACTATTAACAGACCAAGCAATAAGTGCAGTTTTAAACAAACTCTCCATTAAATTTAATACCAAATATATTTTTCATGGAGTAAATTCTTCTTCAGAGTCAATACTGCCAAAATCTTGGATACATTGGAAACACGACGTTTTAAATATTAAATCCATACACTCAAAATTTGGAAAAATCAAGTTAAAAACATATCCTTTTCTTACGTATTTCCAAGAATATTGGCATATCAAATTCAGAAAAACAAAACATATTTTAGCTTTGGATTACTTAAACTATAATAAATCAGAGGCAGAAAAGGTATTACAAGAAAAATTCGATTGGAAAGATTATGGCGACAAACATCACGAATCTGTATTTACCCGATTTTATCAAAGCTATATTTTACCAGTAAAGTTCAACATCGATAAGCGTAAAGCTCATTTATCTTCCCTAATTTGTTCGGGTCAAATCACCCGAGAAGAAGCTGTTGCTGAATTAAAATTTGAACCTTGGAAATCAAATAAAACTATTGAAGACAAACAATTTGTGATTAAAAAATTAGATGTTACAATGCAAGAATTTGACAATTGGATGAAAGAAAAACCAGTATCGCATTTCAACTATTCCAGTTATTTAACCAAGCACGATAGAATTGTAAAAAATATTAAAAAGTTTTTTGGAAGAAAATGACTCAAGAAGTAGAAAAAGTTATTGTTTTCTCCAATGAACCATGGGGTAATATTTGGTATTCAAAACACCACTATGCAAATGAACTTTCTAAACTTGGTCATACAGTTTATTTTGTTAATCCTTCTTATAAATGGAGATTTTCAAATTTGTTCAGTTTTAGAACAACAACAAATACCATAAACAAAAATCTGATTGTAGTAAATTATAAAAATAACTTTCCGATTACTATTTTTAAGCGATTTTTTTCAGTTTTAAATGATATAATCAATTCATATAAGCTAACTAAAGTTATACACTCCAATGAAAAAATTTTAGTCTGGCAATTTGATGTTTTTCGATTTGAGAAACTATTTTTCTTTCCTAATCAAAAACGAATTTGGCATGTAACTGACCCTCTGATGTGGCATTCAAATGATAATGTAATTGCTAAATATTCTGACTTGATAGTATGTACAAGCATTAGTCATATAGAATATTACACAAGCCGACACCCATCAAAAAAAGTAATTCATGTTCCACACGGAATATCTGAAGACGAATTTTATTCAGACATTGAATCCGTCGAAGCTATCAAACGAAAATATAATGATTTTCTATTGTTGGTAGGAACCATTAATGAATCTGTTGAATTTACCCTCTTAGAAGAAATTGCAAAAAAAGCTACTATTCCGCTTCTGATTATTGGGTCAGACATCAGTTTGTCGGCCATAGATAAAGAAAAGTGGGAGAGACTAAAATCAATTAAAAATATAGTTCACATCGGAGTTGTACCCGGACAAGAGATTAAAAATTGGATTTCTGCATCAAAGATTTGTATTGTAGCCTATAATTTCAACCATCCTCACCAATCGTCATTAAAAATTCTGAATTATTTAGCTGGTCAAAAACCGATTGTTTCTACTCTTGATGGAGAATTTTTAGAATTAAAAAACAAAGCTATTTTCACAGCTAAAAATATTCCGGATTTTATAAAAATTCTTCAAGATGGAATTGAAAATAAATTGGATGTTAACAGGGATTCAATTACCACAGAATTAATAAAAAGAAAATACAGTTCATTGATAAGTCAAATTTTAAAACATCTTGAGACAGAAACAGTTGCACATGTAGTATTTACTATGGCAAACCAAACCGACAGTGTTCCGTATTTCAACTGGTTTGCAGAAGCAGCGTATAGAAATAAAAAAATAAAAATCACTTTTGTTGCCCTTTGTAATAATATTCCAAAAATGATTGAAGATGTTGGAGAATACGGCTGGGATTGTCATTGGATTTATTATGACCATCAACATCAGAAAAGAGGCACAATAAAAGCTTTTTTTCAATTGTGTCGTCTGTTTAAAAAGTTAAAGCCGGATGTGGTTCACACCCATTTATTTGATGATTCTTTGCCTGGTTTGATAGCTGCACGGTTGGCAGGAATTAAAAAAAGAATAATTACCAAAGGAGATACTACTTTTCATTATTTCCACACTCCTGAATGGGTAAAAGCAGATCAATTTAATAATTGGAACGCTACACATATTATTCCTCCATCAAAAGAAGCTGAAAGATTTATTGTTGAGGTAGAAAAAGCACCTGTAAATAAAATTACTATGATTCATCATGGCATTCCTCCAGAGATTTTTACAAAACAATCAGAAGAATATCAATCCGCTCTTATTCAAAAATACCAACTCGAAGGAAAAAAAGTTATAGGAACCGTTGCCCGATTAATCGAATGGAAAGGCTATCGCTATATCATTGAAGCTATTCCCAATGTTGTTAAAAAATATCCTAATGCTCAATTTTTATTTGTAGGAACAGGTGATCAAAAAGAAGAGCTCATCGCATTAGCTAAAAAACACCATGTGTTGGATTATATTATTTTTACAGGATGGGTAGAACGAAATTATATTCCGTCGCTATATTCCCTGCTTGATGTTTATGTACATGCTGCTAGTTTTGAACCTTTTGGTTTTGTTATACCAGAAGCAATGATGAGTGGTGCCCCTATCGTTTCAACACCTACAGGTGCAGCCTTAGATATAATTAAACACAAAGAAAACGGTTATTTAGCTAAATATAAAGATGCCGATTCTTTAGCTGAAGGAATTTGTTTTGCATTAGAAAACGGTATTGATTTTAAAGAAAAAGCAAAACAAAAAGCACTCGAAATGTATAATTTTGAATTGATGTATTCAAATTTCATTAAATTGTACGAAAACAATTGATTTTGAAAACACCAATAATATAATTGATTGAATTTGAATTTACTAGTCTCCATTATCATACCCTGCTACAATGCAGAAAAATATATTGAAAAAACTATACAATCTGTATTAAACCAAACCTATACAAACTGGGAATTAATAGTTGTTAATGACGGCTCTTCAGATAATTCCAAACAAATTATTGAAGATTTAGCATCAAATGAAAATCGTTTATTGGTTTATAATAAAAAAAACACGGGGGTTTCAGATTCAAGAAATTATGGGTTAGAAAAATCACAAGGTGAATTTATAGCTTTTTTAGATGCTGATGATATTTGGCATAATGAATATCTAGAAAAGCAGATTGACATATTGCTAAGTACAAATAGCACATTGTCATATACAGCCACAAAACTAATTGATGAGTTTGGAAACGAATTAAACAAACAAATTCGTGGAGAAAACAATCCTCAACTAAACGACTTTCTGGTTCAAAAATTCAATTATAATACCAATCCATCGGGCATAGTTTATAAAAGAAGTTGCTTTGAAAAAGTAAGTGGATTTGACATTCAGCTATCAAACAATGCCGATCAGGATATTTTAATTCAGATGTTATCTCAAGGATATTCAATTGGTTATATTGATGAAATTTTATGGGATTATAGAATCCACAACAATAACATGTCAAAAAATGTTTCAACCCTCGAAAAGGATACTCTATATCTTTTTCATAAATGCTCAAAGCAGAAATTGTTTAATTCTTATTGGTTCGAACAAAAGTGTTTTTCCAACATGTATTTGATGTTGGCCGGTAGTTGGTGGAAAAATGGAAATAATAAGTTGCGAGGGTTATATTTTATTTGCTTATCTATTGTTAATTACCCTCCGCAAGTATTCAATCTTATAAAAAAAATTTCCTGATTTGGACATTTTTAAAAACATACTTATAATTACCTATTGGAGCTATAAAGATGCTTTGATACAAACCTATACATTGCCCTATATTAAACTCATCAAAAAACAACTATCCGACAATCAAAAAATTTTTCTTGTTTGCTTCGAACAAAAAGGGAAAGAGCTATCAAATAATGAACTCAAATTAGAAGAAGAAGTATTAAACAAACAAAATATCTATTTAATCCGATTCAAGTATTCAAATTTTGGATTGTTTGTGCTTCTTAAGTTTCCTTTTATTTTTATTAATTTATTATATATAATATTTACAAACAAGATAAGCCACATACACGCTTGGTGTACTCCGGCAGGTTCAATAGGCTATCTGCTATCAGTAATAACAAGAAAAAAATTAATTCTGGATAGCTATGAGCCTCATGCAGAACCGATGTCGGAAAGCAATACATGGAAGAAAGAAAGTCTTAGCTTTAAAATCCTTTTTTGGCTAGAAAAAAAACAATTGCAACGTGCAGAGAAAGTGATTACATGTGTGAAATCAATGGATATCTATGTCAAAGAAAAATTTGATTTTGATTTAAAAAATTATCATACAAAACCAGCATGTATAGATTTTGAACTATTTAATGCTGAACAATCAAAAAACAAAGAACTGCTAACAAAATATAAATTAATTGACAAAACCATTGGTGTATATGTCGGAAAATTTGGAGGAAGTTATCTTAAAGATGAGGTTTTTGAATTAATCAAGTTGGGTGAAGATTATTGGGGAAAGAACAATTTTAGATTTATTATTCTATCGGTGCATCCAGTTGAATTTATTCGAGAACAAATTCAAAAATTTAACATCAACCAAGAAACAGTTATCCATTTATTTGTTTCTCACCAAGAAGTTCCCAAATACATGGGATTAGCAGACTTTGCAGTTTCTGCATTCATTCCTGTTCCGTCAAAAAGATATGGTTCACCTATAAAAAATAGTGAGTATTTGGCAATGGGATTGCCCGTAATAATACCAAAAAATATTTCTGATGATTCTGAAATTATTGAAAAGAACAATTTTGGGTATGTTTTGAATGATTTATCTGAAAACGAACTTCAAAAAGCTATAAATCATATCTCAACGCTTATTAAAGATGAAGCTGTTTCACTAAAAATTACTGAGCATGCAAAACAAAACAGAAATTTTGAGATAGCTGAAAAAGTGTATGAAGAGTTGTATGGAAAGCAGCTAATCAACAACCCCGTACCTGGAAACGTGTTAGTTTTAACTTACTGGAGCTATAAAGATGCGTTGATACAAACATATACATTACCCTATGTTAGATTGATTAAGAATAATTTAACCTGTAACCAGAAGTTGTTTTTAGTAACATTAGAACAAGAACTTTTTAAAATGTCGGATGAAGAGTGGGAATTAGAAAAAAATAAATTAGCTAAAGAAAACATTCATCTGATTAAGTATAATTACTCAAAGTTTGGATTTAAAATGATTTTTACTTTGATGAAAGCATTTTCATTTTTGACAGTAAAAATTTATGCTAATAATATTCAAACAATTCATGTGTGGTGTACACCTGCTGGAGTATTGGGTTATATACTTTCAAAAACAACTGGTAAAAACTTAATTATCGACAGCTATGAACCTCATGCAGAATCAATGGTTGAAAATGGAACTTGGAGTAAAGACAGTTTAAAGTTTAAACTACTGTATTGGTTTGAGAAAAAGCAAAGCAATCATGCAAAAACCATAATTGGATTAACTGACAAAACTCCGGAATATGCTCTCAATATATATCAAGCTCACTTTAAAAACTATTTTACAAAACCAGCTTTAATAGAGTTAAATTCAATACAGTTTGAAATATCAAAATACAAGCAGTTGAGAGCAAGTCAAAATTTAGAGAACAAAATAGTTGGTGTTTATGCCGGTAAATTAGGTGGAATCTATTTAAAGGAAGAATTTTTTGACTTTTTAAAAGTTGCCGACGATTTTTGGGGCAATAGACTACATTTTTACTTTTTAACAGATACAAGTGAAAGTATAATTAATCACTATATTTCAAAAAAAAAAATAAACTCTTTTTCGGTAATAACAAACTTTGTTTCTCATAAAGAGGTTAATAACTACCTTCAAATAGCAGATTTTGCCTTGAATTTCGTTAACCCCATACCTTCAAAACGCTATTGTACATCAATAAAAGATGGTGAATATTGGGCAATGGGACTTCCAGTTGTGATTACAAAAAATATTTCTGATGATTCTGATATTATTAAAACAAACAAAATTGGAAGTGTAATTGAAACACTCGACAGTGAAGGATATAAAAATTCGATTTTGGAAATCAACAATCTACTTATCAGTAACTCACGCGAAGAACTTTACTTTAAAATAAGACCCATTGCAGAAAAATATCGGAACATGGAACTTGCAGAAAAAATCTATAAAAAAATATATAAAATAGGGGTAAATTAGATTTTTACATACCATGCTTTTAATGAGTTACCAACTCCAAAAAAATTTAACAACCCATTTACAATATTTTTGATTTTTCTTTTATAACCAACCTCCAATTGTTCTCTCAAATGTTCATCATTGGCTTTTTCTCCGGAATTTTCAGAAGATTTTTTTTGTTTACTGTTTTTTAAACGTGCAACACTGATTCCGGTTGTAGTAATTTTTACTTTTTGAAACCCACTTTTTGTTAGCAATAAATTGATAGTATCAGGTGTATAATAGCATAAATGCTCAGGATATTCAATTATGTTGTAGTCTCCTTTCAAGATAAACCGTTCTATTGCATTAAAGTTAGGGGTGGTAATATAAACTAACCCTCCTTTCCTTAACAGACGGTAAAAATGCTTCATTTCTTCAATGGGGTTATTTATATGTTCAATTACTTCACTGGAAATAATTACGTCAAAAAAATCAGGTTCAAATGATGATTCAGTAAGCTTGCCCTTAACTGTAGTAATTCCTTTTTCATTGAGATATGCCAGTTGTTTGTCTGTAAATTCGGTTCCAAAAACTTCCCAACCTCTTTTTTGGGCTTCAATTAAAAACAGTCCTGGTCCACAGCCTACATCTAACAATCTATTGGTTTTTCTGTATTTTTCAAATTCATCTAACGCCTCATGAATTCTAATGGTGGTTATTTTAGAATCTGTCCCATATCCTATTGGGTAGTTTGAATAATGTTTCAGTATTTCTGCTTCGGTTGGAATTTTAGAACAGAACACAAAACCACTCGACTTACTTTTAACCAAATAGTTTTTCTCATACCCTTTTAATGGATATAAATCTTTAGATTGTGTAATTAAACAACTCTTATGATGCAAAATAATTTTTAATAGAATGGTTACATTTACAAAAGTAAGTAATCGAAACAAAGATTTTATTACCACTAACTTTTTATTCAAATTTGAAATGAAAATACTAATCACAGGTGCCGCAGGATACATAGGTTCACATACAATTATTGAAATTATTGAAAACACAGATTGGGAAGTTATAGCAGTAGATAATTTTTCAAATTCTACTCCCAAAACTTATAAAAGAATAAAAGCAATCACCGGAAAAGATATCAAAACATACACTATTGACTTAACCGACTATAACAAAACAGCGTCTATTTTTAACGAAAATCCTGATATTATAGGAATAATTCATTTTGCTGCGTTTAAATCCGTCCCGGAATCAGTTGCGAAGCCACTACTTTATTACAGAAATAACAACAATTCACTTCTTACTATTTTAGCTTGCCAAAAGAAATTTAATATACCAAATCTCATATTTTCATCATCTTGTTCAGTTTATGGAAATATTGAAAAATTACCGGTAACAGAAGAAACCCCTCTATCAGTAGCAGAATCACCTTATGCTTATACTAAACAAAATGGGGAAAAAATTGTTGATGATTTTATTAAATCAAATTCTGATTTTAAGGCTATTTCTCTTCGATATTTTAATCCGGTTGGAGCTCATAAAAGTGGACAAAATGGTGAATTACCACTTTCTACACCAAATAATCTAGTGCCGTTTATTACTCAAACAGCAATTGGAAAATTAAAACAACTTACTGTTTATGGTGACAACTACAATACGCCCGATGGAACCTGCATCAGAGATTATGTTCATGTGTGCGATATTGCAACTGCCCATATTCAAGCTTTGCAAAAACTTTTAAATCAAGCGATTAAAGAAAAACACACGATAATAAACTTAGGAACCGGAAACGGAGTCAGCGTTCTTGAAGTAATAAAAGCCTTTGAAAAAGTAAGCGGAGAAAAACTGAACTATCAAATCGGTGAAAGAAGGTCAGGCGATGTTGAAGCTATTTTTGCAAATAAAACAAAAGCTGAAAAAATACTCAATTGGGTTCCTAAATTTAATTTAGATGAAATGATGAAATCAGCATGGTTATGGGAAAAAACTTTAGCCTCAGAATAAGTCATTCAAACCATAAACTTGTATTAACACTTAAAAAAGCTAATTTTGAACTCATTAACTTCATCAAATGAGTGTTTCAGAAGAAAATAAAAAAAAGGTCAGCAAACTAAAACACAAGTATCGGTTTGTTATTCTGAATGATGAAACTTTTGAAGAAAAACTCAGTTTTAAGTTATCGCGATTAAATGTCTATACTGTTTTTGGCGTTGGAACTTTGTTTTTGATTGTATTAGTTACTGTTCTAATTGCATTTACTCCTCTTCGTGAATTTATACCGGGATATACCGATGTAACCATCAGAAAAACAGGTATTGAAAACACTTTGCGTTTAGACTCGCTTGAAAGAACATTAAAATTGAAAGAACAGTATTTGGATAATATCAACCGAATTATTCAAGGTGAGCCTATAATGTTTAATGATTCTGTATTCATCGATTCAACAATAAATTATAAAAATATTATCAATGAAAAAATTCCTCAAGATTCACTTCTGAGAGTTATGATAGAAACAGAAGAAAAATACAATCTTTTTAAATCTGCAGGAAGAACACCTAACAGTATCAGTAGTTTAATATTTTTTAATCCCATCAAAGGAATTATAACCGAACAATTTAATCCTAAAAAACAGCATTTTGGAGTTGATTTGGTTGCTCCAAAAAATGAAGCGATTAAAGCAACCTTGGACGGTACAGTTATTTTTGCTGAGTGGACTTCAGAAACTGGGTATGTGATTGAAATTCAACACAGCAATGATTTAATTTCTATTTACAAACACAATTCAGTTTTACATAAAAAGCAAGGCGATAAAGTAAAAGCCGGTGATGTTGTTGCAATTGTGGGAAATACAGGAGAGTTTTCTTCAGGTCCTCATTTGCACTTTGAATTGTGGTTTAATGGTATTCCGCTAAATCCAGAAGAATACATGCTGTTTTAAACAAAAAAAGACAAGATTTTTCTTGTCTTTTTTTGTTTAAAACGTATTAATTTATTAAAACTGAGTCCCATCGTTTTTAAATGCACTTAATCCAGTAACATCCATTCCTGTTATTAGTAAATGAATATCGTGAGTACCTTCATAAGTAACAACCGATTCTAAATTAGCCATGTGTCGCATTATGGAATATTCTCCTGTAATACCCATTGCTCCATGAATTTGCCTAGCTTCTCTAGCAATTTTAAGAGCCATATCCACATTGTTTCGTTTTGCCATTGAAATTTGGGCTGAAGTTGCTTTACCTTCGTTACGCAATACACCTAACCTCCATGTTAATAACTGTGCTTTTGTAATTTCTGTAATCATTTCAGCCAATTTTTTTTGAGTGAGTTGAAACGACGCGATTGGCACCCCAAATTGTTTTCTTTCTTTAGAGTAGCGAAGTGCTGAATCATAACAATCCATTGCTGCACCAATTGCTCCCCATGCTATTCCATATCTGGCAGAATCTAAGCAACCAAGTGGAGCTCCTAATCCCGATTTGTTTGGTAATAAATTAGCTTTAGGAACTTTAACATTATCAAATACCAATTCTCCTGTAACAGAAGCTCGTAACGACCACTTATCATGAGTTTCAGGAGTAGTAAATCCTTCCATTCCACGTTCTACAATTAAACCGTGAATTCTCCCTTGTTCATTTTTTGCCCAAACAACAGCAATATCAGCTATAGGTGCATTAGTAATCCACATTTTAGCCCCATTTAATAAATAATGGTCGCCCATGTCTTTGAAATTGGTAATCATTCCTCCCGGGTTTGAACCGTGGTCGGGTTCTGTTAACCCAAAACATCCTATAAATTCGCCTGTTGCTAGTTTTGGTAAGTATTTTTTTCTTTGTTCTTCGTTGCCGTATTTCCAAATAGGATACATAACCAATGAGCTTTGAACAGAAGATGTTGACCGAACTCCCGAGTCACATCGTTCCAATTCTTGCATAATCAGCCCGTAGGATATTTGGTCTAATCCAGGTCCTCCATATTCTGTAGGAATATAGGGACCAAATCCGCCTACCTCTGCTAAGCCGGCTATTATTTGTTTAGGAAATTGTGCTTTTTGTGCGTATTCTTCAATAATTGGAGAAACTTCTTTCTTTACCCATGCCCGAACAGTTTCTCTAATTAATTTATGTTCTTCAGTTAACAACTCATCTAGATTATAATAATCCGGTGCTTGAAATCTATCTTCTGCCATAATATTTTTTTTGGCAAAAGTAGGTATTCTAAGGAAAGAAAAAACTGTTGCTTCAGTTATTTTGTGAGATTTTATTGAGAATTGAAAAAGTTATGACTACTGTCATAAAAATAACTTATATGAATTAAAAGTTTAATTGATAAACTTCGTCCAAGTCATTGTTATCATGAAAATTAACATTTAAGTCTTGAACCAGTCCGGAGCCAATATTATATATCCAACCGTGTATATGAAGTTCTTGTTTTGATTCCCATGCGTTTTGCACGATTGACGTTTTTGCCAAATCATAAACTTGTTCAATTACATTAAGTTCAGCAAATCTGTCGAACCGTTTGTCGAAATCTTGAATATTATCTAATTCGGTTTTGTGAAAACGGTAAACATCTTTTATATGTAAAATCCAGTTATCAATTATGCCTACATGCTGATTTCCCATTGCAGTTCTGATTCCACCACAACCATAATGACCACAAACTATTATATGTCTTACTTTTAGAGTATTAACAGCATAATCCAAAACACTCAGCAAGTTCATATCAGTATGGATTACCATATTAGCAATATTTCTATGAACAAAAACTTCACCGGGCTGGGCGCCAATAAGTTCATTTGCCGGAACTCTACTATCTGCACAACCAATCCATAACAAAGGTGGCTGTTGCCCATGAGCTAACTTTGTAAAATATTCGGAATCTTGTGATAAACGCCTTTCAACCCATGCTCTGTTGTTGTCAATCAAACTTTTATAGAATGCTTTTTCCATGTAGAGAATATTTTATCAACGGAACACAAATTTATTCATTCTACAATTAGATTACCGAATTTTTAAGAAATTGATAAGAATTGTCTAATTCTGAGAAGAATAAACTTTTTATAGCATTCAAAAATTGTTGAATGGAATTACTCAAGAATTAATTTCTTAGCAATTTTTGTTTTATTGTTTAGTAGTATAGAAACCAAATATGTTCCTGATGATAATCCTGATAATTCAAAATTCACATTGTGTTTTCCGCTTTGAAGCGTTTTGTTTTGAATTTCAAAAACTTGCTGACCTAATAAATTAAGCACTTCAATTTTCACTTGTGTTGGTTTTTCAAGTTGTATTGAAAGAGAAGAATTTCCGTTTGTTGGATTTGGGAAAATACTGATGCTTTCCGCAATTTTTATCTCTTCAACTGAAACAAAACTCATTGGGTATTGCGACAAAATTGTTTTGTTACTTTGTACAACTGAACCGTTTTGAGAGTATGATGAAACCACAAAAGAAATTAATGGAGCTTTGCTCAAGCTGGGTTTGTAATAATTAACCATAGAAACATCTACTGTGATAGGTGATATTGTTGGTAGTGGTGAAGGCATTACAATTGGGTCTGTTACCATATTCTCAACTCTTTTTATGCGTAAAACAGAATCAATTGTAATTGTTTCTAATACTAATTTACCCCAAGCATCTGCTTGAACGGTTACATTCCCTGCAGCATTGGTATTTACTGTACCAAAACCGGTATTTACACTAAAAACTCCTGCATAAGGATCAGTGTATGAGTCACCATAAGCAAAAGGAAATCTTATAATTTCTTCCGGATCTGTATTGTATTTAGCTGTTGTTACACCAAAACCAGTAATATCAGCAACGAAACCTAAATTTTTAATTTCAGTAGATGTACTCAATGAATATATTACATTTTGGGTAGATAGACTGGTTTGCTCGGCTAAAGTAGCTGTAGGGAAATCTGATGTTTGTGGTGTGGTTGTTGGGTCAATATAGTACGCTTTTTGTGTAACACCGTATCCTCTTAAATAAGCATAGTCAATCACTATATCTGCTCCTGTTGTGTCATTTAAAACCGAATTTGTATCTGCAACATAGTAAAGTGTTGAATCTAAGAAAGGAATAATATGGTTACTCTGTGTTAAAACAGGTTGAGCAATTGAACAAAACGACATACTAATAAATAGTAATGCAGCAAAAATATTTTTTTTCATAAACTTTTGATTTTGAGATAAAATTACAAAAAATACTCTTCTTTCAAAAATTCTTCAAAGGGGGATAAATTTGCCATCACTTGAAGTTGCATGTATTTTTGATGAAATTTTTGTTCTGTGGTTTGGCTGTTTAATTGTTTTATTCTGTATCTGTCAAAATTTATTACAGCTAATCTTTGTTGAGTAGTTAATACGATTCCTTTATATTCAAATTCTCTCAAATCATTGATGCTTAATTCGCTTTTTAAAAGTCCTTTTTGATTTGAAATATGTTGTCGAATGTCGTTACTCATCAAACGCAAAGTTAACTGTTTTCAATTTTTGAAACAAGTGGGTCTCCTTAAATTTCAACATTTTATTGTTAATTATTTCCATTGTTTAAAATAAAAAAAGGAGGTCTCTTGACCTCCTTTATTATTTTAATAAATTAACATGTCCTCTATATTCTCTGACCAGCCCATCTATACCTTTTAGTTTAATTAACCACACATAAGTACCGGTTTGAGCTATTTCACTTCCATCATTTGCTTTACCGTCCCATCCTGAATTTAAGTCATGTCCTTCCCAAATTTTATCTCCCCATCTGTCAAAAATTAAAAAATTATAATCGTTTGGCGAAACACCAACCAAAGTTCCTGGTTTAAAAATATCATTTAATCCATCACCATTTGGTGTAAATGTATTTGGAATTGCAAAGAAAATATCCGGTTTGATTATAACATATTTCATAACAGTATCTGTACAATACAAGTTCGATACGATTAATGTTACTGCATAATGTCCTGTGTCTGAGTATTCGTGAAGAGGGTGCTGATTTGTTAAATCCGTTTCACCATCTCCAAAATACCATTCCCAATTGATTACATCTGATGATGATATATCAGTGAATTGAATTTCAGGATTCAAAATAGTAGCAATATCAGGGTTAGGAACAAAATCAGCTACAGGGTTTTCATGTACTTGTATATTTTTTGGTTTCTTTATCAACGATTTACAACCATCAGAATTCGTAACTGTTAGGTAAACTTCATATATTCCTGAACTTGTGTAGGTATATGTTGTAGAATCCAGTAAAGTTGTTTGATTGATAGAACCATTTCCATCAAAATCCCATGAGTATGTTAAATTACTATCACTTGAAGATGTGTAAAACTTAACTTTTAATGGAACACAACCTTCTTCAATATCTGAAGTAATCAAAACAATACTTGTGTCTTTAACAGTTACAACAAAGAAAGTAGAATCGTTTCTTGAGCAGCCGTCACTTACATAAACCATGTATGTTGTTGTTTGTGTAGGATTAACATGTGGATAATCCATCGGATTTATAACGCCCGTAGGGGTAGTATAAGTACCCGACGTTGAGTCATATTCATTCCAATAATAATTAAAAGTATTATTTGTGTTTCCTCCGGTTGTTGATGCAGATAGTGCAGCAAATTCTCCCAAACAAATTTGTTTGTTTGAGGAAGTGATATTTAATGGCTGTCCAACAACAACACTTTCGTTATAGAATTTTGTACATCCATTTGCATCTTGAACCACAATGTTATATGTAGTATTTGAAGTTACAGTATCAAACAAAGGACCAGGGGTTGTTGTACTAAATGGAGGCCCCCATAATACTGTGTATGAACTTGCTGGAGGAGCAAAAGGAACTCCGCCACCTCCAATTCCATATAGTTGGATAGTTTGCCCATAACAAGCAGTTGCTGGCATATTTATATCAGCAGTAAGTGCTGTGGGTTGAGAAATTGTTATTCCGCCTTGTGATGCTGTGCAACCATTTATATCTGTTACTGTTATTGTATAAACACCAATTGGTAAACCTGTTGCTTGTTGTGATATTTGAGATGATGGATTCCACAAATAATTTAATCCGTTCCCTGAGGCATGTACTGTAGCTGTACCATTTGATTCTCCAAAACAAATTACATTAGTTTTTACAATCGAATCAATCACAGGGCCTGCAAGATCAATTACAGAAATTGTATCTGTTACTGTACAGTTGTTGTTATCTCTAACTGTAACAGTATATAGATTTGCAGATAAATTTGATGCCAAAGCTGTTTGTTGGTTAGATGGATCATTCCAATTGTATGAATATGGCGAAGTTCCGCCAACTGTTGATGATACTTGAGCACTACCGTTGCTATTTCCACACGTTGAAGGATTGCTTGACAAGGTTATTACTAATGCAGTTGGTTCAGTTATAGTATAGTTGTTTGTTGCTGTACACCCTTTATTATCAGTAACAATAACTGAATATGTACCAGGTGTTAATCCTGAAGCGGTTTGACCAGAACTGATATTTGGTGTCCATGCATAAGAAATATATGGAAAGTTACCTCCGGTTGCATTAATATCAATAAATCCATCAGAGCCTCCATTACAGTTGATGTTCTTCAATGAATCTAATCCTACAACCAATACAGCAGGTTCAATGATTGTAACTGTATCTAGAGCTGTACAGTTATTACTGTCGGCAACTGTTACTATATATGTTCCAGCAGTCAAGTTTGATGCTGTAGTTGTTGTTTGTGTAGCAGCATCATTCCAAGTGTATGAATATGGTAAAATTCCACCAGCCACCATTACTGTAGCTTCACCGTCAGTACCTCCATTACAACTCACAGGTATTGGTGTGCCAATAACAGCAATTAATGCATTTGCCTGTTGAATTGTAGTTGATGCAGAAGCAATACAACCATTACTATCAGTAACTGTTATTGAATAGGTTTGTGCATTTAAACCTGTTGCAGTAATTGTATTTTGAACCGGGTTAGTATTCCAAGAATAGGTATATGGAGTAGTACCACCTGTAACATTTGCTGTTGCAGTACCATCTGCAGCTCCATTACAGCTAACATTTGTAGTAGTTGGTATTGTTACTGTAGGACTACCTAAATCCGTTACATTAACATTAGTTGAATCAACACAGCCATTTTGGTCAGTAACAACAATAGTATAGTTTCCTGCAAAAAGATTTGTTGCGAGTGCAGTTGATTGAGTAGGGTTAGAATTCCAATTGTAGTTATAATTTCCAGAACCACCACCCACGCTTACACTAGCTTCTCCATTATTATTTCCACATGTTGAAGAAACAGTGCTTGTTGTCATAGTTAATGGTTGGGGTTGATTGATTACAATACCCGTAATTGGAATTATACATCCATTGCTGTCTGTTACATCAACACCATAGGTACCTGCAATTAGATTGAATGCTGTATCTGTTTGCTGTAATGCAGCTGCTGCATTCCATTGATATGAATAAGGTGCAACACCACCACTCGGAAGAACATAAGCATATCCGGAATTATCTCCTGCACACAATGCGTTAACAGCAACAAATGATGCTGTAAATACTGAAGGTTGGTTAATTGTAACAAATATCTGGTCTGTACAGCCATTTCCATCTGTAACTGTTACTGAATATGTTCCTGCTGATAAGTTGTTTGGTGATTGGAAAGTTGAAACTAAATTACCATTTAAGTCCCAAGTAAAAGTGTAAGCACCAGTTCCTCCAATTACATCAAGAGATGCAAACCCGTCTGAAAGTCCATAACAGGACACATCTAAGGAAGTGTCAAGTGATAAAATCAATTCAGAGGGCTCATTGATTGTAACTGAGCCATTAGCTACACAACCGCTATTATCAGTTGCTGTAACTGTGTATGTATTTGCAATTAAACCAGTAGCAGTTTGGGTTGATTGTGCTGAAACATCACTCCACAAATATGTAAAAGGAGATACTCCGTTATTTTCAGATACAACTGCTGTTCCGTCATTTCCACCAAAACAACTAACATCAGTACCTGTAACATTTACAGTAAAAATTGCAGGGTCCGTTAATGTTGCATTGGCTGTTTGAATACAACCATTTGCATCAGTTACAGTTACTGTGTAATTTCCTTGATTTAATCCGGTGGCTGTATCATTGGTTTGAGCTAATGCGTCGTTCCATGAATACGAATATGGTGTGATTCCTCCAACTGTATTTACATAAACAGCTCCGTCGCTATATCCAAAACAAGTTGGGTCAATGTTTCCTGAGCTTAGTACCATTTGTGTCGGTTGGCTAATTGTAACAGAGGTAGATAAATTACATCCGTTGCCATCAGTAACATTTACAATGTAGCTGCCTGCAATTAAATTAACTGCAGAAGGGTTTGTTTGCGATAAAGCATCATCCCAAATATATGAATATGGCATTGTTCCTCCTGAAACGTGAACAGTTGCTGACCCTGTATTATCACCAAAACACAACACATCAACTTTACTGGTTGAGTCAATTTGTGGACCCGCCATGTTTGGAATTGTAACAGGAATAGTAACTGTACAACCATAAAAATCAGTAGCTGTTACATAATAAGTTCCGGCTACAACACCTGTTAATTGATAGGTTGTACTTAATGTGTTTGTTCCATCGGTCCATTCGTATGTAAAAGGAGCTTGCCCGTTTGCAGATACAAAAGCCTCTGCTGCCCCATCTGATTGATTACAATTTGCAGCAAACACTACACTATCCACATTCATGGCTAAAGGGTTGCTAATTGTTAAACTATCAGAAATTGAGCATCCATTAGCATCGTTAATTTGTACTGTAAATGTTCCTTGACACAAATTAATAGCAGTAGCTGTTACTTGTGTAGATGGATCATTCCAAAGATATGAGTAGGGAGATGTTCCTCCCGTTGGAGTTGTAGTTGCTGTTCCGTCACAGGAGTTAGGACAAACAGTATTTCCTTGTGTAGATGTTGTGCTTAAAACTAGTGGTTCATTTATTGTTGTGCTTGTGTTCATAACACATCCTAAACTATCAGTAACTACAACTGAATAAGTGCCTGCTTGTAAGTTTGTTGCAGGATTTGTTATTTGATTTCCTGCTGCTGCGTCCCATAGGTAAGTATAAGCAGGAAATGCACCTGAAACTGAAACAGTTGCAGCTCCATCATTTCCATTAAAGCAACTCACATCTGTTGTAGTAGATATTGTTGCTGTTCCAGCAGGCGAACCAACAACTGAAACATTTCCAAAAAATTTACAGTTGTTAGCATCTTGAACTTGTATGTTATAGGTTCCCGGATATAGCCCATGAATAGTATCTGTTGAACCGATATTTACAGACGCAGTATCCCACATATAAATATATGGAGCAACTCCATTTGTTGGAAATGCCCAAATTGTACCTTGATTTAAACTACAATATGCAGCAACAGAACCAAGATTAACAGCAAATGGAGCAGGTTCATTCACATTTGCATTTATTGTATTTTGACAACCTAATGAATCTGTAACAGTTAATACATAAGAGCCTAAAGGTATATCTGAAGCTATTGGAGTATTTTGAATTGGAGTGGTATTCCAAGAATAAGTTAAAGTTCCTGTACCACCAGATGCAGATGCATAGATATTTCCTGTGGATTCACCTGTACAAACAACATCACTCACAGAATCAATAACAGCAACTATTTGAGTCGGTTGAGAAATAGTAACAGTATCATTTACAGAACATCCCATGCTTGAAGCTGTTAAAGTATATGTTCCTGCGGCAAGACCCACTGGATCTTCAGAAGCAATATTACCAGGCATCCAATTGTAAGTAATTACGCCAGGAGCACCACCAACTGTTACATTAATAGACCCATTAGTACCACCAAAACATGAAACATTTGTATAAGTATGTGTTGCTGTCATTGAAGAGCCAGTATTTATAGTAATGTTTGCTGTGGAAGAGCATAAATTCGCGTCTGTAATTGTAACAATATAACCACCTGGAGCTAATCCCGTTGCTGTTTGAGTTGTTTGAACCGGAGTTGTATTCCATGAGTAGGTATATGAACCAGTTCCTCCCAATCCTGAAGCTGTGGCAGTACCATTATTAGCTCCTAAGCACGTTTCATTAGTACTTCCTGAAATTGATGCAGATACTGCTGTTGGTTGTCCAATAGTAATAGTAGCTGTTCCTGTACAACCAACATTGTCGGTTATAGTTACAGTATATGTACCATTTCCTGCTGTTAGAGTGTCGTTGTTTTGAACCGGTGTTGAGTTCCATGAATATGTATATGGAGATGTTCCTCCAGTTGGGTAAGCATAAGCTTTTCCATCATTAGAACCATTACAAAGAGCATCATTGATTAAAACAGTATTTGCTGTAACTCCAACTGTAGTTGTTACAGTGATTGTATCAGTTGAAACGCAACCAAATGTGTTATCTGTTACTGTAGCAATATATGTTCCTGCCGGAATTGCTGTAGCTGTTGCTACATTTTGTACGGGAATTGTATTCCAAGAATACGAAAAGTTTCCACTACCTCCGGAGTTTACATTCACGGTAGCAGTTCCAGTTGGCATTCCGCAATCTGCAGGAGTCATTGAAGTTCCTAAAACCATACCTGCAGGGTCAACAATATTTGATATAGCTGTAGTTACACAACCATTTCCATCGGTAACTGTTGCAGTATAAGTCCCTTGAGTAAGTCCAGTTGCTGTAACTGTGTTTTGAATCGGAGAAGTATTCCATGAATACGAATATGGCAAGGTTCCTCCACTTGGAGAAACAGTAGCAGAACCATTTGTCCCCTGAGCACAAGTGGGATTTACATGATTTTCAGTTGAAGTTAGCAATGTAGGTTGATAAACTTGTACTGTTGCTTGACCTTGACATAAAGTATTATTATCACGAACTGTTACTGTATAAGAACCAATTGGCAATCCTGATGCTGTAGCTGTGTTTTGTACAGGTGCAGAGTTCCATGTGTAAGTATATGGTCCTACACTATTAGTTACACTTGTAACAGTTGCAGATCCAGTTGAACCTCCGTTACACAAAACACTATCTGCTGTTGCAGAAACAACAGGATTAGGATTAACTGTAATAGTCATGGTTGTTGTGTTGGCACAAAGCCCGGCAGTGGGGGTAAAAGTATATGTTGTTGTTGCTGTGTTGTTTATTGCGGGCGACCAAGTTCCTGTAACTCCGTTGGTTGATGTAGTTGGTAAGGCAGAAAGTGCTGCTCCACTACAAATGGGTGTAACAGCAGTAAAAGTTGGTGTAACTTTTGGACCAACGGTAATTGTAAGAGTTGTAGTATTAGCACATTGACCAACAGATGGGGTGAAAGTATATGTTGTTGTAGTTGTATTGTTTATTGCAGGCGACCATGTCCCTGGAATTCCATTTGTTGATGTTGTTGGTAGAGCAGGTATTGCATCTCCAGTACAATAAGGACCAACAGCGGCAAAAGTTGGTGTAACTTTTGGGTTAACAGTAATAGTCATGGTTGTTGTGTTGGCACAAAGCCCGGCAGTGGGGGTAAAAGTATATGTTGTTGTTGCTGTGTTATTCATTGCAGGCGACCATGTCCCTGTAACTCCATTGTTTGAAGTTGTTGACAGGGCGGCTAGTGCATCTCCACTACAAATAGGTGGAACTGCAGTGAAGGTAGGAGTTGTTTTTGGAGTAATTGTAATAGTTAATGTTGTCGTATTGGCACAAAGCCCGGCAGTAGGTGTAAAAGTATAAGTTGTTGTTGCTGTATTATTGATTGCAGGAGCCCAAGTTCCTGTAACTCCATTGGTTGATGTTGTTGGTAGAGCAGGAATAGCAGCACCATTACAATAAGGACCTACAGCGTTAAGTGTTGGTGTAGTTTTTGGGGTAATAGTGATGGTTAAAGTTGTTGTTGTGGCACATTGACCAACTGTTGGAGTGAATGTGTAGGTTGTTGTAGCAGTGTTGTTGATAGCAGGAGCCCAAGATCCTGTAATTCCATTAGTTGAAGTTGTAGGGAGAGCAGGAATAGCAGCACCATTACAATAAGGACCTACAGCATTAAATGTTGGTGTGATTACACTAGGAGATGAATAATTTCTTGTGTAAGTACATGCAGCATCAGCTGAGAATGTTGCTGTAACATTACAAGCAGCACCATTTGCAGCAATTCCTGTAATATTATAAGCTAAAGGAGAAGTAAAGGGGGCATTAAAAGTTTGTGAGCCTCCGCAAGAAGAAGTTACTGTAAGTGTTCCTGAGGCAGGTGGATCGGTAAATGTAACTTGACCGGAAACTGAATATTGATTTGAAGCATTACAAGCACTTGGTGTTGCAGTAACATTAGAAATATCACATGTGGGATTAACAATCGAACAATCGGTTGCTCCTGCTCCACCTGTTTGACTGAAAGAAATGGTTCCTGCCTGATTTGCATAATTTGTAAGTAACAGCATATATACCTCGCCAACTTGAGCACCTGTTATATTAGCAGTTTCAGTGGCTGAGGCAGAGTAACTACAATCTTCGACACAACCGGCCGCCGGATTTGCGCAAGCAGCAGCAACGCTTGTATAGGGTCCCATCAACGCAAAATCCACATCGAGACCTCCACCTCCACCATTTACTTGTTGAATAGAGATATCAATGTTACCAGGAGTAGCAATTTCTAAATAATACCAAAATGGATTTGGCGTTGTAAAGAGGCAATCATATGTACCTGCACTACCCGTACCTGTTGAATTTGGGAAAGTAACGGTTGAACCTGTACAAAATGGAAGGGCTGTGCTACAACCGGGAGGAAAGTTTGTTGGGGCAGATGGTGTACATGGCGGTGGCGGTGGTGGTGTTCCACAACCAACAGTTGCAGCCCAACCTGCATAAGCAACCGATGCATCACTAGTAAAACGAACAGTTATACATGTTCCAGAGGCTACCACTACACCAGGACTATTTGTTCCTGTATATGTTCCCATAAGTGGTGCACCTGTTGTGCTACCATTATAAATGTATAAATAATCCCAAGTATTTTCTGTTTGAAATGATGTGAAATTTAACCAAATCGGTTGTCCGTTGTTTGAGCAAAAAGTTACAGTATAATTTTGACTAAATCCATAATTTCCACCCGATCCGCCGGAATCATAAAAAGTCCCAGAACAGGTGTTGTATGAGTTATTACTACCGGGGCTGTATGTTTGAGTATAGGCATGGAAAGTAAAAAGAAAAAAAATAACAATCCAACTGAGTTTTAAGTGCTTTTTCTTCATAAGTATCATTATTTTATTTCAATTATTTCAAAAATGGGGTGTTTACTATTAACAAAAATCAACTCTACTTCAGTGTGGAGCTTGTTGGAGTCAATATTTAACAAACACACTTCTTTACCATACATTTCTTTTAATTCCAATGCAGAATAAAGTTCAATAATTACATCTGAATTTTTCAATCGGACAGACCTTCTTTTGTCTATATATCTGATTTTATCAAAAGAAGTACATTCTTCGGCGGCTATAACTACATTATCAGGGTTTGAGTAACTGTTGAGATTTTTAATTTCGTAGTGGGTTTTGTATCCATCTTTAATTTTATAGTTTTGAGACAATAAAGGATTTAACAATCCGTTAAAAAATAATGCTAAAGAAAAACACACTATTTTTAATACATTTAATTTCATAACATTCGTGTTTTAGTTAATTCGCAAGGTACCAATATACTAATTTTATACATAAAAAATCAAATAAGATTTTTTAAATTTTCAACAAAATTTTTATCCAAAAATTCAAGTGGTTAAACTTTTTATTTCATCAAGGTTAATTTACCTACGTGTTGAAAAGGTTTTCCTTCAACGTCATAAGTAATAACTTGCCAAAAATAGATACCTTCTTCCAGAATATTTCCGGAATTGTTTAGACTACCATTCCATGGACTATTTTTATCTGTTGTTTTATATACAACATTTCCTGATTTATTTTTAACAATCATTTCGAATTTAATATCCCATGTTGAGATGGCTTCAGGTAAGAAATTATCATTATTACCATCAAAATTTGGGGTAAAAGCTGTTGGAGCAAATAATTCAAATGAGTTTTGAATGGTTATGGTTTTTGTAGCAGAATTTTTACAACCATTTTTTCCCTTTGAGGTTAAAGTTACTTGATAATCGCCTGCTTTTTCAAAGATTATTGCAGGTTGCCTTTCATTTGAAGTTTTAGTTCCCATAAAATTCCACTCATAAGTGTCTGTAGGTTCTCCTTTGCAACTAAAAACTGTTTGGGGATATTTGAGTTTATTGTCGTCAAATTGCAATGAAATTTCAGAATATGAAAAGTCTGTGTTTGGCAATGGTAAAACAATAATTGTTTGGCTCGACTTACTTTCTATACCGGTTCTTTTATTGGTAACAGTTAAAGTTGAATTGTATGTGCCTGCATTTTTATAGCTTATTTTTGGATTCATTTTGTTGGAATAATTACCATCTCCAAAATCCCAAACATAAGCGAGTGTATTGCCTTCTGTTTGAGTGTAAAATTGGATTTCTTGTCCAACACAAACTTTATTTTCTGAAACAGAAAATTGGGCTAAAACTTCTTGAGAATCAGTAGATTGATTTTTTTGAATCTCTTTTACAGGATTTTGGGGATTATTTTGTATAATTTGTGAGAGTGTAGTTGTATTTTGTGGTGATTCTTCTGAATTACTTATTTTGTTTTCGTGGCTAATTTCTTTTTCTGTGTGTGTGGTTGATTTTAAGGTACTTTTTTCGGTTGTGATAGTTTTGTTAGTTGACTTTGATGTTTGCTCTAAAACAATATCCGATTTTTCTGTGTTGACATTTGTAATGGTTTGGTTATTGTTTTTTGGTTGATTGTTTGATGCAAAATAAACACCAACAGCCACAGCAACAGCAGAAAGTGTTGATATAACTGAAGTTTTAATTATACGAATTCTTTTTAGAGTAGTTAATTTCTGGTCAAGAGCATTCCAGTGAGCTTCATTGAACTTGGGTTCAAACTGCTCTACCTTTTGTTTTATTAGTTTTTCAAAATTATCCATGTTGCTTTACTTTAGCTCTACTTAATAATATTTCTTGCAGGTTATGCTTTGCTTTTGAGAGGTTAGATTTAGATGTTCCTTCAGAAATATTTAATTCTTCAGAAATTTCTTTGTGAGAGAACCCATCTAAAACATACATATTGAACACTGTTCTATATACCGGAGAGAGTTGTTGAATGGAAACCATTATTTCTTCAACTCCAAAATTGCTGTAAATACTGTCTGCACTTTCTACTTTTGAAATTTCCAGTATGCGATTGTCGCTGTCATCAACAAAATTCACATCTTTATATTTTCTATAGAAATCAATAGCAGTATTAACAACTATTCTCCTAACCCAACCTTCAAAAGAACCTTTAAAGTCATACTCCTTTAAATGTTTAAACACTTTCACAAATCCGTCTTGCAACAAATCTTGTGCATCATCAGCATTTTTTGTGTATCTTAAACACACATTCATCATTTTACCGTAGTATAACGTGTAAAGCTGTTTCTGAGCTTTTCTGTCTTCTTTTATACACTGTTCAATAATGTTTTTAAGTATGTCTTGATTTGCAAGATTCATTTCATTTGATAATAAAGACGAAAGTTGAACTTTTAGGTTGCCTTTCTAAATACAAGAAGTGAAATTATCCCGAATTTTTTAATAAAAAAAGCCCGAAGTTTCATTCGGGCAGTTTTAATTTACTAAATGTAGATTTTAAAATTTATATGTCAATCCAATACCAAGTACTTCCTTGAATTGAACTCTAGGTCCAAAAGCATCAAAAACCCCATCGCCGTCATTATCAACGGCAATATCAACATCGTGGTCATAAATTAAACTTGTGGAAACTGTTGCTGAAATATACTGATTCACTTTAAGAGCTATAAGTAATTCCCAGTTCACATCAATTCTTTCGGGATGATCTGAATAGTTGGAAAACAAATCTACTTTAGAAACCAGTTTAACATTTTCCATGATGTCGGCTTTTAACAAGGATCTCAAATAACCTCCGTATTCAGCTCTTGATTTTTCACCATTTTTAATTTTGTTTCCTTTGTTGTCGTATTCTGCTTTTTTTACTCCAAAAGCCCCGGCATCAGCAAGTTTAGTATCATTAACAATAGTTGCCCTCATCGTAATTGGAGAAACAAATAAGTTAAAATTATCGTTTGGTTTGTAGTCCATACCAATCGCTCCTAAAATATAGGCTGGTGCCAAAAAGTTTGAAATTTTGGTTGAGTCGTCAGGATAGTTGTATCCTGGAGCCATTTGAGTTTTAAAATTGATAAGTGCTGCATAGTACCAATCTTTAAAAGCTCTTTGTCCGTATTTGGACATAAAGTCAATTTTATCATCGGTTTTTCTAACCCCTTGTTTTCCTTGTTTGATTAATCCATAAGCCAAATCAAGAGTGTTATCCCAAGTTGAGTTGCCTTTCTTATAATTGGCAAAAACATTGGTAAGACCGTTTAATGAAACTGAATTGTCACCACCGGCAGCCCAGTTTGTGAGGCTTACTTGTGAAAAATTAAGTGAAAAAACTCCACCTGTTTTCCATCCTTGGATTGAATCTACTTTTTGAACTTTTAACTTTTTTTCTGCTTCAGAATTTTCTTCTGAAATTACTTGAGAGTATGAAATATTGAATATGGTTAGGCAAACGATTGCCAATACAACTTTTTTCATGTGTAATTCAAATAAGATTATGGATTTTATTTATTTTTTAAAAGGTCTCTGATTTCTGTTAATAGCACCTCTTCATTTGTTGGTTTCGGAGGCTCAGGTGCAGCAGTAGGTTGTTCGACCTCTTTTCTTTTAGCATAATTCACTGCTTTAACCATCATAAAAACAGCAAATGCTATAATGGTAAAATCAATTATTGTATTGATGAATGCTCCGTAATTGAGAGCTACTTCTGATACTGCTTCTGAAATTACCTTATCACCTTCCATCACGGCAGGTTGGGCATCTTTAATAATTACTTTTAAATCTTTGAAATCAACACCACCTAATAAAACACCAATTGGAGGCATAACCACATCGCTCACAAACGAAGAAACAATTTTACCAAATGCACCACCAATGATGATACCCACAGCCATATCAAGCACGTTGCCTTTGACTGCAAATTCTTTAAATTCTTTAATAAAACCCATTTTTATATTTTTTTGGCAAGATTACTAAAAATTGTTTTACAACATAATTTCTATTTAAGTTTAAACTTTGTTTTACCAATGTCAACGCCGTCAGCATATACTTCAACATTGTATTCTCCAATAGGGAATTCATCTATTTTTTTCCAGTCAATGGTTACTTTCATTTCTTGGTTTTGATAGTTAACTTGTTTTTTAGCACTGTAGAGCCCTTTTACTCCATTGAAATCAAATTTGTTGGAGTCATCTGTTTTTTCAGACAATACTTTTCCGTCGGGAGTTAATATGCGAACATAAACATATTTATCTCCTGGTGGAGTGATTTCATTTTTCAGCAAAGTAAATTCTGTCCGTATTTTATCTATACGTTTTGCTTTATCGTTTTCTTTTCCGGTGTTGTCGCCTTTCACTTTAATACCATACGATTTTAAAGCTGTTGTTTTTAAATAAGAAGCAATGGTTACTTTATTGGTTAAACTTTCTTTTTCTTTAGATAAAGTTTCTGTTCTACTTTTTTCGGTTTTCAATTCGTTTTGAACAACTTCTTTTTCGGCTCTAAGCTCTTTGTTTACAGTGTTTAAAGAATCTATTTGCACTACAAATCCTTTCATTATTGTACGCAGAGTTTCTGTTTCTTTTTTCAGTTTGGCGATAGTCCAATCTTTATTTTTCATGTTTTTTAAAAGGTCTTCTATTTTTGCCTTTTCTGCCTCTAAATCAGCTTTAATTTCTCCATTGGTAGTTTCAAGAGCGTTATATTGAACCAACATATCTTCCAATTCTGCTTTTAACTTGTCTTTTTCTGTAGAAACATCTACATATACAATTTCTTTTTCAACAATAACTTGTTTCAAGTCTTGAATTTGCCAAATTAAAAACCCACAAAACCCTAAAAGTATAATAATTAGACCAACAAGTATTTTGTTCACTTTGCTAGTCGGAATTTGATTGTTTTCCATATTCGATAAAATAAAAGTATTTTTACTATAACGAATCAAAATTATTTTTAATTTGTTGGAAGATTTTCACCGTTTTAAAAAGTTATTCAATTTAATGTGTGTATAAATTGTTGTGTTTTTCGATTTAATTAATATACTATTTCCTCGTGTTTGTGCGGCATGTGGCGAAGTTTTGCTCAAGCTCGAACAAGAAATTTGCTTGGCTTGTACGGTTCAATTACCTAAAACCGATTTTCATAAAATTCAGGGAAATCCTGTAGCGAAAATTTTTTGGGGAAGAATTGAGATTGAGAATGCTTTTGCATATTATCATTTTCATAAAGGTAACAAGGTTCAGCACATGCTACACCAGCTCAAATATAAAGGTGCTCAAAAGTTGGGTGAAAAAATTGGTCAATTGTATGGACAAGAGTTGATTAATTCAGTATTTTGTAAAGAAATAGATTTTATTGTGCCAGTTCCTTTACACCCAAAAAAGTTAAAAAAAAGAGGATATAACCAAAGCGAAAGTTTTGCTATAGGTTTGTCGCAAACGTTGAATATTCCATTCAATACTAAACTACTTACAAGAGCTGTTAATTCTGAAACACAAACCAAGAAAAACAGATTTAATCGTTGGGAAAATGTTTCAGAAATATTTTGTGCAGACGAAAACAACATTCAATTCAATCATAGGCACATATTATTGGTAGATGATGTAATAACAACCGGAGCTACAATTGAAGCTTGTGCCAGAGTTTTGAAAGCAAAACAAATAAGGGTTTCGGTAGCTGCAATTGCAAGTACACAATAAAAAAAAACCCGCTCGAAGCAGGTTTTTCTAAATTGCACTAACTAAACAGGATGTTTATTGAGGTAGGATTTTGATTCAAAATTAGATATGAACCCAATTAATAATTGTTAAATGTACGTTAACGAGTGTTAAAAAGTGTTAAACCTCAAAGGGTTAATAGGGTTTAAGTTTACCTTTGTTCAATGAGTAAAAAATTCATCTATTTATTAATTGTAACAATCACTTTAGCACTGATTGGTTTTGTGTTTATACAGTTCTATTGGATAAACAGTGCTATTACGTTGAAAGAAGAAGAATTTTTTAGAGATGTCAAATCATCGTTATATACTGTTGCCGGAAAATTGGAACGAATTGAATCCATGAAACAAATCAAAGAGTTTCAAGAGAATCAACAATTATATAGAGAAAAAGCAGCTCAACTATATAATCCAGATCACCCACAATCATTAGATTCTACTTCTGTATTCGAGAAAGATGGCGTACATTATCATATAAACGAAAAAGTAAGAACTTCTAAGGAAGGCAGTTTGTACCAAAAAACTGTTGAATCTGTTGCTCATAATGGAAATTCTGAAGTTCATGTTCGAATTGGGTATCAAGGAAATATCAATACGAATGATTCTGTTTTATCTTACCAACAAAATGAAAAGCGTTTAATGCTTGATGGAATGTTGGCAAGTTTGTATCAAACCAATCGTTACAAGCCAATTTTAGAGCGAATTGAACCTAAAATGTTAGATTCATTATTAAAACAGGAGCTAAAAAATAGAAATATTGATGCAAAATATGAATTTGCTATTTTTGATTACGATGGTAACACTCTTTTGGCAGATTCTACCAATAACATCAATAAAATTTTGCAGTCTAGTTTTTATACCCAACTATTTCCTAGTGAGACGATAGAAATTCCTCATTTTTTAAGTATTTATTTTCCCAATCAAAAAAACTATCTGATTCAAACCATGTCCGGAATTTTATGGATTTCAGTTTTATTGCTGATGATAATTGTTTTTGCTTTTACATTTACTATTCTAACTATTTTCAAACAAAAGAAACTATCGGAGATAAAAAATGACTTTATCAGCAACATGACACACGAATTAAAAACTCCAATTTCTACTATTTCACTAGCTTGTGAAGCACTAAATGATACAGATTTATGTACTAATAATGAAGCAAAGTCGAACTATGTTAACATGATTAATCAAGAAAACAAAAGACTAGGAATGCTTGTTGAAAGTGTTCTTAAAAGTGCCACATGGGATAAGGCTGAATTAAAGCTTAAGGTTGAAAATATTGATATTCATTCCACCATTAAAGATGTGATAAAAAATATTTCTATACAAATAACCAGCAGAAATGGAATTATTTCAGAAGAATTAAACGCCGATAAGCACTTCATAGAAGGAGATAAGGTTCACATTACGAATGTATTGTATAATTTATTGGACAATGCAAACAAATACACAATAAACCAGCCTATTATAAAAGTTCAAACAGAGAATTACAAAGATGGGATATTGATTCAAGTTATTGATAACGGAATTGGTCTCAAAAAAGAAAATATCAATAAAATATTTGATAAGTTTTATAGAGTTCCTACAGGAAACGTGCATAATGTTAAAGGTTTTGGGTTAGGATTAAATTATGTGAAAGCCATTGTAGAGAAGCACGGAGGAGAAATTCAAGTTATTAGCGACCTTGGGAAAGGTTCGTGTTTTAAAATTTATTTACCAATATCTCACGTTCGAAAATAAAAACAATAAATCATGAAAAAACCTAAAATTTTACTTGCCGAAGACGATATGAATCTAGGCAATTTATTAAGTGATTATTTAAAAGCAAAGGGTTTTGATACCGTTTTAGCAAAAAATGGTGATGAAGCTTTTACTTTTTTTGCAAAGGGTGGATTTCAGTTGTGTTTACTAGATGTTATGATGCCAATTAAAGACGGCTTTACAGTTGCAAAAGAAATTAGAAAAGTAAACGAAACTATTCCAATTATCTTTTTAACGGCAAAATCCATGAAAGAAGATACCTTGCAAGGGTTTAGTTCGGGAGCAGATGATTACATTACAAAACCTTTCAGCATGGAAGAGCTTCTTGCAAGGATAAATGCTGTGTTGAGGAGATATATACCTCAACAAACAGAAGAATTGGCAACTACCTTTACCATTGGAAGTTACCAGTTTGACTATCAAAGAAGAATTCTAAGCAACAGTGGGAATGAACACAAACTTACCTCAAAAGAAAATGAATTGTTGCGTTTGCTTTGTTTAAATCAAGGAAAAATGCTTGAAAGAACTTTTGCTTTAAAAGCCATTTGGGAAGATGATAACTACTTTAATGCCAGAAGTATGGATGTTTATATTGCTAAACTACGAAAACTGTTGCAAGAAGACAGTCGTATCGAAATCATGAATGTACATGGAAGAGGATTCCGCTTTTTTGTACACGAATAACATAAATCTTCATTATTTTGTGCCCAGAGCCATTTTTATATAGGGGTGCTTTTCAGTTTCTATTGCTTGCCTAATGATATCGAAGAATTGTTTTTGAGTTTGTTTTGTTTTCTCTAATTTACTTTCAAGGGCAGTTTTGTCGCCGTCTGCTTTTTTAAGTTGAGTAGATATTGAATCAACTTGTTGGTTTAAAAAATTCTCAAGGTCTGCTACAACGCTTATACCAGATAACCTATTCCACCAAGATTTGTTTTTCAATGCGATTGAATCTAGTAATTCAACTGATTCAGATATGGTTTCTATTTCTTGACGTTTTAAATAGTTTCCGTATGATGAAATTGCATAATACTTTCCGTAAACATCGTTATCTTCCATCAATATTTTTTTAAAATATTCGTGTTCGTTATATCCACCAAACTTTTCATAAACATAAGACACTGATTTTGATACATTTGAATTTTTTTCATCTTGTAGTGATTTGGCTTTTTCCATAGCTAATTCTTGGTTTAGATTCGCTATTGCTCGCAGAGAATATGATGATACTAAGTAGGATTCTTCAAGTAAGCCACTCTCGTAAATTTTCATCAAATCAGTATCGTTTTGATAATAAAGTGATAGAGCTTCAATTGCTGCTGCTCTGACTGATGTTTTTGCCCCGTTTTTTGCAATTTTTACTAATGATTCTTTAAGATTTGGAGTTGCTTTAACAATACTCGGATTCAAACTTTCAAGGGCTAGTTTTTGTATATTGTAATTAGAATCGGAAATTGCCTTTACAATACATTCTTGAGCGTATGGTGCTGAAATTTCGGAGAGTATAAGTAATGCTTTAAAACGGTCTATAAAATTTTTGGAGTTTAAAAATAAATATGCCCATTCAGAAGAATCAGTTTTAGTATCAATTTTTTCTGCTAAAAGATAATTATCGGCATCTACATTTACAAAATCCGGTTTTTTTGAAACATTAAAAACAAACGAATTTATAGCTTCATCAGCATTTACAGAATGAGTTTGTACTTTACCGTCAACATAAATATCTACTTTCAACGGTAATTTGTATAGTGGAGTAGTTCTAAAATCTTGTGTTTGTTCAATATTTACAATTTGTGTATTTGTGGTATCGTTGAAATAATATGAAATATTTAACTCAGGGTGCCCGCTAGAATAAAACCACTGATTAAAAAACCAATTTAAATCTTTACCTGAAATATCTTCACAAGCTATTCTAAATTCATGCATTTCAACATCAGTATATTGGTGTTTGTTTAAGTAATATTTTAATGACTCAAAAAAAGCATCATCGCCCAAGTAATTTCTGAGCATATTCAATACCAATCCTCCTTTTTGATAGGAATGAGCGTCAAACATATCTTCACGCTTTTCGTAATCAAAACGAATTAAATCCACCTTTTTTTCTTCTGATTCTGCTAAGTAGGATTCGAAATCAGAAAGCAATGCAAAATCGGCGTAATCTTTACCGTATTTGTATTCTTTCCATAGATATTCACCATAAGTAGCAAAAGATTCATTAAGCGGCAAATTAGACCATGATTCACATGTAACCAAATCGCCAAACCAGTGGTGAAACAATTCGTGAGAAATTACATCTTCACCAGCACTTCCGTCGATTAGTTCTCGAGTTGTTTGTTGAACGAAATCGCCGTGTATTACTGCAGTTGTGTTTTCCATAGCTCCAGAAACATAATCTCTAACAACCACTTGACTGTATTTTTTCCAAGGGTATTTTACTCCTAATTTTTGAGAGAAAAAAGAAATCATTTCTGGGGTGAGCCCGAATATGGCTCTAGCGTCTTTTTCATATTCCGGTTCAACATAATACGAAACTTCCATGTTTTCCCATTTGTCTTTTACTACAGCAAAATCACCTATTGCCATCATAAAAAGGTAGGGGGCGTGCGGTTGGTCCATTTCCCAAAAATCTGTACGAGTACCGTCGCCATTTAACTCTTGGTGAGTTAACAATCCATTCGAAAGTGTTTTATATTTTTCTTCAACAGTAATTGCAATTTCTCCTGTGCAACGCTCATTTGGTGAGTCAATTGTTGGAAACCAAACTTGACTCGATTCTGTTTCTCCCTGCGTCCATATCTGACTTGGTTTATTTTTTTCTTCTCCTTTTGGATTGATAAAATATAGACCTTTATCAGATTTTATAGCTGCACTACCATTTATTACAAGCTCTTCGGGTTTTGAAGTATAGTCGATAAATACCTTTACTTGTTCGTTTCTTGAATAGATTTTATCAAGATAAACAGTTAAAAGATATCCGTCGTACATGTAAGTTAATTCCTTTTGGTTCCCCCCATCTATCAATAGAACTTTATTGATATCTTGCCCTCGGGCATTGAGTGTCAATTTATTTGTTGGCTCAAAGTACGGTTTTAAAGTCAATTCAGCCTTTCCGTATAAATACGATTTATCCCAGTTGAATTTAACATCTAGTTTGGTGTGTAATAAGTCAAAATATCGGGTATTGGAAGCTTGATAAACAGATTGGTTGGGAACTGTGTTTGGATTATTTAGTTCTACTGTATATTCGGGTAAATCTATAGGTTTTGATGTTTTACAAGCATTTAAAACGATTAGTAAGATTGTAGGAAAAATAAACTGTTTTACCATTGATATTGGAATTTTCATATATACAAATTTGATAAAAAATTATAGTTAATAATGTTTTTAATAGAACTTTAAAAAAACAAATTTGAAGAATTTGTTTAACCAAAGAGTAATTTTTATATTTATTGTTTCACAACTTTATAATTTTATACTTCTTTTTTTAGTACAATTGAAAATGAAAAGAACTTTAGTAACACTTTTAATAATCTCTATTTGTAGTATTTCTTTTGGAAACACACAAGTTGACAGTCTTTTTCAAGTGTTAAGAAAAACAAAGAACGATTCAATAAAAGCCAATATTTATGAATTAATTGCCATCAATTACAGAGAGAGTCAAAAAGATACCGCCTTTTATTACAACCAAAAAGCAATTGATTTTGCCAATCTAACAAAAAATTATTATTCCATAGCCATTGCTTATAGAGAATATGCACTAACAGCACAAGCTAATGATGATTACCCTTTGGCTGTTTCTTATTACCAAAAAGCACTAAAAACATTTGAATCGGCAAAAAATAAAGAAGAAGCAGCTAACATAAACAATGATTTGGGCGTTGTGTATTATTATGCCGGAGATTATGAAAAGGCAAAAATTTATTTTGAAAAATCAGGAATTCAACGAATAGAGATTGGCGATAGTATTGGAGCTGGACAATCGTTTAATAATACAGGGATTATGTGCGATATTTCAGGAAACCCTACAGGTGCATTAAAGCTATATATTCGAGCATTAACAATTTATGAAAATGCAAAAGATACATCGCTACAGATTGGCACAATGACCAATATCGGCTTAATTTATTTTGGACAAAAAAACTATGTCGATGCCTTAAAAATCTACGAAAAACAACAATTTTTGGCTAAAAAAATCAACAATAAAAAACTGCTTGGTGTTGCATTATCTAGTGCCGGAACTGCCTTAGATATGTTAAACAAATTAGATGAAGCAAGAAAATCATATTACAAGGCTCTTGAGTTGTTTGTTGAAATCAATGATAAACCCATGATTGCACAGTGTTACACAAATTTGAGTGCAAATTATGATTTAACAAATGAAGATGACAAATCATTAGATTATGCCTTAAAATCCATTCAAATAAAAAAAGAGATTGGAAGCATGGGAAAAATTGCAGTATCTCAGATATCTGCTGCAAAAATCTATTTTAAAAAAGGAAATTATTCGCTGGCAAAAAAATACTACAATGAGGCTCTCACCAATGCAACGAATACGAATTACGTTGAATATATCATTAAATCACATCAGGGGCTATACAAAACATTTGAAAAATTAGGAGATTTTAAAAGTGCTTTTCATCACCAAAATAATTATATACTACTTAATGATAGCGTAACCAATAAAGATAATGCTGAAATGATTTCAGAAATGGAAAAGAAATTTCAGTCGGAGAAAAAAGAAAAAGAAATTGCCTTACTCAATAAAACCAACGAAATAAAAGATATTGAATTGGCAAAAGCAGGTGAGGAAAGCAAAAGAAAATCAATTCAACTTTATGGGGCTATAGCAATTGGATTTGTTTTGTTAATTTTTGTTGGTGTTGTTGTGAGAAACAATAGACTTAGAAAAAAAGCAAATCTTCTTTTGGCACAAAAAAATGCCGAAATCCTTCATCAAAAAAATATTGTTGAAGAGAAAAACAAAGAAATTTCTGATTCAATAACCTATGCTAAGCGTATTCAGGAAGCCATTTTGCCTTCTCGATTTTCACTTACTGAGCACCTCAAAAATGGTTTTGTGTTCTACAAACCCAAAGACATTGTGAGTGGTGATTTTTATTGGTTGGAAAAACACAAGGAATCCATTTATTTTGCTGCTGCCGACTGTACCGGGCATGGTGTGCCTGGAGCGATGGTCAGTGTGGTTTGTGCAAACGCACTGAGTAAAGCTCTTTTGGAAGAAAATCAAACGGAAACAGGTAAATTGCTTGACAGAACACGAGAATTGGTTGTGGAACGCTTTACCAAAAATGACGAGAATGTTAAGGACGGAATGGATATTTCTCTGTGTAGAATTTCTAACAACCAATTGCAATGGAGCGGAGCCAATAACCCACTGTGGATTATCCGAAAAAATGGAAAAGAAGTGGAAGAAATAAAAGCCAACAAACAACCCATTGGGAAGTCAGAGGGATACAGTCCATTTACATCTCATGAGGTTGAACTCAATACGGGTGATACAATTTATATTTTTACCGATGGATTTGCTGACCAGTTTGGTGGAGAAAAGGGCAAAAAGTTTATGTATAAACAACTCAAAGAGTTACTTCTGTCAAATGCTCATTTAGAAATGAACGAACAACGAGAAAAACTCAATCAGGCATTTATTACTTGGCAAGGAAGTCAAGATCAAGTGGACGATGTTTGCGTTATTGGGGTAAGGGCTTAAACTTTTTTATTTTTTTTGAAGGAGTAGAAAATTTTAAAAAAACCATTTTGGTTTGCCTCTAAATTTATTAGGAATTCCTTAATAAATATCCTATCCCTCAGTTTTTAAAAAATAATTGTTCGATTTTATCAGCCAATACTGACGACAACTTTTTATATGACTCAATTGTCCACCCGGCAACGTGAGGAGATAAAACAACTTGTTCAGATTTGGAAAGAAATAAAAAATCTTCGGGCAAATTATCTGAAGCTATAGTTTCAAACGATTTTGTTTCATATTCCAACACATCTAAGCACGCTCCTAATACTTTTTTGGTTCGAAGTCCATTAATTAAATCTGCTGTTTTAACATGGTTTCCTCGGGCAGTATTTATTAAATAGAAGGGTTTTGAACACGAATCAATAAAGGTTTCATCAATAAAAAACTCTGTTTCTTTGGTTAATGGTAAATGAATACTAATGATGTCCGAACAATTTTTTAGATAATCTAAAGTAACATTTTCTGCAAATTTGCTTTCAACGGATTTGTATTTATCAAAAGCAATAACTCTACAATCAAATCCGCTTAGTTTTTTTGCAAAAGAACTTCCTGTGTTTCCATAGCCTATTATTCCTACTGTTTTTCCTTCAATCTCTAATCCTCTATTTCCCTCTCTGTCCCATATTTGATTTCGAACTTCATGGTCTCCTTTTTTCAGTTGATTAAACAGCATCAACAACATTCCTAAAGCATGTTCTCCAACAGCGTTTCTGTTTCCTTCGGGCGAATTGATAATTTTAATTCCTGATTTTTCAGCATATTCAACATCAATATTTTCCAATCCGGCACCCGAACGGGCTATAAATTTTAGTTGTTTTGCTTTATCAATAAATACCTTATCAATTGTAAATCTGCTTCTGATTACTATTCCCTGATAGTTTTGAATGGTATTTTCCAACTGAGATTTAGAGCTATGGTAATCGTGCTCACAATGAATTCCAAGTGTTACGAGCCTTTCTTCCAAAATTGGATGGACAGAATCAATAAATAATACTTTTGATAGTTTGCTCACAGAATATCGGTTATAATAAAATTGTCTGCATCCATTCCTGCAGGGAACTTGGCTCTATAATTTGATAGCTCAGTTAAGTTAAGTTCTACTGTTTGAATTGCATTTTCATATTCTTGCAATTCATTTATAATGTTTCCCAAGAAATCAATTGCTCTTGAATTTCCGGAATATTTTTTTTGATTCTCATCGGTTCCAACTCGATTTACCCCTACAACATACGATTGATTTTCAATTGCTCTTGCTTCTAATAGTTTACACCATGCAGATTTTCTAACATCTGGCCAATTGGCGACATTTATAAGGCAATCATATTCGTATTGTATTTGTTCTCCAGCTTCCATAACTCTATTTCTGCTCCAAACAGGAAAACGTAAATCATAGCATATCAATGGAAAAATTTTCCAACCTCGCCATTCAATAACCAATCTATTTTTCCCGGATGAATAAAAATTATGCTCATTTGCCATTCTGAACAAATGTCTTTTATCGTAGTGAAAAATTTTACCGTCTGGTTGTGCCCAAATTAAACGATTATAATAGTTTCCTTCATAGGTTATTATTAAGCTACCTGTAACTGCTGCATTTTTTTTAGCTGCTTGATGTTTCATCCATTCAATGGTCTCTCCACTCATAACCTCTCCACAAGCCTCTGTATTCATTGTAAATCCTGTTGTGAACATCTCAGGCAAAACAATTACATCAACTTGTTCTGAAATGGAATTGATTTTTTCTGTAAAAAGCTCTTTATTTTTAATAGGATTTTCCCAAAAAAGCTCAGATTGTATCAAGGATATTTTTAAGCTTTTCATATTCTCAGTTAAAACAACCTTAGACAAATAATTTTTTCAACTCAGTAGCCTCTTCCGGTTTCATTTTACCGGCTAAAATCAAACTCAATTGTCTTCGTCGTAAGGCTCCGTCGTATCTGCTTTTTTCAACATCAGTTTCAGGGATAACATCAGGAACACTAATGGGGTTTCCGATTTGGTCAACAGCTACAAAAGTATAAATTGCATTGTTGCATTGTTTTCTTGTGCCGTCACGATGATCTTCTACAAAAACGTCAATGAAAACTTCCATTGATGAATTAAACGTACGAGATACTTTGGATTCAAGAGTAACAATATCGCCTAACCCTATTGGGTGAGAGAATGACACATGGTTTACAGAAGCGGTAACAGTTACTCTATTGCTGCACCTGTGAGCTGAAATAGCAGCGCATATATCCATCCAATGCAAAAGTTTTCCTCCCATCAAATTACCCAAAGTATTGGTATCATTGGGTAATACAATCTCGGTCATAATGGTCAAAGTTTCAGATGCTTTCTTGGTTTTATTCATGATTTTTTATTGCAAAGCTAACTACAATTCACCAACAAATAAGACTAAAAGTTTAAAACAATCTTCAAACTCATTTAAAGGTAGTGTTATGGATTTATCATAGATGTCGTGATAGGCTGCTACACCACCTAGAGTATAGATAAAAAATGAAGGTACTCCATTTTCCGTAAACCAGTAATGGTCGCTATTTGCTGCCTTTCCTCTGGTTTTAATTTCTTTTAGTAATTGTTGCGATTGATTGATATCATTGAGTTTTAAAAAGTGATTAGAAAATACAGAGCCATTAACAACTTGTATTCCATCTTCTCCTGTTCCCATCAAATCCAGATTCAACAAAAAATTAATTTGATTTAATGGAAAAAGTGGATTTTCAGTATAATATTTAGAGCCTATAATTCCGGATTCTTCAGCTCCAAAAGCCATAAAAACAATAGTTTTTTTGGGTTTGTTTAGACTGTAATAATTAGCCAAACTAAGCAGCATTGCTATTCCGCTTGCGTTGTCATTTGCTCCCGGAAAATACGTTTCTACTCCCATTTTTCCTAAATGGTCGTAATGTGCAGAAAAAACAATTATTGAATCAGGATTGGTTTTTCCTACTATTTTTCCAATAATATTTTGAGATGTATAATTTTTCTCAAAATGCTGATCTATGTCGAGAAAAATATTTTTTGAATTGCTGTTAATTGATGAACGAAGAATGTGTAAAGTAACGTAATCAGTTACTGTTAATGACAGTCGATGAGTTAATTTTTTTTCTTCCAAACGAATGATACCGGCAGCTCCAACTGAATTTATTTTTAACATTTCAAACTCTTTGGTTTTTGTTGTTGCTCCAATATTGTCGATTACAACAAATCGGCTTTCAAAAAAATGTTCGTTGGCTAACTTTTTTAATTGTTTAACTGTTGGTATATTGGATTCGTTATACCAAATCAACTTATAATCACCATGAATTTTACACGAATTTGGGGCTACTAAAAAATCTACTCCGGGTGTTATCGGTTTTCCATCAATAGAAATCGATAATTTTCCCGGAAAAGTATTAATAGCATAAGAGAAAGATTGATTATAGCTTTTCCCAAAAGGCTCTAATCCAATTCTTTTAAATTCATTACTAATAAATTGGGCTGCTTTTGCCTCACCACTATCCACAACCCCTCTTCCGGCAAAGTATTCGGAGGTAAGTGTATCTATAATAAATCGGGAGTATTTAATATCTTGTGCAGAGCAAAGTTGACACAAAAAAATCAAAATTATTGACCCGAATACCTTATTCATTATAGGGTTACATAAATCTACGTTCAACTAAATGATAAAATGAAGCCACACGCTCGTTTTCTTTATCCCAATTGAATTTTGATAGGCATTCTGATAAAATTTGTTGAGCCTCAGCGTGAGAACCGCATAGGTCAATTTTTTTAACAGTATCAGAAAACAGTTGCATATCCTTACCGAACATTTCGTTAGCAAACAAATACCTATCGTTTAACGAGAATGCGTCTTTAAGTGAATGAATGGCAGTTGAGGCAAACTTATCTGCAACAGCAATTTTTGAAGGTTCTATTTTTTCTTCAACAGATAGATTCTTTGTTTCAACTTCCGGTTTAGCAACTTGTTCCGAAATCACTTTTATTTCAATTTTTTCGGTAGAAGCTTCTTTTTCAACACTACTTGTTGTTTCCTGAACATGACTGGTGTATTCTTTGTGCAAAAGCACTTTATGAACCGACTCATTTTTAATCAAAACAAACTTTAGAACTGTTGCAACTTCAAGTAATTTATGAAGTTTAGACATCATCACGCTAACTTCTAATGCTGGGAGATGTTCACTATTTGTAAACTGTTCAGAATGTTTGTTGATGTTTTCTAAAAGTTGGTTAAATTCTTTTCTCAATTGTTTTACTTCCATAGGGCTGAGAGTTTAAAAAATGCTACTTTTGGAAACAAAAGTAACAAGTTTAACGCATGTTTTTAGAAAATACTTCAAAACCGATAAAAAAAAGAGGCTGGATAGAAGTGATTTGCGGTTCTATGTTTTCCGGAAAAACCGAAGAGTTGATTCGGCGAATGAAACGTGCTCAATTTGCCAAGCAAAAAGTGGAAATATTTAAACCCGAGATTGACACCCGATACGATTCAGAAAAAGTAGTTTCGCACGATTCTAATGAGATTCATTCTACACCCGTTCCATCTTCTGCTAATATTGTTTTATTGGCGAATAATGTTGATGTTGTTGGTATTGACGAAGCTCAGTTCTTTGATGATGAATTGGTAAATGTTTGTAATCAATTAGCAAATAGTGGGATAAGAGTAATTGTTGCAGGTCTTGATATGGATTTCAAAGGTATCCCATTTGGTCCTATTCCGGCTATCATGGCATGTGCCGAATATGTTACAAAAGTTCATGCTATTTGTGTAAAATGTGGCGAACTTGCCCATCATTCTCACAGAATTGTTGAAGAAAAAAAATTAGTTCACTTGGGAGAAACTGACGCCTATGAACCACTATGCAGAAGTTGTTTTACTACCATTCAAAAAATGAACAAGTGAGAAAATTAAAATACGATACTACCCTTGAAATCCATTCTAAAAACTTAATTTCAAATTTGAATTATTTTAGGTCGCAACTATTACCAACAACCAAAATTATGGGAATGGTAAAAGCATACGGCTATGGACTTGGTCCTTTTGGAGTAGCTAAATTGTTGGAAGAAAATGGAGTAAATTATTTGGGTGTTGCTAATATTTTAGAAGGTGTTGAGCTTCGAAAAGTAGGAATTAAACTGCCAATTATGATTATGAAGCCTGAATTAGAAAGTTTTGACCTAATTATTGAACACAAATTAAGTCCGGTTATTTTTTCTTTCTATTCCTTTCGGTCGTTACTAAAAGCGTTAAAAAAACATCCTAAAAAAATTGATTCTTTTCAAATTAATATAAAAATCGACACCGGAATGCATCGTTTAGGGTTTAGCCCAAATGAAATTCCTGACCTTCTTTTGGCATTAAAAAAAGCTCCACAAATAAAAGTTGAGGGAGTTTTTTCTCATCTTGCAGCATCAGATGAAAAAAACCATGATGATTTCACTAAGCTACAAATCATTCGATTCAAAGAGGTAATTTCAGAAATGGAAAAAACAATTCACTACCGTTTTGATAAGCATATTTTAAACTCAAATGGAGCGTTGCGTTTTCCGGACGCCCAATTTGATATGGTTCGATTAGGCATTGGTTTATATGGCTTTGTTTCAGAATCAAAGCATACAAAACACATAAAAAATGTTGCTGTCTTAAAAACAAAAATTGCACAACTCAAAACTATTCCAAAAGGTGATTCTATTGGATACGGCAGAAAAGGAAAAGCCACTAAACAACTTACCATTGCCACCGTGCCGCTTGGCTATGCCGATGGAATTAGCAGACGTATAGGTAATGGTAATTGGAAAGTAAAGCTACACAATAAGTTTGCTCCAACTGTAGGGTCTGTTTGTATGGATATGTGTATGATTGATGTTACCGGTATTGAATGCAAGGAAGATGATGAAATCTATTTTTTTTATAACCAAGATTCAACAAAACAATTGTCTTCCGTTCTACAAACTATACCTTATGAAATTCTTTCTTCTATCTCACCAAGAGTAAAACGAGTATTTATTTAATTTACTTTTTTAACCTTAGTATTTGTTAAATTATGACATAAGTCATAAATTTTGTTTGTTTTTTAAATTACATTTGTTGTTTAAATTTTAAAATTAAAATTCGCAATAAACTAAATCCATTAATTATGAAAAAAATGTACAGAAAAATTAACGAAATTCTGTCATTTAGCCTTGTGTCGGCATTGTTTTTTACAAGTGCACTGACCACACGATTAAATGCACAACAACAGGCGTCGCTGTATAGTTTCTCAGAAACTACAGAGACCTATGTTCCAGTAGTAGGAACAAATTCAACAGCTACCGGTGATGACGGTAGTGAAAATGCAGTCGCTATTCCTTTTGTTTTCAAGTTTGAGGGTATTACTTACACCACTTTAAGCATCAATACCAATGGTTTTGTTCGATTAGGAAGTAATATAGGTGGTTCTCCATGGTCAAATAATCTTGGTAACGCCGCACCTCAACGCCCATTGTTGGCTCCATTTTGGGATGATAATCATAGAAATACCGGAAAAATTGAATACGCTACAAGTGGAATTGCTCCAAATAGAATTTTTGAAGTTGGTTGGGATTCAATCAATATTGGAGGTGGCGGAAGCACAAGTTCGACCCTACTTGCTTCTTATAAGTTACGAATTTACGAAACAACTCATGCAATTGAGTTTATTTATGGTCCAACAATGGATCCTGCAGGAACTTTAACTGCATCTGTTGGGATTAATGGTACTGGTTCATTCTTAAGTGTAACACCTGGAATGGTTTCAACGGTTTCTAGTGTAACAGCTAATAACACTATTTCATCAACTGTAGGACTTGTCGGAAAAAAATTAATCTTTTTACCACCACCACCACCTCTTTGCCCAGCACCATCAGCTCTAACAGCAACAGGAATTACTTTTAATTCTGCAAATTTAGGATGGACAGAAAACGGCACAGCTACTGCTTGGAACATTGAGTGGGGCACTACAGGATTTACACCTGGATCAGGAACTTTAATTGCGGGAACTACAACAAATCCACATACACTTTCCGGATTATCTCCAAACACAAGTTATGAATTTTATGTACAAGCAGATTGTGGTGGTAATGGAAATAGCGTTTGGATAGGACCATTTAGTTTCTTCACTGGATATTGTAAACCTTCTAGCACTAATTCAACTACTTACATAAATAACTTTTCAACAACAAACGGATTTTTAAATATTTCTAATCTTGCTTCTGGTTATACAACCGGCGGATATTTTGACGGTACATCTCAAGTTGTTAGTAGATATGCTAACAGCACTTTTGATTTTAACGGTGTAATTGTTGGTGGCACTGCCGGATTTTCTATTTGGGTGGATTGGAACAATAACCTTATTTTAGATAATGCTACTGAAAAGGTATTCAACACAACCAGTTATTCAAATGGTCCTTTTAGTGCAACTATTACAGTGCCTATGGGTACTCCAATAGGAAACTACAGAATGAGAGTTGCTGTTGATTATAACAGTTCAAATCCAAGTTTACCTTGTGCTGCTATATCAACAGGTGAGTTTGAAGATTATACTATTGCTGTTGTTACACCACCTTCTTGTTTGCCACCATCAGTTTTAACAGCAACAGGAATTACTTCAACTTCAGCTAATTTAGGATGGACAGAAAACGGTACAGCTACTACTTGGAACATTGAGTGGGGCACTACTGGATTTACGCCCGGATCAGGAACTTTAATTACGGGAACTACAACAAACCCTCAAGCACTTTCCGGTTTATCTCCAAACACAAGTTATGAATTTTATGTACAAGCAGATTGTGGTGGTAATGGAAGTAGTACTTGGTCAGGACCATTTAGTTTTACAACTCTTTGTGCTGCTTTTAACACTTTCCCATTCACAGAAACCTTTGAAACTATGAGTGCATCAAGAGCTTGCTGGACTCAACAACAAGTTGCAGGTGCTGCAAATTGGACTTATGCTACGGGAGCAGGTGGTGGTACAATTACTTCTGCTTATGCCGGAACAATGAATGCAAGATTTGTAAGTCAATCAGGAACAAATTCTCCTGTAACTAAATTGATTAGCCCAGTTTTTGATTTAACATCATTAACTACTCCTGAATTATCTTTTTATTACGGACAAGAGGATTGGGCGGGAGATCAAAACAAATTGAAAGTGTATTACAGAATCAGCAGTTCTGACCCATGGGTTGAAATATTCTACGATTCATTAAATGTTGCTGCATGGACTGCAAAAACTTTATCACTACCTAATCCAAGTGCAACGTATCAAATTGCATTTGAAGGAATTAACAATTTCGGACGTGCAAACGTTGTTGATGAAGTAATGATTGTAGATGCTGCTAGTTTTTGCTCAGCACCATCAGCTTTAACAGCAACAGGAATTACTTCAACTTCAGCTAATTTAGGATGGACAGAAAACGGTACAGCTACTACTTGGAACATTGAGTGGGGTACTACAGGATTTACGCCAGGGTCGGGAACTTTAATTATTGGAGCTACAACAAACCCTCATGCACTTTCCGGTTTATCAGCAAACACGAGTTATGAGTTTTATGTACAAGCGGATTGTGGCGGTAACGGAAGTAGCACTTGGTCAGGACCATTTAGTTTCACAACTCTTTGTGCAGCTTTAAACACTTTCCCATTCCTAGAAACATTTGAAGTTACGAGCCCCTCTCGATCTTGTTGGGGTCAAATACAAGAAACTGGAGTAGGCACATGGACTTATGCAGCTGGTTCTAGTGGTGGTTCAATTACAACAGCACAAAGCGGTTTATTAAATGCTCGTTTTGTAAGTCTATCAGGTACAAATTCACCAATAACAAAATTGGTAAGTCCGGTTTTTGATTTAACTTCATTAACTACTCCTGAATTATCCTTCTATTACGGACAAGAAATTTGGTCACCGGATCAAAATAAATTGAAAGTGTATTACAGAATCAGTAGTTCTGACCCATGGGTTGAAATTTTCTATGATTCATTAAATGTTGCTGCATGGACTGCAAAAACTTTATCACTTCCTAATCCAAGTGCAACTTATCAAATTGCATTTGAAGGAATTAATAATTACGGTCGTGCTAACGTTGTTGATGAAGTAGCAATTAAAGAAGGCGCTGCACCATGTTCTGCTCCTTCAAATTTAACTGCTTTTAACATCACCCAAACTTCTGCTACATTAGATTGGACTGAAAATGGAACTGCTACTGAGTGGGATATCGAGTGGGGCAACCAAGGATTTACACAAGGTACAGGAACAGTTGTTCATGTTTTATCAAAACCATACGTGCTACAACCATTACAGCCGGGAACACCATACAGTTTCTATGTTAGAGCAACATGCGGCATGGGAGATACAAGCGTATGGGTTGGGCCTTATGACTTTATGACACCACCTTGTACTCCTATTGGCTTAGAATTAGGAAATGATACAACTCTTTGTTTAGATGAGTCATTAACCCTTAGTGCTCCAGCCGGAGGACCTTGGAGTTATGCTTGGTCAACAAGTGAAACAACTTCAAGTATCACTGTTGATACGTCAACTTTTGGAGGTGCAGGTACATATAACGTTTCAGTGGTTGTAATCGATTTTATTACTCAATGTCAATACAATGATGCCATAAATGTTACATTTAGTGTATGTGTTGGCATTAAAGAATCTGATAATGCTCACTTTGCAGTATATCCAAACCCAAGTAATGGGTTGATTACAGTTAGAACATCAACTAGTAACAATGGAACAATAGAAATCAGTAATCTACAAGGAAAAGTAGTTTACAAAAACACATTGAACAGCAATTCGCAAATTATTGATATGAGCGGACAAGCAAAAGGTGTTTACTTTGTTTCTGTTTCAACTCCAAAGGGTGTTGAAATTCAAAAAGTGATATTACAATAGTTTAGATTCTATTATCAATTAAAAAGGCTTGAAGAAATTCAAGCCTTTTTTCTTTTAGGTTTTTTTTAATTAAGTATTTCTTTACTACGCTTTGTTGTAGCGAAAAATCAAAAGATAGAAAACCAAAATGTATCCCAACAAACTAATAAAAAAAGTGTAAATAAGTTTGGGTGATGAGTATAAAAATTCTATTTGACCTCCTGATTTAGCAGGAATTTCAACTCCCATTACCATCTCATTTACTTGAAAAACAGGAATTTCTTGATTATTATAAAAGGCTTTCCATAAATGATGGTGATTTTGATTAAGAATTAATGTTTGGGACACTGACGCATGATTTTGAATGTTTGCAATAAAAGAATTATAGCCCACAGTACTATTTTCTATAGTTGTCAGATTATTTTCAAATAAAAGCTGTTTTGGAATCCCCCATATATATCCTGAACTCAAGGAATCTTCTGAATGAAGCTGTCTGGTTGGAAAATAAAACAATGGATTTTGTTTGATAAAATCTATTTTTCCATTTTTTACAGCCTCATCAAACAACTTAAATCGCATTGGATTTGTTCCTTCACACGAAATGGTTTTGTTATAAGTAGCTACGTTTTGCCATATTCCTTTGGTTGATTTTAATCCTTGAGTATCATCTAACTTCCCAAAAGGCGTGTTGTTGAATTGTTGGTTCAACTCAATTGGTAAATTTTCAAAATACGTCTTAAACTCTGAATAGTTAATATCATAATGAATAGTTGATGGTGCTGTTAATCGAGATTGAATGGTCAAATCTAGCAAGACGAAACTTACAATCAGTTGAAATATTGAAAATTTTGTGCCTTTTTTTAATAATAACAGTATGAAAAAAAGAACGGTTAATGCGACACAATTAATAAACAGATGGGAATAAAAACCTGTGTTATGGAATTCTATGATTTCAACAATTTCAAACCAATTTTTTTCAATTTCATTTGGATTTGAATTAATGTAAGCAAATGGAATCAATATGACAACTCCGATAGAGATTGTCCATAGAATGATTTTTTCAATGGTATTTAATATTTCTGTTGCTAAAAACGTTTTAATCCAGAAACCGGACAAAAGCATCATACAGAACATGGCAAAAATTCTAAAAAAAGATGGATGTCGGAATAATCCAAATCCGGGAAGATTGTAGAACCATTTGTATATAGAAATTTGGTCGCCAAACGATAGAATTAAAAACAATACTGTTCCTATTAATAATGGCGTTTTAAATGGTTTGGGTATATCTTTCCGAAATAGTGCGAATATAAAAGCAACAAACACAAATAATCCAAAGTATGCATTTCGCATAGATAAATCCGTTAACTTAAACCATTCTGAGTTTGAAATAACTGTGTATGGAAACATAAAAGACCAATAATCTGCAACTACAGTTGGGTTTGCTAATAAAAATCCAGAATATTCCAACTTGTCTGTCCTGTTAAAATACGGAGCAAAATCTATAAATGATTTGATGTATGGAAGGATAAGGATTACTAAAAGCAAAGAAATTACAGTTCCTCCTAAAATAATTTTTTTAATAGCAAAAGTTGATGTTCTGTTTTTCCATGCTTTGTATATAAAAATTCCAAGTAAAATATATCCTAGAACTATTGTAAATGCTGGACTTGCTGAGGTAATGTGAAGGGCACAAAAAAGTGCAGTTAAAAAGGCATATTTAACGTGATAGTTCTTAAAAAAAAGCAATATTGACCAAATACACCAAGGCAACCATGCCACACCTACTAAAAAGACCATGAGTTGTGCGGAACCCATCATAAATCCAGATAAGGCATAGGCTAATCCAAGTATGAATGCTGTTTTTTTATCCTCATGCATGAAACAACTCAACTTGAACATTCCTAATCCGGCGATAATATAACAGCTTAACAACTCAATAATCAATGAGGTAATATCATACTTACCAAAAAGCATCAAAATCCATACAAGAGGATACCAGCAACCGCTTTGTAAATCAGCGTATCCTGGATAACCGAATCGTTGAAACGGATTCCAAAGGGGCAGATGTCCATTCCACAAATAGTCGCTAATAAAATAACGATAGGGCAAGTATCCATTTATATTGTCCCACTTGGGCACATAAATAAACAAACTCAAGGGGTATAAAACCAATAAAATAAACAACACAAGCATTATTTGATACTTGTATAAAGCAATAAATTCAGTTATTTTATTGAGTATTTTCATCTTCATTTTTTATAAGCGAAATGAATTTTTAGGTATTCAAAAGGCAATTTAAGCAGAGATTTACCGCTTATGCTTGATGGACCTCTTTCAATTAACTTATTCAGTGGTACTTCAAGAATATGTTTAGAAAAATAAACTCTTCCATACGTATTGATTATTCTCCAAAATATTTCTACATCAAACAGCCATGCACTAATAAATGGAGTTGCTGAGATTAATGTAGCAACTTCTCTAGTCATAATTTTACATCCGCATTGTGTATCATAAATAGGCAATTTAAGGCTGATTCTATTAAAAAATGCCAAAACTCTTCCTATAAAATATCTTTTAAAAGGCTGATTTACTTCTGCGTCTTTTCTAGGAATTTTAGATAAAAAAGTAAATTCATATTGAGAATCATCAGTTGTAATTTTATACAATCGTTCAAATTCTTCTAATGGTATAGCTAAATCAGCATCTAAATATGCAAAATAACTATATGTATTGTTTTTTAATCCTTCTAAAATTCCTTTTCTCACGGCTTCCGCTTTTCCTGCATTTTTTTCAAAAGAAAGAAAATTTATTTGTGGGGCAATTGCTATTTTTTCTAAAACCTTCAAAGTTTGGTCCGTGCTACCATCATTTATAAATAGAAATGAAAAATGTTGATGAATAATTGCAAATTCAATAAATTCAGTTGCAATAAGTCTGTTGGCTTCGTTGTAACAAGGTATAATAATTAAGCATTCTTTCATGCGTACCTAATTTTTGATAAAAGATAAGATGCCGGCTTCAATCATGCTGTAAATCTAATTATTATTTTTACCAAATTAAACCCATAGTATGGAGAAAACCCTTTTGCATCTAATAGGCATAACTGCAATTCCGAACATTGGAAGCATTACTGCTAAAAGATTGATTGCATTTTGTGGTAGTGCCGAACAAGTTTTTATTGAGAAAAAACAAACATTAGAAAAAATTCCCGGCATTGGAGAAGTAATTACTCAATGTATTTTACAAAATAAAAATGATGCTTTACGAGTTGCAGAGGCTGAAATGGAATTTATTTCAAAGCATAATATTGATGCACTCAGTTTTTACAGCAAAGAATATCCAAAGCGATTGACTCATTGTGAAGACAGCCCATTGATAATTTTTTCAAAAGGAAATGTTGATTTTAATGCTCAAAAAGTGATTAGCATTGTTGGAACAAGAAAAGCGACGAGTTATGGTAAAGATTTCTGTGAAAAGCTTATCGAGGAATTAAAGCCGCATCAACCTTTAATTGTTAGTGGATTGGCATTTGGTATTGATATTTATGCACATAAATCAGCTATTGCGAGCAACTTACCGACTGTAGCAGTTTTGGCACACGGGTTAGATAGTATCTATCCTAGTGTACATAAATCAACAGCAGAACAAATGCTAAAAAATGGCGGTTTAATTTCGGATTACAGAAGTAAAACCATTCCAAACAAAGAAAATTTCCCGGAAAGAAACCGAATTGTTGCTGGTATGGCTGATGCAGTTGTAGTTGTTGAATCTAGCCGAAAAGGCGGTTCTTTAATAACAGCCGACTTAGCTAATGGATACAATCGAGATGTTTTTGCGGTACCTGGAAGAACTACTGACTCACAGTCAGAAGGTTGTAATGCTTTGATAAAAAGCAACAAAGCTCATTTGATTCAGTCTGTAAAAGATATAGAATACATTATGGGGTGGAAAGCCGAGGGGGCTGTTTCTTCAATACAAACCCAACTTTTTGTAGAATTATCCAGCGAAGAAAAAAATTTAGTGGATTTACTTAAAACCTATGAGAAAATAGGGATTGACGATATTTCTTTACTTGCAAAATTTCCAATGAGTAAAACTGCCGGAATATTGCTGGAACTGGAGTTAAAAAATGTAATAAAATCATTGCCTGGAAAAATGTATAAATTAGCCTAACGCATAAATCCAAATCATGTCTCAATCTTCAATTTTTTTTGATTTTATTAAAATAGTGCTTCGTGGGGTAGGTCAAATTATGTTGCAAAACAATGCAATAACAGGTGTGCTTTTTTTGATAGGAATTAGTTTAGGTTCTCTAGAAATGGGAATTGCAGCAACAATTGCCACTCTGACAGGAACATTAACTGCAAAATTCTTTAAATACAATTCTGAAAAAATTTCTGAAGGAATTTATGGTTTTAGTGCTGCATTGGTTGGAGTTGCTTTAATACTCTTCTTTAAATCTTTTATATTGTGTTGGATTTCAATTGTAATCGGTTCTGTTTTAGCAACTGTGTTGCAAAATATGTTTATCCGAATTCAATTTCCTGCTTTTACACTTCCATTTGTTTTGGTTACATGGTTTTTTCTAGCTGTTTCAACGTATTTTCCATTTTTAGAAAGAAGCTTGATAGTAAGCCCAACACAAACCCCACTTGATTTTCTATCTTTTCCTTTTAAAGGGTATGGTCAAGTTATTTTTCAAGGCGGATTGGTATCAGGAATTATATTTTTTATTGCAGTTTTTATTAGTTCTCCTTTAGCATCTTTATATGGATTGTTAGGTAGTATAACAGCAGGGGTTTTGGCAACTTATTTCTTTGTTGATACAAACCAAATTGCCTCCGGGCTTTTGAGTTATAATGCTGTTTTGTGTGCAATAGTATTTGCCGGAGACAAGCCTAAAGATGGATTGTGGAGTTTTGGAGCTATCGTTTTGTCATTATTTATAGGGCTTTTTATGAGTCATTATCAACTCATACAACTCACTTTTCCGTTCGTTGCTGCCTCTGCTATTTTAGTAATTCTAAAAAATTCAAGTGAAAAAAAATCAATCTAATTGTTGATTTTAGCTGTGTAAACAAAAGCTTCTAATTCTCTAAGATACTCTCTTTTATCAAACTTTGGAGCAAAAACATAACCATCAATACAAATAACACGAGCCTTTTTTTCGTCAACAAACGTGTAATTTACAAAAGGACCACCCATAAAATCACCTTTTAAATACCACAACCCCCTAAGTTCTTTAGCGTACAATCCATTTAAATTGATTTCTTTTTCTGCAGGTAGAAATTCAGAATAGGTTTGCATATATGTAGAATCATACGTTCCATGAATATATCTTTTTGTGATTTCATTTCGTGCGGCAACCAAACCACTAATTGAAAATGTTGAATCGCTTGTGTAAGGATAACTATAAACCATTATTCCTTGATTGATTGGGTGTTCTCCGGCTCTTTTATCTTTTCTAAACCAAACAAAGTTTGTGTCTTCAGAAGCTATACGGTAATAACTTTCCAGGTTCATGGAAAGATTAAACTTCTTTTTTAAAATAGCATCTGCTTCTGGATTTTTGTTTTCGATATAACGTAGTTTTAAACGTTCAATTTCTTTGTTGTTAAAATAGTCTATCAAAGTTTGCTTGTTTTTGTAAATTGTTTCTGCAGCAACTTCATCGTTCACGGCAGAAATAGTTACAACAAGCTGAGTTGAAGACCAAACATCAGCATTTATAGAAATCTTATTTTTTTCACTTGGGTTAATATCAACAACCAAAATATTTCTGTTTGTTTTAAATATTTGAACAAAATTTTCATGTGCAAGCTGAACAATATCAAAAAGAGGCTCTCTTTGTGGTAGCCCCATTTGTTCTTGAGCAAATACTTCCATTATTGCTTTTCCTGTTTTGCTTTGCCAGTATGATGAATCAACAATAACGAGTAACGACCCTGAATTGCCGGTTGGTCTGGGTAAAACTTTCTCGTTTAATCCTTCACAGGAATAAAATAAGGGAGTTACAGCAATAATAACCCCAAAATAAAATAATTTCAATTGATTAGCCAACCGGTTTAATTTTTATTTTAGCTCCTTGTTTTAGGCTTCTTGGGTCTAAGCCTTTATTTAATTTTATAATATCTTCTACAGAGGTACCATCAAATTTTGCAGCAATTTTAAAAAATGTATCTCCTGGTTTCACAGTATAATATACGAATTCTCCATCAGAGGTAGATTTATTTGCAGTCATTTGGGCGGCTTTAACCTCTTGCATTTTTTGCTGGGTTGCAGAACTTGATTTTGGATACAAATAAAGGGTTTGTCCTACCTGTAATCTATCACTTTTTAAGTTGTTCCATTCTTTAATTTGGGTAGCTCTACAATTGTATTTTTGTGCAATTTTAGAGAGCCCATCACCACTTTTTACTTTATATACTACTGATTCGTTTCGTTGAGGTTCAACAGTAATGTTTAGTTCAGGAGTTTCTTTTTCTGTTGGTTTTTTCACTTTATTTTGGTCATAAAGCATAGCTTCATTTGTTAAAAATAGTCCTATTTTGTCGTAAGGCAAACAAAGGGTATTCGCTTTTGCTGTAGCCGGTATGTAATTGTGTTTGTAAGTTGGGTTTATGTATTCTAAATATTCAATGGGGATGTTTAGAGCCTGTGAAATCTGGGCAAAAGTTAGTTGACTTTGAATTTGAACAGTATCTACTTTAAAGCAAGAAATGTTAGGTTTTATAGGCTGTATATTATGTTCGGCAGCAAAGTTCATTACATATACAACAGCCATAAATGCCGGAACATAGCCATTGGTTTCGCGGGGTAAAAAAGGCATGATTTCCCAAAAATCTGTTTTACCTCCGGATCGCCGAATGGCTTTATTTACATTTCCAGGTCCACAATTGTATGCTGCTAGAACCAAATCCCAATTGTTATACATTTTGTATAAATCTTTTAAATATCGGCATGCTGCTTCTGTTGATAGGTAAACATCGCTTCGTTCGTCATGATAGGATGATACATCTAATCCGTACATTTTTCCTGTTTCATACATAAATTGCCAAAGCCCTGATGCACCAACTCTAGATTTTGCTTTGGGGTTTAAAGCAGATTCAACAATTGCTAAATATTTTAGTTCTAATGGAATGCCGTGCCTGTCTAATTGTTCTTCAAAAATCGGGAAATATACAGGTGCCAATCCTAACATTTTAGCAGTAATTTTTTTTCTGCGTTTGGCATAAAGATTAATGTATGCTTTAACATGAGCATTATATACAAATTTGATGGGTGAGCCTGAATCAAGTTTTTTAAATCTTCTTATATAGGTTTCGTTATCAAATTCTGGAACAGAATCAACGCTATATCTAAACTTTGCAGATTTAGGCATTTCATCGCCTATGCCTAAACTTTCGTAATAACCAGCAGCAACAGCACTATCAATTAGAGAAAGTACCGGATTATCAGGCGTAAGCTCATATCTATTTGTTAATAATGTATCAGGATTAGCAAAAACAGCTTGTACAAAAAGAAAAATGTAAAGGAATATATAATAACTTTTTTGCTTCATTCAAAAATATCAAACCATAGTTCACATTAAACCAATTAGTAGAGTAGAATAAATTCTATTCTTAACAAATCGAATAAAAATCAACTTATTTCAATTGATTTTGTTGGTCTCCTTCAGTGTTAGTTTGTTGACCTTCTTTCATGCCGTCTTTAAACTCTTTTATGCCGGAACCGACTCCTCTCATCAATTGAGGGATTTTTTTTGCTCCGAACATTAGAATTAGCACAATAGCAATAAGAATAATTTCATTTGTTCCTAACAAGCCCAATAATACTGTTTTCATGGTTTATTGTTTATACTACAGCAACAAGCGGTAGTTGTAAAGTGTCCAAAAGTACGAATTTTAGTTGAAACTAAAAATTTGGCATTAATGAAAGTGGGTTGAGTTATGAATTTTTAAGAGTTTCTTGGTATTTTCTCAATTTTTTTACTGTGCGAATAAAACAGAAAAAGTAGGACAAAAACCACGATAGCACTGGTTACAGTTGCAATAATATTTATTTTTTCTCCAAATAATTTAATTTCTGAGTTTTCTATCATTTCGGGGAATAGAAAACTAATGGTAACTACACTACCATTATTAATAAGGTGACCAAAGATTGGGAGCCACAGTGATCCGGACCAATAAAACACATATCCAAACAAAGCTCCCAACACCATTCTGGGAATAAATCCATAAAATTGCATGTGAAGTGCACTAAACAAAATAGCTGTAATCCATATTGCAAGATGATAATTTTTGGTCCACCTAGTAAAAATAGGTTGTAAAACTCCTCTAAATAAAAATTCTTCGCCAAAGGCAGGAATTATAGCAACTATTAAAAATACGTATAAAAATTCGCTCCAACCGTAGAATGAAAGAAATGCATGGGTTAATTTTTCTGCTTGAGATTCGCTTTGTTTCATCCAAAGTTCCAGCGGCGATAAAAATTCAGGGAGTGAAAGGGTACTGTTAAATTCTACCAACCATGACATTATTGGCATTGAAACAATCATAATCAGAAGAATTATTAGCCAATTGATGGGAGTTGAAAAGTTATGTATTGATAAAGCAACGAGAGGTTTTTTTGTTATTAGAAAACCATAAATAATAGGTGGAATAATAAAAAGCCCGATAGCACTCATCAATTGAAAAAACTTAAGCCCGGAAATTACATTTGGGTCATTATAATCAGTAAAACCGCTTAAATTCAAGTTAAAAAACAATGCTGTTAAAATTCCTGCAATAGTTGAAAACACGATTGAGGATAGTAGGCATAGCCCTGCAATCAACAGCAGTTGCATTGAAGGTTTCTGAAACACGGGATTTTTTTCTTCCATTATTATGCTTTACAAATGTCCACCTAAAACAGCAGTTTTTTTAATTTTCTTTGTTTCCCCATCTACTTTAAAAGCTTCAAAATAAACAATATAAATTCCAATAGCAGCTTTTTCATTGTTGTCGTTTATCCCATCCCAGCTAAATGTGCCTTTTGTTCCTAACAATTGATTTAATATTAAATTACGAATAAGTCTTCCTTTAACATCATAGATTACTATATTGGCAACATATCCCTCTTTTTCAAATTGATATGAGATGTTTAATACATCATCAAACCCGTCGTTGTCGGGTGAAAAAGTTTCAGGGTCAAGGCTCACTTCACTTGATGGTTCAACATTTTTATATTGAGAGTTTTCATAACCGGGAGTTGCATACCCAACATCCTCTGCTGCTGAATGCCAATTCGTTAGCTCGTTACTTGGTCTGTCGTAATCTATTCTTTCAAGAGAAACTCCTTTAAAATCATTTAAAAGAGCAAAATGCATTTTTTCTGAATAACCAAAATTGTCAACGGTTTGGTTTATATTGTTTTGTAAATACACGTTTCCTTTATCGTTATTATATGTGGGTAGTGCATCTATCTGAAGTATTCTGTCATCTTTGGCAAGAATATATTCGGTTTTGATATTTGCTTTATCTTTAGTGAGTACTAAAAACTGTTTAGGAAGTAGTAATAATGGACTTGATGAAATAATTTTTCGGTTAGAAATACTATCGTTATCGTAGTTTGCCAATTCCCAATTTTGTAAACTGATGTATTTGTCTGATTTATTGTAAATTTCCACAAAATCACTTCCTCCGGTAAAAGGATTAAATAACACCTCATTGATAACAATATCCCCTAAAATTCCTTGCTCGGGCAATGAGAATGAAGAATTGAGCGTTTGAACATTACCCACACAATCTGTTACATTGAATATTGAAACAAGATAGGTTGTTTGGGGCAGTAATTTGGTTGTTAGATAAACTGTTAGTGTCTTGCTGTTTGAATAAATTACAGAATCAATCAAAACGGCAGTATTGATATAAATAGAATCAAAAAACAAAGACTCATTAAAGGTTATTTGAACAGTAGAATCGCTGGTTGCATAAATCGACAAAATTGTTGGGGGAGCGATGTCAGGGTTAGTTCCATACACAGAATTTTGTGTTCCTGGAGTTCCGCCGAACCATTTTGTAGAAGCTCTCCAATTGTTGATTTCTCCGCAAGGATTATTTGGGTCAACCATTTCTAAGCTCCAACCACCGTCTTTTTTAGATTCGTCTTGATACCATGAGTCGAAATAATTTACCTGATGGATGATTGTTCCAGAAGAGGTAACCAACTTTATTTCATCGTCAGAATTGTTTAATGATGGAAAACTACTAATTCCACAGGTTTTTCCGTAGGGAGAAAATTGATTAACTGAGCTTGTTCCACAAACAATTAAATATTCGTTTGGCATTAATTTTCCACTTAATGTTCCGCTGGTAGTAAGTGGGTCTGATAATTTGAGATTGCTCAAATTGATTACTTTTGATGTGTTGTTGTAAAGTTCAACATATTCGTATAGCGGCAATCCAATAGAAGGTTCATAATCCGGAAACAATTCTGTAATAACTATTTCAGTTGGATTTGGAGAAACTCCAATTCCGAATTTAATGCTGTCAGGAGTCAGTATATTTCCGCTGCAATCAGTTGCATTTCCCAATTGAATGGTATAAACTGTTGATGAATCAATAGCAGGAGAAAAAGAAATATCAATTTTATTTGGTGTTGAAGTTATCGTTCTAGTCATTACATTAATTCCATTATCAATAATGATATTGGTATTTGCTAAACTAGAACTATCCATAGTTTCATCAAAAAATACAGTAAGTTGAGTTAAAGAAACTACATCTACATTGGTAATTTTTGGGTTTAACATGTCAGGAGATATGTCATATACAGAATTTTGAGAACCTGGTGTTCCACCATCTGTGCTAAAAGAGCCTATCCAGTTTAATGCACCGCTGCAATTTGCAATAGGATTAATCAATTCAAGCGTATATCCACCGTCATCTTTAACAGGATCTTGATACCAGCTTAAATCGTAAGAAACTACATCAAGCAAATTTCCTAAACTATCAGTCAGCGTTAGGCTATCTCCACCATTGGTTAATGCTGTAAAAGACGATATTCCAATTACTGAACCGTAAGAGGAGTAAAGGGCAGTGTCTGTACTGTTGCATAAGATAACAAATCCATTGGGAGGTAAAATATAATTTGGAAGAGATTTGGCTGTTGTTGAATTGATAAACTTCCAGCCCGATAAATTGAAAGCCTGATTGGAGACGTTATAAAGTTCTACAAATTCAGCATTTGGCAGTCCTATTTGCGGGCTTGGGTCGGCAAATATTTCATTGATAACAACATCTCTTAATGATGGGATAGATACAACAGAATAAATAAATGTTTTTATGCCATTTATTAATGGATTTCCGCTCAAATCTTCAACATTATTGATGGTTAAAGTGTTTGTAATAGAGTTAGCAAAGGCGGTTGAAAATATCAAATGTACAAGTGATGAATCAACTGCATCTCTTATAGCTGATATCGGATTTCCCAGTCCATTATCTGCTAAATAATTTGAATTATTTTGAGCTGAAATTAATTCAATTGTTTCACTAAAGAACACATCAATTTTGGTTGAATCAATAACGGATATGGAAAGAATTGAAGGTGGAGTCAAATCAGCCCCAATTGTTCCTACATAAATAGTATCAAAAAAGTGATTGTTTACAACTGAGGCAGCCGAAGATTGAATAATTTTAAATCCAAAAAAAGATGAAGAGTTAACAGAATTATCACTAATTGTTCCGGCATTGGTATAGGTTCCTAGAATACCGTCGTCATACAACAATGTCCATACATCTGAAGCATCTCTAGTTACTTTTATACGAAATGAATTGTTTGTACTGCTGTTAACACTACCGTCAGCCCCATCAATTAAAAGGGTTTCAACGCCTGACACAATTTTATAAAGTTTTAAGTCGTCTTGAGTGCTTCCAATCCTGACAAAATAGCCGTTTTGAGTTGTGGTTAGCAAAGCACTGTCACTCATTAATAAAACATCAACATAATTTGATCCTGATGTGGCAAATTTTAAATTAATATCAAAGATAAATTCAACATTTGTGCTTAAACTTGAGGGGGTGCTGATTGAATATGTGGCTGCTGTTGGGCTTTTAGAGTTCAGTTGTCCAGATGTGATTGTGAAAAGGGAAGTATCTCCTGACCAAGTTGGGTTTGCTGTAAAATCTCCATCTGAAAAGTCGTCAAAAAATTGTGCTTTAACTTCGAAAGCACAAAGAAGAACAAATAAAAATAAAAGTTTTTTCAAAATTTTGAGTTAATCTAACTATGCTAATTTAGTAGTATTATCTATACTCTTTCGACAATAAACCTTTTAAAAAGTCAATTTGATTTTTTAATTCTTTCATATGGTTTTCGTATAAGGAATTCAAATCTTTCTCAGTATGGAAAACCATTTGTGTCGCTGCGTTTCCTCCTTTTTGATTAATATTGTTTAATACAAGAGATTTATCTTCTCCAATTAAAGTGAACAAATCTACCCGAAGTAATTCTTCTAGTTTTTTTAACCTTTCAAGTGTAGCTTTTTCTGGGTTACTTTCTATTAAGGAATTTGCTTGTTGAGTTATGTGAAGTTTTTTTGCCACATATTCTTGACTATAACCTAAAGCTGTTCTGAATAATCTTATTCTATTTGGTATAGAACTCTCCATAATGACACAAACGTAAACTAATTTTTTTGTTTTTTACAATTTTTCATTGTTTTTACAAAAATTGATTGTAAAAAAGCTTATTCTTTTGCTGCTATACAAATTTACTATATGGCAGTTAGAACTGAATCCAAAAATAAGTAATTACAAGCATTTTTAATGTTTATCCTAATAACAGTATTTGACACAGCTTTCACTCAAATACCACCAACATTAGATGGTAATTGGGTTTTAGATACAGCTAAAAGTGATGAATTTGACGGAACATTAATAAATTCTAATAAATGGTATGATATTTCTTTTCCATACTTACAAGCTACTGGATTCGGATCAGATTGGTGTGGAGTTTATATATTTTCAAATAATAGAAAATGGTTGTCAAATGGAGAATTGGTGTTAGATTATCAATATTTTCCTGGGCAAACCTATAAACATCAAACAGGAGGTATAAAGTCTATTAATTTTGATTTTTCTTATGGATATTATGAAATATATGCAAAGCTGCCAGGTTATTACGAAAGTGGGACACCAACTGGAAGAGGTTTTTGGCCTACATTTTGGCTATATTACTTAGAATCTCAAAATGGATGTTTAACAAAACATGATGAAATTGATATATTAGAGCCATCAGGATGTACATATTTTAATGCAAATGCAAACGCTGTCAATGTTTGGGATGAGAAAACTAATCCAAATTATCCTAATCCAAATAACTCAAATGAATGTCAATACATAGGCGACCATTCATTTGGTTTCGAAAATGATAATTTACCACCTCTTTTCGAAGATTACCATAAATACGCTGCCGAATGGTTGCCAAATAAAATAGTTTTTTATTTCGACGATGTTCCGTTTTATTCTATTAATAATCACCATTCTATTCCTGATGTTCCTATGAGGGTAATGATTGATTTTCAATTGACAGTATGTGAAAATCTTTGTTGGCAACAACCACCTGAAGATACGTTACAAATGAAAGTGAAATACTTTAGGTATTACGAACTAAATCAAAACTGTAACAATGATGCTTTTATTACCTCAAACACGGAATTAAACAACTTTATTTTTCAAGTAAAAAGAAACATAACGATAGGTAATGGGTTGCCATCTGTTTATCTATTTCCAAATCAAAAAATAGAACTTCAGATTTTCTAATGAATTGACTTTGAATGGAAGTTTTATCGTACAACTAGGTGCAGAATTGAATCTTATACCAACTCCTTGTAATTAAACACTAAAAATATGAAACTAAGAAATTTATTTTTCATTTTTACAACTCTGTTTGTAATCAGAGTCCATGCACAACTAAAAGTTAACACAAACGGCTCAGTAAAGATTGGTTCCGCAACACCATATCCATCAGGTGGTGACTTATTGGTAGCAAAATCAGGACAAACAGAAATGCGTATTTTTTCAACAACAACTGATATTTCCAGACTTTGGACAATAAATGGACTGTTTGCTTATGGTTTAGGTGTTGATGAAAATGGTGCTGGTCATATTTATAAAAATATCAATGGACCTAGCCCAATTATGACCTTTTTTAGTTGGGGGTATGTTGGTATTGGTAGAGCTCCTTCGTACAAACTTGATGTTGATGGAGATTTAAGAGTTAATACTACAATATATTCATCAGATTCAAGATTTAAAGAGAATGTAATTGATATTACTGAAGATAGTAGTTTGTATAAATTAAGAGGTATAAGCTATAATTTTAAGAAAAATGATATGATAGGAACCGATTTAGATACAAAAACATTAAACCCAAATAAAATAATTGGAAAAAAATAAACGAAGATAATAGAAAACATTTTGGATTCATTGCTCAAGAAGTAAAAGAAATATTTCCTGAATTAGTTTATGAAGATGATGAAAGATATTTGGGTATTGATTATATAGGATTTATACCGATATTGATTGAACAAATAAAAATTCATAATAATACTATTGAATATTTAAAAGAGGAAATAGATCTAATTAAAAGAAAAGATTTCACTTTACTTAATTCTACAGTAGGTTTAACTTTTAGCAAACTATTCCAAAACTGTAAGTCCCCCATTTTTTCAACAGGTCTAAATTAGACAATTTTTTTATTTTTTAGTTCATACGGTGTATAATTTCCAATTCCTGCATGCGGATGATTATTGTTGTAATCTTCTCTCCAAAGCT
>JADYZM010000006.1 GCA_020853105.1 Flavobacteriales bacterium | reverse complement strand
TTGTAGAGTCCACAAAAGTAGTTCCATTACCCATATCCCAATATATAGAATCAGCACCTGTACCTGTAAAAGCAAAGTTTACAGTCAAAGTTGATTGACAACGATTGTAAGGAGGAATGTTAAACTGTGCATTCAATTCTTCCGGTTTAATAATTTGGATTAAGAAATAGGCAGTATCAGCAATATTGCAAGTAGAAGAGTCGATAGCCACATACATCACATTGTAAGTACCTGTGTCGGCATACGTGTATTGAGGGTTAGCAAGAGTAGAATTTCCGGTATCATCGCCAAAATCCCAAAAGTTATTTGGTGGAGGAGTAGTACCTGCATTGAAATTAACTAAATACGGTTGAGCACAGAAAGTTTGATTTCCCGGTGAAGTTGCATTCACTTGAGTGTTGTTAGGGTTGTAATGAATAGTGTCATGAATAATTTCATATCCGTTGCAATCAAAGTCCCAAGCTTGGAAAGTAAGAACATAATCACCTGCAGCAGTATAAGTGTATTGAAGAGAATCAACGTTGATAAAGGTAGTTCCATTACCCATATTCCAGTGGATAGAATCAGCACCAGTACCCGTAAATTCTAAATCAATAGTTAAACCACCGGGTGAGCAAGGGTCATAAGGAGGGACAGTAATTTGAGCATCTAATTCTTCTGGTTTTATGATTTGAACTGAGAAATAAGCAGTATCAGCAATATTACAAGTAGAAGAGTCGATGGCCACATACATCACGTTGTATGTTCCAGTGTCGGCATACGTGTATTGAGGGTTAGCAAGTGTAGAATTTCCGGTACCATCACCAAAATCCCAGAAGTTATTAGGTGGAGGAGTAGCACCTGCATTAAAATTAACTAAATAAGGTTGAGCACAGAAAGTTTGATTTCCTGGAGGAGTTGCATTAACTTGGGTATAATTGGGATTGAAATGAATGGTATCGTAAAGAATTGAATAGCCGCCGCAATCAAAATCCCAAGCTTGGAATGTTAAAACATAGTCACCACCAACGGTATAAGTATATTGAAGTGAGTCAACATTAATAAAAGTAGTTCCATTACCTAAATTCCAGTGGATTGAGTCAGCACCTGAGCCTGTAAATTCTAAATCAATAGTTAAACCACCGGGTGAGCAAGGGTTGTAGGGTGGAATATTGATTTGTGCTGTAAGTGGTACATTTTCATGAATTGTAACATTGAAGTAGGCTGTATCAGAAGTTACACAGGCAGAAGGAGAGGAAGCAATATACATTACTGTATATGTTCCTGTATCGGCATAAGTATGTGTAGTTGACTCCAAAGTTGAAGTATTTCCATCACCAAAATCCCAATAACTTTGAGGAGGAGGGTTTGGTCCACCATTCACACTAATAGTATAAGGTTGAGAGCATAAAGTAATATCATTAGGAACAACAGCATTTTCGGCTTGTAAACCACCGCTAACCATAAAACTTCCTGCTTCAAGAAAAACGCCTGAGTCATATGCACCGTCACCTACATCTGCTACAGCCATTTTAATATGATAAGTTTCTCCACAGTTAACCAATGCATATACTGGAAGGGTAACAGTTTTACCATCATATTGATAATTATTTCCAGAGTTGGACACATAATAAATGTTGTAACTAGCCCAATTTGGGTCAATAGAAGCACAGTTGGGAGCTGAACCATTAGCACCAGCTGTTCCTGGGTTAATTGTATTTATTGCAACCATGGTATTGGTATAAGAACCAGGAACGCCAGGTGTTGGAACTTTTGCCAAGTTAACTGCATTGTATGTCCCCCCAAGTGGATTATTTCCAGTGAGAAAAAAGCCAAAAACATCATTATAGTTTGAGCAAACATATTCAGGGTATTCTTCCGAAGCGAAAACATAATCGAATCTTAAGGTGTCACCCAGAGGAACAAAATCAAATTCGATGATACATGGATCGTTTAAATTTCCAGATGCAATTGCTGTCAAATCGGGGTCTGAACTAGAGTTTCCTAAACCTAGATTATTACCAGCACCGGTATTATTATTAGGACCTTGAGCAACACCTACACCACCTGTTGCCATTAGGAAGCCTGCAGATAATCCTATAGATGATGTTGCATCAGTAAATCCTCCAACTCTTGGGTCGGAAATTGTTCCTGTTCCACCATTATAGGTAATGTTAGAAACGGTTACTCCACCACCTAGTAAAACATTTTGCACATAATATTGAACTGTGTTTGAGTTGTTAACAACAACCTGAGCATGAATGTTTGAAAAACAAATCAATGCGATTAAAAAAGGAAGTAATTTATTTCTCATAATTTTAGAGAGATTTCAATTTTAGTAAAAAAAATGCAATTTATAAACTTGCCGAAGTTACTAAAAAGTATCTGTAAGACAAAAAGATGTTGAAAAATCATTTGAATTGTTAGATTTTCTATCATTTTGCAAATCAGTTTATTTAATACAAAATCAATTTAATAAGAAAATGATATTTTTCATTTTGAAATTTAACTTTTTGAAACAGAGAAATTATTTAATCCATAAACCGAGTGTAATTTGCAAAACACTGTTTTTTCCTATACCACTACCGATATCTAACAAGCCGTAGTTATATCGAATAGCTGCATTTAAAACATAGGCATCAAAACCAATCCCTGAAACCATACTAATATCAGTTATTTTCAATTTATTTTTAACTGAATCGCCTTGGTATTCAGCATTGAGCAGAAATGAAGTTTGTGTGCCAATTTGAAAACTAAATACTTTTAGGAAATACCAATTGGCTAATATCGGAATATCTACGTAAGTGAGTTTAAATTCTTTTTCATGAATTTGATTTAGGTTGTCTTTTTCTTTAAAAATAGAACCCTTAGATGAAGATAATGCTCCTAATTTAATGCCAAAATGATTATTGTATTTTGCCTCACCAATTAAGCCGACATGAAATCCATTAATAGGTTTGGTGTCTTCGGTTGAATTTATTAATCGAGCAGCATTAACTCCGCCAGCAAGTCCCCATCTGTATTGAGTTTGTGAGAATAAACAGTTGTTCATGAAAATGAAAAGAACAAAACTCCAATATTTTAGAGCTTTTATCACTTTAATTTTTTTGTTCTAAACTTAAAAGTTGTTCTTCCAATGCTTTTATTTTAGCTTCGGCTTCTGATTTTTTCTTGTTTTCAATTGATAAAACCTGCTCAGGCGCATTATTTACAAATTTTTCGTTTGATAGTTTTGCGTTAACTGATTTTAAAAAGCCGTGTGTATAATCCAACTCCTTTCTAATTTTCAGAATTTCTGAATCTAGATCAATATTTTGAGATAGTGGAACAAAATATTCGTTTGATTTTACAATAAAAGAAAACGAATTATTAAGTTTTTCTTGTGTTGTTTCTATCTTTGAAAGATTTGATAATTTACAAATTACCGAATCGAAAATAGGATTTGTTTTCTGATTTTCTTTTACAAACAATTGAATTTGCTCTTTGAAAGAAATATTTTTCTGTTTGCGAAGTGTTCTTATTTCAGTAACAACTTGCATAGATTGGTTAAAATCTGCAATTATTTCAGAATTGAATGGAGATGATTTTGGAAATTCTGCAACAACAATAGATTCTCCGTCTTTTCTTTCTTCAATTTTTTGCCAAATTTCTTCACTGATAAAGGGCATAAAAGGATGAATCAAGGCAAGTAATTTTTCAAAATGCATTAAAACCATTTTGTGTGTTTCTTTATCAATTGGAGTTTGAAACGGAGGTTTAACTATTTCTAAATAATTTGAGCAAAAATCGTCCCAAATCAGCTTGTATGTATCCATTAAGATTTCTGAGAGCCTATATTTTGGATAATTTTCTTCAATGGATTGAATGGTTTGATTCAAACGAGCGTCAAACCATAAAATTCCTGCTTTTGCACTATCTTGTTGAGAAATGGTTTCTGATATTTCCCAACCTATTATTAACTTAAAAGCATTCCACAGTTTGTTGCAAAAGTTTTTTCCTTGTTCACAAGTTGATTCATCAAACAATAAATCGTTACCGGCGGCCGAACAGGATAGCATACCAAATCGAACTCCGTCTGCTCCATATTTGTCGATTAATTCAAGAGCATCGGGTGAGTTTCCTAATGATTTACTCATCTTTCTGCGTTGTTTATCACGAACCATTCCGGTAAAATAAACATCTTTGAATGGTTTTTCATTTTTAAATTCATATCCGGCAAAAATCATTCTGGCAACCCAAAAAAAGATGATATCCCAACCTGTAACCAATACATTTGTTGGATAATAGTATTCAAAATCTTTTGAATTTGGGTCAAATCCGTCAAAAACAGAAATTGGCCATAACCATGATGAAAACCAGGTATCTACAACATCTTCATCTTGTCGAAGTTCAGCTTGCTTTAAGCTTGAGTTTCCTGATTTTTCAATGGCTAAATGCAACGCCTCTTCAGCATTTTCTGCCACAACAAAATCATTTTTTTCGTTGTAATAATATGCAGGAATTTGTTGTCCCCACCATAATTGACGAGAAATAGGCCAATCGCGAATATTCTCTAGCCAATGTTTATACGTGTTTTTGAATTTATCAGGAAAGAAATGTATAGAATCATTCAGCACGTTTTCCAATGCTGGCTTAACCATATCATCCATTTTAACAAACCATTGCAACGATAATTTAGGTTCAACTACGGTATTGGGATTTCGTTCAGAGTAGCCTACATTATTTGTAATAGATTCTTCTTTTAAAAGACAACCGAGTTCTTTAAGTTTTTCTATTACTTTTTTTCGGGCAACAAACCTATCATCACCAATAAATACTTGGGCATTATCATTTAATGTTCCGTCGTCATTCAAAGTGTCAATTATTTCCAATCCGTGTTTTTGACCAATTTCGTAGTCGTTTGAATCATGGGCTGGAGTAACTTTTAAACAACCTGTTCCAAAACCAATTTCAATATATTCATCACAAATTATAGGTATTTCTCTGTTAATCATGGGTACAAAGGCACGTTTCCCGTGCAAATGAAAATATCTCTCATCTTTCGGGTGAATACAAATTGCAGTATCCCCCATGATTGTTTCAGGTCTGGTTGTGGCTATGGTGATAGTTTCTGTGCTGTCTTTAATTTTATAGCTTACATAGTAGAGTGTGGATTGCTCATCTTTCCGAATAACTTCTTCGTTAGAAAGAGTTGTTTTTGCAGTTGGGTCCCAGTTTACAATTTTCCAATCTTTATAGATGTATCCTTTATTATAAAGCTCTACAAATGATTTTATAACAGCTTCGTTTAGTTTGGGTTCCATGGTAAATCGAGTTCTACTCCAATCGCAGCTGGCTCCCAGTCTTTTAAGTTGCTCTAAAATTATTCCTCCGTATTTTTCTTTCCATTCAAAAGTGTGGTTTAAAAATTCGGTTCTTGAAATGTTTGCTTTTGTGATGCCTTTTTCTCGAAGTAAATTAACAACTTTTGCTTCGGTTGCAATAGAAGCATGGTCTGTTCCAGGAACCCAACAAGCGTTGTATCCTTGCATTCGTGCATGTCTGATTAACACATCTTGAATGGTGTTATTCAACATGTGTCCCATGTGTAGCACTCCTGTAACGTTTGGTGGAGGAATTACAATTGAGTAAGGCTCTCTCTGGTCTGGTTTTGATTCGAAAAAATTATTTTTAAGCCAGTAGGCATACCATTTACTTTCAATGTCTTTTGGGGAATATGATTTTGCTAATTCCATTCTTTAGTTCGATTTTTTGTTTCCAAAGTTAAGATTTTGGAGTGTATTTTTTTGAGATTTCAATTGCACAATTTTGACCATCAATTGCAGCAGAAACTATTCCTCCAGCAAATCCTGCTCCTTCACCGCTTGGATAAAAGCCTTTGATTTCAATATGCTCGAGTGTTTCTCTATGGCGTGGAATCTTTACCGGTGAAGAAGTTCTGCTCTCTACTGCTACAATAATTGCATCTTCGGATAAAAAACCATACATTTTTTTGCCAAATTCTTTAAAACCTTCTTGCAAAGCTTCGGTAATATTTTTAGGGAAAAGTTGATGAATTGGTGCTGAAATTAACCCTGGATTATATGAGCACTCAGGTAATGATGTTGATGTTTTGTTTTTAAGAAAATCAGTAAGTCTTTGTGCTGGAGCTATTTGACCGAAGTTGTTTTTTTCATCATTTTTTCCCGCCTTAAAAGCTTTTTTTTCTATGGTTTCTTGAAATTTTAATCCTGCCAACGAACCGTATTGTTTATATTCTATGAGGTCATCAGGATTAATGGTAACAACTATACCGGAGTTTGAAAATGTATTGTTTCGTTTTGAAGGAGACCATCCATTAGTTACAATCTCACCTGGAGCTGTTGCACATGGAGCAATGATTCCACCCGGACACATACAAAATGAAAATACACCGTGGTTTTTGGTTTGGTGAACCAATTTGTAAGAGGCGGGAGGCAACAAATCATTGGCAGAGTTTCTCCCGTATTGTATTTTATTTATTAAACTTTGTTGATGTTCAACTCTAACGCCTATGGCAAAAGGTTTCGATTCTATATTTATTTTTTTGTTGTGGAGTAAATAAAACACGTCTCTGGCTGAATGACCTGTAGCTAGAATTGTATTTTCTGCAAAATAATTTAAACCGTTTTGATCAGTTATTCCGATTAGCGTGTTATTCTCAATAATAAAATCAACCATTTTTGTTTTGAAATGGATTTTTCCACCGGATTTCAGAATAGTTTCTCGGATAGCTTGAACCACTCTTGGGAGTTTATTAGTGCCGATATGTGGGTGTGCGTCAATAAGAATATTTTCATCAGCACCGTGTTGTATTAATGTTGCTAAAATTTCATCAACATCTCCGCGTTTTTTCGAACGGGTGTAAAGTTTCCCGTCAGAATAAGTTCCTGCTCCACCTTCACCAAAACAATAGTTTGAATTTTCATCAACAATTTGATTTTTTGTTATTGCTGCTAAATCTCTTCTTCGGCTTCTTACGTCTTTTCCTCGTTCAATAATTACTGGACAAAGTTCATTTTCAATCAGTTTGAGTGCAGCAAACATACCCGCCGGTCCAAATCCAATGATGTTCACTTTTGGTTTATCGGATACATTTGGATATACTTTGGGTATAATTCTGTTAGGAACGGGCTCGCTGAAATATAGGTTTACTTTTAGATTGATTTTAATCTGGTTATTTCTTGCATCAATTGAACGTTTTATGATTTGATATTCAAAATGCGAATCATTAATAACACTTTCAATACATTTTCTTGTCAAAGTGTCATTGGCAGCTTCTTCTGGAGTTAATATAAGTTCAATTGTTTTCAATAGAAAGTGGGTTGTGTTATCCTTCAAATGTAAAAGATAATAAAAACATTTTAGTTTTCATTTTTTCAATTGGATTAGAAAATGCGTTATTTTCTCGAATGTGAATATCATTCAATCCGTAGGACATTTTTAGCTCCAACCCAAATTTAAAATACTGCAAATAAAAATCAGTGCCAACGCCAATTTCTCCCATAAAATCGTGTCTTCCAATTTTTATGAAAATATCATTTGGATTGGTTGACAAATTTTGAGCACTTTCATTTGAAGCTAAATCGTAACTGTAGGAAGCACCACCAATGATGTAGGCACTAAAATTATTGAGTCGTTGAGATTTTATTTTCAGATTCAATGGAAAGTTAATAAGAGTTGATTCAATTTCTTTGTCGTATTGTTTAATTCCTGATGATGTCAGAAATTTATATGTCAAATTTCGTTGCGAAAAAGCAAGATTTGGAGTAAATCGTAATCCAAAATATTCTCCCAAGTGCATTTCTGAAATAATTCCGAGATTAAAACCGGTTGTGGTTTTTGGTTCGAGTAGCATTAAAGTGTCTGCACCATACACATTTGGAGAGTATCTGTCTAACCGAAAATCGGCAGAGTTGGCTCCTAATAAGAAACCAAAGTGCATAAAACGGTGTTCAAATTTTGGTAAATTAAGCGTTGTTTCCCGCTGCCCAAAGACAGAAAAGCATGAAGTGAAGAAGAGAATATAAGTGAATTTAATTTTTTTAAACATTCCGAATTAACGTTTGATTTCGGTATTTATTTTTTTGCGTAGTAAATAGAAGCAATTCCAAACATTAGTGGTTTTACTTTTGCCTCTTTATAACCCAATCGGGTTAAAATTAACAAAAAATCGTTCCCGTCGGGAAATGCATTTACAGACTCTGGTAAATAGGTATATGCAGAATTGTCTTTTGAAACCAATTTTCCTATGAATGGGAGTATGAAGTTAAAATAAAAGTTATACAACATTTTAACCGGTAGAATTTTAGGTTTTGAAAACTCTAAAATTATTGCATTTCCTTGAGGTTTGAGTACCCTGAGCATTTCGCTCAATCCTTTTTCGAGGTTTTCGAAATTCCGAACTCCAAAACCAACCGTGTATGCATCAAAGAAGTTGTCGGAAAATGGAAGTTGTTCAGAATCACCCAATTGCAATGACACGATATTTTCAACTCCTTTATTCTTAATTTTTTCTTTACCAATCATTAACATTCCTTCAGAAATGTCAATTCCAACTATTTTCTCCGGATTTAAAGTGAGGGCTTCTAACGCAAAATCTCCGGTTCCTGTTGCAACATCAAGAAGAATTTTAGGTTGGTGAGGTTTTAACAGTTTTATTGCTTTTTTTCTCCACAGAACATCTATGCCTAACGACAAGAAATGGTTCAAAAAGTCATATTTCTTTGAAATATTGTTGAACATTGTTGCAACCTGTTCTTTTTTAGTTTCTTTCTGATGTTTATAGGGTAATACAGTCATTAAACGATTGAAAAAATGAGCAACAAAATTAATTATATTATGTGGTTTGATTTAGGTTTTGTATATTTTTCATATTGTTTGCTATTTATGATGTTAAACATCATAATTTTTGAAAGAGAAATAGTTTACGTTTGTATGATACTGACTTGTTGTGAAAATATTTTTAATGAACACATATCAAATTTTTAGACAATCTATACTTCTTTTTGTCATTTTCTTCTATTCGTTGATTGCTAAATCCGTTGATAAGAAAATTTTAGACAGTTGTTATGCTGTTGTCAAAACAACTACAAAAATTAACGATAAGCTAAACGCCTTATATACACTGAGCTACGAATATGGGACATTTGATCCATACAAGGGTATTGAATATGGATTTAAATGTGTTGAACTGGCTAAATCTTCAAAAAATACAAAATATCTAGTCAACGGGTATAACGGAATTGCAAATGCCTATGAAACACTCATGAAGTATGACTCAGCTTTGTTTTTTCATCAAAAATCGTATGAAACAGCAAAAGGTATTAACCATAATTATTTAACAGCAATTACATTAAGCAACATCGCAATATGCTACAAAAATATGGGCGAATATAAAAAAGCCCTGAATCATTTTTTGATTGCTTATGGTGCATTATCCAAAGAAAAAATATACAATCCGAGGGTTCATTTCTACATCACAGATATTTATTTACGATTAAAAGAGTTTGAGGACGCAGAATTTCATGCCAGACTCGGAATACAAAAGTGTAAAGAGTTTAATCAATACGAAATCATTAATAATTTATATTTAAGCATTGCTAAATGTATGATGAATGATAATAAACTCGACTCTGCAAAACATTATCTGAATATTGGAAGGAAAGGAATTAAAGAAAATATGGATAAAACGTCTTTGGCTATTGCTTATCAGTATTTTGGAGAATATTACCTACTAAAACGAGACTATCAAAATGCGTATATTTCTTTTTCCGAAGAAAACAAATTACAGGAACAAATAGGATGTGAAATTGGAAAGTGTTTGTCTTTGGTGAATATGGCGTATAGCTTGTCTCATTTCAAAAAGGATGAAAACAAGATAAACGAAATGCTTAAAAATTCTGAAATACTGTTGCAAGGCACAATTTTTTTTAATGATATTCTGATTGATGTTTACTATAAAATGTCTGTGTCGTTTGAAAAAATAGATAACTCAAAAAAGGCATTATATTACCATAAATTGTATCTTGACCTATATAACAAACTGCTCAACAATGAAAGAGTTAAAAGTATTCAGGAATTAAAAACTCGGTTTGAAACAAAAGAAAAAAACAATCAAATTATACTTTTAAAACATTCAAATGAAATCAGCAAACTTGAAATAAGTAATAAAAATGCTACAATTAAGTCAAGAAATATAATAGTATCATCAATTAGCATATTTGTTGTTTTACTTTTCCTCATTTTTATTTTTTATCTAAAAACAATCAGAATTAAAAATGAATTGGAAAATGAAAAAATAATACATTACACACAAGAGCAAGAAAGAAGAAGATTGTCAAAAGACATTCATGACGATTTAGGTTCCGGATTATCAAAAATCAGGTTTTTAAGCGAACAAATTAAAAACATATCTGGAGATGAAATTAAATTGAATGAGTATGGTTCCAGCATTAATGATGTTTCTACTAATTTGATTGAGAACATGAAAGATTTAATTTGGGCACTTAATTCAGAGAATACAACATCACAAAATTTAGTTGCTAGAATAAGAGAATACTCCACAGATTATTTGGAGGGGTTTGATATTGAATTAGAGCTCGAATTTCCAAGAGAAATTCGTGATTTTCCAATTTCAAAAGAATTTCACCACGAAATTTTTATGATAACAAAAGAATGTTTGAATAATATCATCAAACACTCAAAAACTTCAAAAGTTTTAATCCAATTGGTTTTTGACATGGAAAAACTTAAAATAACCATTTCAGATTTCGGAATTGGTGCAGATTTGGAAAAAATTAATCACGGTAATGGTTTAAGAAACATTAGAAAAAGAGTAGAATCCATACACGGAGAGGTTATTATAACATCAAAAATTAACAATGGAACTACTATAGCATTTAACGCTCCATTTACCCCTTTAATTAATACTACTTTTATGTGATATATATTTGAAAATACGAAATTAAATTTGTGTGATGAAAATTAAAGTGAGTATAGTTGAAGACGAGCCATTAATCAAAGATGGTATTGTTAATCTACTTAATTCCAGCGAAGGGTTTATATGTGAGCATACATATTCCAATGCAGAAGATGCTATTCTGGATATACCAAATAAAAAAATAGACGTGGTTTTAATGGATATTCACTTGCCCGGAATGTCTGGAATAGAGTGTGTAGAGAAACTAAAACCAAAATGCCCGAAAACTCAGTTTGTAATGTTTACCTCGTTTGAAGAGACAGAAAATGTTTTTCAATCACTCAAAGTAGGTGCGGCAGGATATCTAACAAAAACCTCACAATCAAATAAAATTTTAGATGCTATTGTTGATGTTTATAATGGAGGCTCTCCAATGAGTAGTCACATAGCAAGAAAGGTAGTGGATAGTTTTGCATCAAAAAATCAAAACACCAATTTACAAAAGTTAACTAAACGAGAACAAGAAATATTAGACTACCTTTCAAAAGGATACCGTTATAAAGAAATTAGCAACTCTTTGTTCTTAAGTACAGATACCGTTAGAACTCACATTAGAAATATTTACGAAAAACTTCAGGTAAATTCAAGAGTAGAGGCACTAAACAAGGTCAGAAATTAATTTTTAAAAAAATACCACTTTTTGCGTATTTTTTGCAGTATAGTATTATCTAGCTTTACCAAAAAATAAAGCATGAAAAATATAATACTACTAGGTTGTTGCTTGTTTTCATTTACATTAATCTCTCAAACAATAATATCTTCTGATTTTTCAGAAGTGAAAAACCAAAGCCATCTTGTAAAAATAGCTGATAACAGTTCATTTAACATGGGATTAATCGGTATTACAGGAACCGGAGTAACATGGGATGCTTCTGGATTAACTCCGATGGGAGGGTATCCAACTTTTAATTTCTCATATAAATTGCCTTCAAATACTCCTCGTGGAGCACTTTTTCCATATAGCGACGCTGCATTTTCTGATTATGCTTTTCCAACTCTTGTTGGTGTTGAGTATTATGATTTTTCAGCAGATAGCTTTGTAATGTGGGGTAGTTATTCTCCAAGTACCCAACACGAAATTTTTCAAGATCCGGATAAAAAAATGATATTTCCATTCAACTATGGACAGTCTTTTACAGATAATTACACGAAAACGAATTACAGCGACTCAGTTACTGTGAGTAGTATTCAAAACGGTACTAGAACAGTTCAATACATCGGATATGGCACTCTTGTTCTTCCACAAGGTTCATTTACTAATGTTGCGTTGATATATGAGTTACGAACAAACAGTTTGGGACCAAATTCCACTGAATATACTTGGTATAAGATAAGTAACGGTAAAAGACTATTATTAAGAAGCGAAAATAATGGAGATATACTCACGGCATACAGTGCAGATATAGCTTCCAACACAAATGAGCGTGTACTCGACAGTGAAATTTATTTTTATCCAAATCCAATTGATGATTATGCTGTTGTAAAGGTTAAACAAAGCACGGATAAAAAATACAATCTTGCGATATACAATATAGTTGGAGAAAAAGTTTCTGAAATTGAGATTAATAAATCAGAAACAATAATTAATAGAAACTCTTTGCCCAGTGGAATATATATCTATACATTATCAAGTATAGATAGGGAAATTGTTAAGTCAGGTAAATTAATATTTAAGTAAATTATAACTCAACATAAAAATAATAGTATGAAAAAAATTAAGATTATATCTATTTTAACTTTCCTGTCCATTTCAGGGTTTTCACAACAACTCAAAGAAGTAAATAAAACTCTTTCTGCTCAATCCTCAAAAGGGTTATTAGATGACAGTTATATTGATAATGATGGAAATATAAATATGATTTATAGAGCAAAAACTGATAAAAAATCTGATGAATTAAAATTAGAAAATTATGTTTTTGATAGCGATTTGAATTTTAAATCAACTGAAACAGAAACTAAACAAAAAGAAAAAAAAGAAAACATAACAACAACATATGTTTTTGCTACAGTAGGTGGTGGTAATTCATTTAATGTGATGAGTATGAAGTTAAACTTGAATAAAGAAGTTTGGGAAAAAAGTTGGGATTATAAAAAACAAAAATATGTTTTTGAGAAAAGAATAAGTAAGGAGTTGGTTAAGCCAAAAAATTCAGAAGGTGCTTATAAAGGGTATGCGTCTTATCCAGATGATAATTCAGATGTAACTTTTATAATAGCTTCGGCAGAAAATGAAAAAGATGAGGATAATATAAAATATTTAGGGCTAGTTATGAGTACATCTTTAGAAATGAAAGAAATTGAGTTTCCGCTCAAAGGAAATTACTCACTTGTTTATTGTGGGGAACTCGAATCTGGAAATGTTTTTACAATTTTTGCACCTCACAAAGGCACAACAAATCCAAATTCTTATGTTTATATAGAAGTTACAAAAAAAGGAGAAATTATTCATAACAATACCTTCAACGCTCCTTCTGTTGCTATGGCCGTGATGGATTTTAAAGAATCAAATGGTGATTTATATTTTATTGCAGCATCAATAAATAAAGCAGAGGCTTACAATTCAGTTTTTGCAAATTACGCACCAATTAATAACCCTGACTATATAGGTTCTGCCAATGCATTAATGGCAAAATATGAAAATAAAATATATAAACAGGAATTTGAGAACATACACCTTTTAAAATTTGAAAAAGGTAGGTTAACAATTGCGGGTACTTCTCTTGTTAGTGGATTTAAATCAATGGTAAAAACACCACCGTCTCAAAAGAAATCTACGCCTTATGTAGGAAAAAAAATAAATATTCAAAATTTTGTTATTGCTCCTAACGGAGATTGTTTTATAGCCGGACAATTAGAAGACAGGGAAATGGGTAATGGAGTTTATATTATGCATTATACTGATATTGTTTGTTTACATTTTGACAACAAAGGAAGTCTTAAAGCACAATATGCTGTTGAAAAAGTGAATAATGATAGTAAAAGTGAAGTTTTTTCAAACGTGCAAAATTTCTTTTTTAGTAATGATGGCAAAACAGTTTATTGGGAACTACTTGAAGTTGTTGGTTCAAAGGGATATACTAGTTTTATGGACGCTTATTATGGAAGACCTACTTTTATAAGAAATTATTACCCAAGAATTGCAAAAATTGATTTGCAAAATGCTACTATTTCAAATTTTAACAATATGGGCGAAAATGGAAAATACAGGTTGTATAGGAACTATTCATATATTTATAACGAAGCAACTAAAACAAGATATTACATTGGGCATGATGAAGATTACAAGGCATTATGGTTAGGAAAAGCGGTTTTTGAATAACTCTATTCTAATCTAATTTTTGAGTATAAGTAAAGTTTAGTTTGTTTTTGAAAACTCACCACGTAGTGGTGAGTTTTTCATTTATATAGCAATTGTTACGATAGCTTTACGTATATTTCACTCAGCAATTCCTCTTTGTTAATAGGTACAACTCCCACTTTTTCGCAAACCAATCCGCCAGCCAAGTTGGCTAAGGAAGCTATGGTTTTTATGGGTAGATTTAAAGCAACACAAAGCGAAGCTACGCTAATTACGGTGTCTCCAGCACCGGACACATCTGAGATGTTTCTGACGTGGGCGGGTTCATGATAAGAAGAAGTGTGGTCTGTAATGTAAACTCCGTTTTCGGATAAGGTAATGAAAGTATTGGTATTGTTTAGTTTGTTGTTTAAAATTTTGATTGCTTTCTCAATTTCCAAATTGTTTTTAGGATTAATATCAATATTCAAACCTTCTTTCAGTTCTTTTAAGTTGGGTTTAAAAAGAGTAACTTTTTTATAATGTAAAAAGTTGCGTTTTTTTGGGTCAACAGTTGTTGGAATTTTTTTATTGTTACAGATTTCTACAACTTTTGATATTACAAATTCAGATAAGTTTCCTTTATCATAATCCTCAAAAATTACTACATCTACTTTCTCTGAATCTAGTATAGACTTTATTTTTTTTATAAGAGCTTTTTGGTCGTTTTCCGTTAGGTTTTTATCGGTTTCTTCATCTACCCGAATCATTTGATGATTGTTTCCGATAACCCTTGTTTTTATAGTGGTTTGACGATTTTTGCTTTTTAAAATTCCTTTATTGGAAAGCCTATTGGATTTCAGGAGTTCGTCAAAAATAATTGATTCATTGTCATTTCCAATGACTGAGCAAAGTATAGGTTTAGCACCCAATGCTTGAATATTTAAGGCAACATTTGCAGCTCCTCCCAGTCTGTTCTCTTTTCTTTTTACTGAAACTACTGGGACAGGAGCCTCTGGTGAAATTCTATCCACGTTTCCAAAAAAATAAGAGTCAATCATCACATCACCAACTATCAAAGCTGTTAGTCGGTTGAAACTTTTAAAAAGTGTTGATATTTCTTGTTTTTTTGTCAATTTTTGAATCTTTTATTTTAACAACGCAAGAGTTTCTTTCATACGTTTAATTGCTTCAATCAGCACACTGTCTGATGCTGCATAAGATAGTCGTAAACATTCCGGATTGCCAAATGCATTGCCGGAGACCATTGCTATTAAGCCTTTATTAAGCAAAAACATGGCTAAGTCATCGGCGTTATTAATCTTGGTTTCACCGTCGGATTTACCAAAAAATGAGGAGATATTCGGAAAAACATAAAATGCGCCTTTGGGTTCGTTTAAAATCAAACCGGGTATTTCGCTCATTAATTTTAATACTAAATCTCTTCTTTTTCGGAAGGCTTCTTGCATTGGTATAATACATTCGGGATCAGCTTCTAAGGCAGCTTGAGCTGCTTTTTGAGCAATACTACACGTTCCGGAAGTAAATTGCCCTTGCATTTTTGTGCATGCAGTTGCTATCCATTTTGGAGCTCCAATAAATCCAATTCGCCATCCGGTCATAGCAAATCCTTTTGAAACACCGTTGACAGTAACTACTTGCTCTTTTATGAAATCAAATTGAGCGATGCTTTGGTGCTTGTCCAAAAAGTTGATGTGTTCATATATTTCGTCAGCCACAATAATAATCCGAGGGTGTTTAGCAATCAATTTTGCTATTTCAAACAATTCGTCTTTTGAATATACTGAACCACTAGGGTTGCAAGGAGAGCTGAACCAGAGCATACGGGTTTTAGGTGTAATTGCTTGCTCAATTTGTTGCGGAGTAACTTTAAAATCGGTTTCAATTGTTGAGTTGATTAATACGGGTTTGGCTTCAGCAATCTTTACCATGTCGTGATAGCTTACCCAATATGGAGAAAGTATCAATACTTCATCTTCTGGATTAAGAATGGTAAGAGCTAAGTTTGTTAAAGCGTGTTTAGCTCCAGTACTTACTACAATTTGCTCAGGACTATAATCCAGATTGTTATCTCGTTTAAATTTTTTTGAAATGGCTTGTCGGAGTTCTAAATAACCAGGAACTGGGGTATAGTGGGTATAATTATCATCAATGGCTTTTTTGGCTGCATTTTTTATAAAATCAGGAGTGTCAAAATCAGGCTCACCAATACTTAAACTGATTACATTTTTTCCTTGAGCTTTTAATTCTCTACTCAATCGTTCCATAGCCAATGTTTGAGATTCGCTAAGGCTGTTTATTCTATCTGATAATTGTGTTTCCATACTTTTTTAGGATAGGCAACAAAGCTAACAAAAATAACCATCTTCATAAAATTTAACCGATTATTATTTGTTTTGTATGATTTCATACATTTGTTGAGCATGGAAAATCTCATTCTTGGTAATAAAATTATTCGTTTGGATAGGGTTGAATCAACCAATTCGTATTTGCAAGAGATTTTACTAAAACCAAATTGCCATGAGGGATTGGTAGTTGTTGCTGATTATCAAACATCAGGTAGAGGTCAGCGAGGTAGTTTGTGGGAATCGGAAATGGGAAAAAATGTAATCCTCTCTTTTTGGCTGAAACCAATGATTGAAATTGAAAATCAATTTTTAATAAGCAAAGTTGTCGCTTTGGGAGTAGTAGATTTTTTAAAAAAACAAACCACGCATTCAGTACATATTAAATGGCCCAACGATATTTTAATAAATTATAAAAAAGCAGCAGGCATCTTAATTGAAAACACTTTGGATTCTAAAATCATCAATGGTTCAGTTGTCGGCATTGGCTTAAATGTAAATCAAGATAGTTTTGGAAGATTTCCTTATGCTACTTCACTTTCAATTGAAGCCAAAAAGGAGTTTGTTTTAGAAGATATTTTATCTGAGCTATTAAAACATATCGAAGTGAGGTATTTTCAATTAAAGAATGGATTGTTTGATAAAATAAATTCGGATTACTTAGACAATTTATTGGGTTATCAGAAAGTGCTGAAATATAGTGTTGTAGGTGTTACTACGTATGGCGAAATTGCAGGAGTTTCCAAAAATGGAAAATTGCAGTTGAAAGTAAACTCTCAACTGCAAGAATATGATTTAAAAGAAATTAGTTTGGATTTTAATGATTTACAAACTAGATAAATCATCTAATTTCATGCTTTTAGCAACTTCTTTAAGAAACTCTGTATTGCTTTGGCTATTAGCTTCAATTGTTAGAAAGAAGCGATTGTTAACACCAAGAATAATACTTGCATCTTTTGATTTTTTTTGAAAGGATTCCCAACCGGCAATCTTATCGTTTAGTTTAATGGTTTGAGCCAATTCATCGCTGTTATCTACTTTTATTCCTGTGCTCCACATTGCAGTAGCCATTGAATACATTGAAAGAGTAGCATTGTAATCTATCAATGACACTCTAACGTATTGGTCGCCTTTTGTAAATCTAACTTCTGCTGTTGAGTATGAAGCTCCTTGAATCTCAACAGTAGAACCTGATGGTTCTTCTTTGGTGTACCCGTTTATAGTTTCCGGTAAATACTTAATTAGTTCTTCGTAATGTAATGCAGGTCCACCTTCTCTTGTGCCTTGCTCCATATTTTTTGCTTGTTCTTGCATTTGTTCACCCATTTTTGCCAAAGCAGCCATAGGGTTTTCTTCAACGTCAATATTTTCGTTACTATCGCTACCGCACGAATACCATGACATTGTTACAATCATCATGGAAATAATAAAAAATCGATTTTTCATAGGTTTAATTTTTGTGAGTTTATAGAGGTTAGTTAAATTTTTGAACCAATTTGTCAGAAAGCATATTAAAGAAGTTTGTAAGTGGGGTTTCTACCATCATTTTTAAGAATGGATTTACATCACCGTCAAATTCCAAATGAGCTTCTGTTTTATTATCAGTTGTTGAATTGAGAAAGATATTTAGTGTAAATTTAAAAGGAACTTTTCCGTAAGAATCTAAATAAATCAGCGAATTTGGCGTAGAAGCCACTCTTTTCAACCCTATATCTGTCATTCCTTTTATTCGAAAAGTACAATATTCATTGGTCGATTCCCAGTTTTCAATTTTTTCTTCCGGAAAAAGCATTTTGAAGTTGTTTATATCAAACAAGAAGTTATAAACGTTTTCTTGTGTTTGATTCACTATTTTGGGAGGGGTTGAAATTTTCATTTGTCGTTTTTAGGCTGTTATTTTTTCCAATTTTCGGGATCTTTTCTCCACTGAGTTAATGATTTAATATCTTGTTCGGAAATATAATTATCCTCTTCAGCAGTAGGGATAAGGGTATTGTAATCGCTAAGTGTAATTAGTTTACAATCGTTTGATTTGAAGTTTTCGGTTGCGGTTTCAAATCCATACGTAAATATGGCAACCATACCTAAAATATTGCATTTTTCATCACGTAAGGCAGCCATAGCCGCTAAACTACTACCTCCTGTGGATATTAAATCTTCAATGATAACAACGTTTTTGTTAACAGGAATTTCTCCTTCAATCATATTTTGCATTCCGTGACCTTTTGATGCAGACCTCACATAAACAAAAGGCAATCCCATTTCTTCTGCTACCAGTGCTCCAATTGCTATTCCTCCTGTAGCAACACCTGCTATCACTTCAACTTTTGAAAAATGTTCTTCTATGGCAGAAACGAATTGTTGTCTTATAAAAGTTCGTATCTTTGGATAAGAAAGTATTTTTCTGTTGTCGCAATAAATGGGAGAATTCCAACCTGAAGCCCAAGTAAATGGCTTGTTTGGCTGAAGTTTTATAGCCTTAATTTGCAACAACGATTGAGCTACTTTTTTTGCCGATTCTTTGTTATATATCATATCGCAAATGTATAAAGTTTTTATAAAGGACAAACAAATACAGTTTAACAGTAATCAACACTGTGTTGATAACGTTAAAGAAGGATTGTTTTTTTCTTTCTTTTCTGTGGAAATGATACCTGATATTTTATCGGTTTTAGAATCGAATACAAAACTTTTTCTTGTTCAATTTTCGATAGATGATGTAAATGAATCTTTCCTCCAATTTTGTTCTTTTTTCACAACGATTGAAGCGGCTGGTGGTGTTGTAAAGAATAATAAAAATCAGATTTTATTTATTTTTAGAAATGGTAAATGGGACTTACCAAAAGGAAAAATAGAGTTGGGGGAAAAAATAGAACAAGCAGCAATTCGAGAGGTTGAGGAAGAGTGTGCAGCAACAGAATTAACTATAATCAAACCGATGAATAATTGTTACCACATTTATCGATTAAACTCTCAGATAATTTTAAAAAAAACATATTGGTTTGAGATGAAAACTAGTTCCAATAAGTTGTTGCAGCCTCAAGAAGAAGAAGGAATTGAAAAAGTGGAGTGGATGGATAATGAACAAATTAACAGAATTGTCCTTTCAAATACATACGCTTCTATTGCAGATATTATAAGAACTCAGTTTTAGTTTACTTGTTTTTTGGAGTTTGAAAAATACTTTTGTCTTTTACTGCTGATTTATTTGCAATTTCATAGAAATATTTTTCAATATTTTCTTCGGTTGATCTTTCTGCAGAGCCACTAGGACTAGGGGCAGGATTACTTATTACATTTAATTTTTCATCTAGTAAAACATAAACAGGAATAGTTGCTATTCCGTATGAATCAAGTAGTTTTTGGTTTTTTCCAATGTGCAAAAAGTTCCATTTATAATTGGGATTCTTGTTGAGGAAAGATTTCATTTTTTCCATGTCATAATCTGTACAAATACTTATAAAGTCGATATGTTCGTTGTACTTTTTGTAAAGGGTTTCTATAATTTTCATTTCTTTTTGACTAGGAACGCTCCAAGTTGACCAAAAGTTTATATACACATGTTTTCCTTTAAATGAATGCAGTGGAACAGATTCGCCGAATTGATTTATCAAAATAAAGTCTGTAGCTTTTGTTCCTGATTTTGATTGACTTTCGGTAATCATTTTTATAATTTCATCGGCTATGATTCGCTGGGGAGGATAGTTTGAGCCTTTTTTTTGCTCAGCAAGCATAGAAACTATATTTTTTTTGGTAAAATATTTATCGTCAACAATTCTCATCAAACTATAAATTCCAAACAATTGTTTAAACTCTTCGTTTTGTAAAAATGGATATTTATCTAAAGCCTTGTTAAATGCAGCAAAAGATGATTTTTCATTAATGGCTTTGATTAAATCCAATCCGCTCATTTGCAAAGTCATGTCTTTGATTTCACTTTTAAAGAAGTCTTTAAAAAAGGTCATATATTCAGCATTATGATACAGAACCGGTTTATTATCAAGATATTCTAAAAATAAATTTGCTTTTGTGTTTTTGCTGTTTTTACCGGTTTGGTTATCGTTGTATGACACATTGATACTGAATTCGATTTGGGCAATAGAATAAATGATGTGATTTTTCACAAAATCCGATTTCATGTCGGCAACTTCTTTTAGCATTTTTGCTTTAAATGCTTTAATTTTTGGTTCAACCGATCGATCTCTTTTTACAAAAAGCAAGTAGTTTTCATCAAAGAAAACATTGTATTTCTGGTTGAACTTTATGATTTCCATATTGATTTCATTGGGTATCGGAAAATTAAACTTCATGGACAGTTTTCTGTCGTATATTTTCCCTTTGTTAAATGCTTCGTTATAGCTAAGTGTGAGGTTATATACTTTTCCGGGTTCAGTGAATAACCATGCGGTTTTATCCTCAATTTTTATGAAAATTTTTTGAATATTTGTTTGTTCAACCTCAAATGAAAATGATTCGTTTTCTTTGATAGTAATGTAGCCTAAATATACTTTGTTATTTGTTATATAATCGGAGTAGGTGTAAAAAGTAAGTTCTCGGTTAGCAAATCCTGTTGCAACTCCTTTTATCACTGTTTTAGAGGCAAAAGAAATTGAGCTAACTACAATCAGAAAAAGAGTAAAGAGAAGTCGTGGCATTATGTGTTGAAATTCTTTTGGATTGCTTCGGGTACAAATTTTCCGGCATCTCCTTTGTTTATAATAATATCACGTACAATTGTTGAATTTATTGCCATAAGTTCTGGAGATGTAAGCAAAAAAATGGTTTCAATTTGATTGTCGAGCATTTTATTCATTAATGCGATATTGCTTTCGTAGTTGTAGTCAATAGGGTTTCTTAATCCTCTGAGAATGTATTGAGCATTTATTTTTTTACAAAAGTTCACAGTTAGCCCTTCGTATTGCATTATCTCAATTTTAGGTTGGTTTGAAAAGGTTTCTTTAAGCCATGCTGTACGCTGTTCACTAGTAAACAAATATTTTTTTGCAGTATTTGTCCCAACCCCCACAATTATTTTATCAAAAAGTGGTAACGCTCGAAGAATAATGTCTTCGTGTCCTTTGGTGATGGGGTCAAACGATCCTGGGAATAGTGCAGTTTTCATAGATATATCAAGTTGATTGAGCTATCAAATTAAGCCATCAGCAAAGTTAATTATTATCAATAACAAATCTGTAAACTAAACGAATTTTAAAAACATAGCCGTCTTTAAAATCGAAATTCAATTGTTTTTGTTCGGAACCAAATTCAAAAGCCGAAAGTTTAAAATCTAATTTGTCGTCAGAATTATACATTCTAAAGCTTCTTCCTATGGTGTGTCCAATTTGGGGTTCTACTAAAATTCGATACTTCGGTGAATAAAACTGAAAATAGGCAAAGAGTTCGTTTGTTGTTTTAGTGAGGGTATTATTATTCATTGATGATGCTAAAAAACTCTTTACAATTGCGTTGAAAGCTAAGCCTATTCTTATGTTATCAGAGATTTTATAATTTAAATCGGCATTTACGGGCAGTGTAAAATTTGCTTCCATTTTTTTATTATTGCTTAAGTAGTAAAAGCCGAAAAGTGGAACCACAAATGGACCAAATAATTCTTGATTTGCATAAATTCCTAATCGGTATTTGAATAAATGTGATTTTTTAATTGATAAAAGAACTATACCTCCAAATTGGAAACTGTTTTTATTGATAGAATTACGTAAATCTGATGAAATTTTTGGAAGAAATAAATAGGTTCCTGTAATTTTTGACGAATGATTGAGATTTAAACCTATTTTCGGATTGACAGTATAATAATATTCGGCAGAGCGTGGCGTGTTTATTAAAGAAATTTGCTCAAATAGCATTCCGGTTAAAATTGTTTTTGATGAATCTATTACTATGGGTAATGTAATGTCAGTAGAAAACTCTTGTACTTGGGTATTGATATTTTTTAGGCTATCGTATCTGTTAAATGGAGTAGTGGAATAATTGATTTTTATTAAGTCAACGTATTGTTGGGGATAAGTAATTTTTACAAAAAACAGCAAAAGTGCCGACAAAACTATTTTCTTTAGACTAAGCAATTTTATTAAGCAATAGTTGATAAAAGGATTTTTTAGCTTACTTCAATTAAAAAGATAAAGATAAAAATCCAAAATTTAATATCAAGCGTAATGCCTGGATTTAATATTTGCAACAGTCACTTTTTCATCATTTTTTTATTGGAAATGAATATACCGTCGGCAATGAGGTTGTACTTTGCAGATGAGTTGAGTTTTTTTTTCTTACAGAAGTGCTTTTTTTTGCCTCAATTCTATTGGGTGAGTGTTTTCTGCCGTTGCATTTCTTCCTAAATTGAAATATTTAAGAACTTATTTTTTACTGTGTGTGAGGTGTAATAAAACTCCGGTAAAGAAAAATCCACCTACAATATTTCCAAGTGTAGCCGGAATTTGGTTCCAAATCCACCAGTCGCTAATCGAGATAGGAGCATCAAACATAATTGCAGAAGGAATGACAAACATATTGACTACACAGTGTTCCAAGCCAAGAGCAAAAAAAGTAAAGATAGGAAGCCATATAGCAACAATTTTTCCAACGGTTGAAGACGATACTAATCCCATAACCACGCCAAGAGTAACCATCCAGTTGCAGAGAACAGCTTTTGTAAAACAAACAATTGTTCCTGTTGCTCCTAGTTCTTTATAAACAAGGGTTTTGTCAGAGGCAACTTCAATAATTTTTTTAACTATTGGAGCATCATAAGAATGACCACATTTGGTCATGTAAATAAAACACATACCTGCAAAGACAACACTACCTAAAAAATTCCCTAAAAAAGCAAGAGACCAATTGTAAAATAATTTTGAGTAAGAAGTTTGTTTATCCATGAGAGCCATCGGCACTGTAGCAAAATTTCCTGTTACAAGTTCTAATCCCAACAAAATAATCATCACAAAACCCACTGGAAATGCTAAAGCACCAAGCATTTTTATTCCCGTTTGATTGGCAGTTATAAATGCTAAAACTGTGGCAAAACCTAAAAGTGCTCCTGAGAGGAAGCCTCTTATTAGAATATTTTTCACAGTTAAATTTGATTTATACGCTCCCATTTCTGCAAGGTCAGCGATAATTTGGCTTGGTTTTACGTTGTCCATTTTATTTGCTATTTCATGAATTTCTAACTAAAATTCAGAAAACGAATTTCATGGAACGACCTTAAAGTCAGATTAATTTCAAATTAAAAAATATTAAAATTTAAAAAAAGTAATGAATTATACCCTCACTCCAATAATACAAACATCGTCTACTTGTTCCTGGCTTCCTTGCCAATTGATGAAAGCTTGGTTTAGTTTTTCACGTTGTTCGTCCATTTTCAGATGATTGATGGCTAAAAATAATTCTTTAAGTTGTTTATACATAAACTTTTTCCCTTTTTCTCCGCCAAATTGGTCAGCAAACCCGTCGGTAAAAATGTAAATGGTGTCGCCGGTAGTGAGTTCAACTTCATGTGATGTAAATGGTTGTGAGCTATCTGACTTCCCGATGGGTTGTTTGTTTCCTTTTATTTCTTCAACTTCATTGCTGTTTTTTCGGATAATCCAAAGTGGATTGTTGGCTCCGCTCCATTGCAGTTGGTTGTTAGAAATTCGGCAGAGTGAAATGTCCATTCCGTCTTTAACGTTTTCGTCGTTTTTGGTAAAGCGTTCCACAACCAATTCTCGTGTTCTGTCAAGCAATTCGCCTGTTTCTGTTTGGTTTTCTTCCAACAATGCTTTGCTCAATGCGTTTGCACAAACCACACTTACCATTGCTCCTGGTACTCCATGCCCAGTACAATCTGCAGCAGCAAAGTAGATACTTTCGTTGTATTTTTCAAGCCAGTAAAAATCACCGCTTACAATGTCTTTGGGTTTGTATAAAACAAAACCGTTTTTAAGGTGTTCAGTAAGCGAATATCGTGAAGGTAAAATAGCTTCCTGTATGCGTTTGGCATAGATTATTGAATCAGAAATTTCTTTGTTTTTTTCTTCAACCAACAACTTTTGCTTCTCGGTTTCAGATTTTTGAATTTCAATTATATGCTTTTGTTTTTTTGTAACTCGATAACGATTATACATTACTGCACTAAAAATGAGTACAAGAGCTAAACCACTGTATAGCGCGTATTGTTGATTTCTTTTTGCTTTAATTTCAGTTTGCTGTTTAGCAATTTCAATTTCCTTTATCTCTAATTCTTTTGCGTTTGCTATGCTATCAATTGCAGCTTGTTTTTCGTATTCATATTTTATTTCTTGTTGTAATCCTGCTTTGTAATTATCTTCGCTTTTAATGGAATCTTCCAATTGAACAAATTTTTTGTAGTAACTCAAAGCCAGTTTGTGTTTTTCCGTTTGTTCATAAAGTTCAGCTAAACCCTTGTAATCTGATTTTAGTCGAACAATTGAGCCCAGGTCATGGTTTAATTCTTCTGCTCTTTTTAAGTAATGTTCTGCCAGAGCATGTTGTTTCAATTTTGCATATACAACTCCAAGTGTAGAATTATTGAATGCAATGTTTCCCATGCTTCCAATTTCTTCACTGATTTTTAAAGATTTTTGAGAATATTCTAAGGCTTTAGATAAATTTCCAAGGTTTGAATATGTATTGCCGATATTTGCAAGGTTTGATGACTGTCCATTTTTATTTCCGATTTCATTATATATTGATAGAGCCTTAAAAAAGAATTCCAAGGCTTTGTTGTCATCACCCATGTCGTTGTATATACTTCCAATGTTTCCAAGATTAGAAGCTTCTCCAGCCTTATTATTTATTAGTTTATCTATTTTTTGTGCTTTTGAGAAATAAAATAGGGCTTTTTTATTTTCTCCTATATCGGCATACGTGCTACCAATATTGGCAAGATTATCTGCTTGGCATTTTTTATCATTGATTTCTTCGTTGATTTTTAACGAGCTATAAAAATTAGAAAGAGCTTTTGGATATTCTCCTTGTTCGGCGTAAAAAATCCCAAGATTACCAAAATTAGCTGCTTGACCAATTTTATTTTGTGTTCTCCTGTTTTGACTTAATGATTTGTTGGTGTATGCCAATGCTTTTTTTGGATTGCCCAAATTGAAATAACAAATTCCAATTTGTGAATAACAACCTGCTTGTATTTTGATTGCTTTTTTAACTATTTCCAAGTCATTATTTTGAATATATTTTTCAGTTATCTTAATTGATTTGTCGAAAAGATTTAACGCTTTGTTGTAATCACCTTTGAGTGCATAATCCCAACCTTTGTTTCTTAATGATGCTGCTTGTAGAAGCTCCCCTTCCGGTGGAGAGATTTTTTTTGCAAGCTCGAAGGATTGAGTATGATAAAACAAGGCTGAATCGGGATTACTTTTTTGTTGTTGATTTCCTATTTCCATTAAAATAGTATGTTTTAACGTATCTTGCTGGACAGTCATCAACAAATTTTGTAACGAATCTAAATTATTATTTTGGCTAAAAGCTAAGCCATTAGCAACCCATAACGAAAAAAATAATATTATTTTCTTTACTTTCATTTTGATAAAAGTAATGAATTATACTCTAACTCCAATAATGCAAACATCGTCCACTTGTTCCAAGTTGCCTTTCCATTGGTCAAAAGTTTTTGCAATGATTTTCCTTTGGTTTTCCATATTTTCTTGTTGTATGGATAGCAATAATTCTTTGAGTTGAGCGGCTTTGAACTTTTTACCTTTTTCTCCACCAAATTGGTCTTGATATCCATCGGTAAAAATATATAGAGTATCCCCTTCATTGAATTCAATGCTGTGGGTTGTAAATGGCTGTGGGGTTTCGGTTTTTCCGATGGGTTGTTTGTTGGCTTTTATTTCTTCAATTTGTGTGCTTCCTTTTCGGATTATCCAGAGGGGGTTGTTTGCACCTGCCCAACTGATGGTGTTGGATTTAAAATCCAAGCAGCACAGGGAAATATCCATTCCGTCTTTAACATCTTCGTCGCTTTTTTCAAACTCGGTAATCACAATATCTCTAGTTTTATCCAATATTTTACCGGGTTCAGTAAGATTGTATTCGCGAACACTTCGGTTAAGTCCATTAACACAAATCACACTAACCATTGCACCAGGAACTCCGTGTCCGGTACAGTCGCATGCGGCAAATAGGAGTTTGTCGTTTTTGTATTCCATCCAATAAAAATCACCGGCTACCACATCTTTGGGTTGATACAGAATGAACGACTGCGGTAAATATTCTTTTACCAATCGTTGAGGTGGAAGGATTGCATTTTGTATGCGTTTGGCGTAGTTGATGCTGTCGGTAATATCTTTTAAAACGTCTTTTAGTTTATCTTCGGATTTCTTCCTAAGAACGATTTCCGTTTTGAACTTACTAATCCATAATAATGGACTGATTATTCCAAAAATTATACCGATGATGAGGAAAAAACTACCACCTTTCCAATGCATGAAGTAAAAAAGAGAACCTAACAACAAACCATTGATAGCAATAAAATTAATGCTACTCAATACAAAAAGCTCTACTTTTTTAGAAAAATACTCCAACCACTTGTTGTATTTGCTTCTGAGTTCTAATGGAGCATAAGCAAAGCAATACCATAAAACACCAAAAATCTTTAACGAATTTGGGATTAATAAAACAAACTGAATGAAAAAAGAAATTACAACAATAGAAACTGCAATAATCAAATAAATTATTCTGACTTTGTTCAACAATTCAAGTTTGCTGTTTAGAAAAAATAAAGCAAAGGAAAAAGGAAAACCTACTGCAATTGTAACCAGACTTACAGCACGTATGATTTGATTTGATGTGCTTTCATAAAAGAAAAGCATCACAACAAATTGGATAGAAAACCACGCCATTAATGCTATACTAATTTTTCTACCCATAATAATTGATTATCACGAAGATAATACAATTAATTGTTTTATTTCAGAATTTATTTCTAAAGAAAAAAATGTTTCGAGCGGAATGGTTAAGAGAGGGAGATTCCAATTTTTATCTTAATTTTAAAGCCAAACAAGTGATATGGATTATATTTCGATTTTACTTTTATTTATTGGATTAGCAATAGGATTTATTGTAAGTTTCTGGTTAATAAAATCCAAACAAAGTGCAACAACAGATTCAGAAGAATTAAAAAATATATCCACTGAAAATACCAGACTTTTAACCCGACTTGAAAATGCAGAACAAGTATTTAAGCAGCAAAAAGAAAAAGAAGAAAAATTAACTCAAGTAAACATTGAGCTAATTGCTTCAAACTCAAAGTTGGAGGCTCAAAATAAATATTTAGAAGAAAAATTAGCAGAACAAAAACAGGAAATTGAAAAACTTCAAGAACGATTTACCCTTGAATTCCAGAACATTGCAAACAAACTTCTCAAGGAAAATTCGAAAGATTTTGCTGAGGCAAACCAGAAAAAACTAGATGAAATTCTAGTTCCGCTGAAAGAAAACATAAAAATGTTTGAGAAAAAAGTTGATGAAAAATACGAAACTGAATTGAAGGAGAGAACTTCTTTGGTTGAACAGATAAAATCATTGACCGAACTGAATCAACAGATGCGCTCAGACGCTCAAAATTTGACTAAAGCATTGAAAGGAGATTCTAAAACACAAGGAGATTGGGGAGAGTTTATTCTTGAAAAAATATTGGACAACTCCGGACTCAAAAAAGGCGAACAATACGAAACCCAAGAAAACTTTAAAAACGAAGAGGGAAACAACTTGAGACCAGATGCTGTGATAAAACTGCCTGAAAACAAGCATATTATCATTGATTCAAAGGTATCAATTGTTGCCTATACAAATTTTTTAGAGGCGAAAACCGATGAAGAAAGGACAACTTGCATTAATGCACACAAAACATCAATAAAGAATCACATCAACGGGTTGAGTCAAAAAAATTATCCAAATGCAAAAGGAGCAAACTCTCCGGACTTTGTGTTAATGTTTTTGCCATCAGAATCCTCATTCAGTTTTACTTTGCAAGCTGATTCGGATATATACTCTTATGCTTGGGATAAAAAAATTGTGTTAGTTAGCCCAACTACTCTTTTAGCCACCCTCAGAACCATCGCTTCGGTGTGGAAACAAGAATTACAAACGCGTAATGCACTTGAAATCGCTAAAGAAAGTGGAAACTTGTATGATAAGTTTGTCGGTTTCATTGAAGACATGCAGAAGATCGGTAAAAAACTTGGTGAATCTCAGTCGGCATACGATGATGCATTTAAAAAACTGCAATTCGGAAACGGTAATTTGATTACAAGAGCTGAAAAATTAAGAGCTTTGGGTGCAAAAAACAATAAAAATTTACCCAAATCTTTGGTAGATGATGAAGATCAAAAACTAGAAATTGAATAATGAGTATTAGTAAAGAGCTACACATTTTAATTTTATTTATTGCTGTATTCTTCAGCTTTTCGAGTTGTTCTACTACTGAAAATGCCTCTAATCGAAATGTTGCAGGAATTTATATGTCTGGCATTAATCTGTTGGAGCCTGATTACAAGGTGTTCCATGAAAATGATACCTTAACCAGTTTCTATTTTCGGCTTAAATCGGAAGATTTGTTATACACCAAAAAACGGGCGGATTCTACTTTTTCCGCAAATGTTGAGGTCAGCTACGAATTGGTTGATGAATTGGAGCAAATTATTGACAGCTCCACCATTCGATATTCAGATTTTGGACAACACAACGAGAAAAAGTTTTTGGAAGGGTTGATTTCTTTAAAAACTAAATTGAACAGTACGTATTCGTTAATTGTTTCGTTTTATGATGTGAACAGAGACAATCTGCTTAAGAAGAAAATCAGCATAAACAGAACCAGCGTTCACAATTCACAAAATTTTATTGCAAAAGATGATTCAGGCATGATTGTGTATAAAAACCATTTGTTACCCAATTTTAGAGTGCATCTTCAAAAAAGTTTGAGCAATAATTATAACAGTGGTAAAATCAGTTATTTTCATATAAAACACCCCATTGCAAAGCCACCATTTTCAGAAGCGGAAAAAAATGAAAACATTCCATTAAAATCAGACTCTATCTTAACACTTGATTTTGATTCATTAAACACAGTTGAATTTACAATCGACGGTACCGGATTTTTTCTTTTTCAAACCAATGATGACATAAAAGAAGGACCCGCATTTTTCTGTTTTCAAAACAATTTTCCGGAAATAGGAGATTTAGATAATATGATTGAGTCTATGAGGTATATAACCACTAACGAAGAATACACCGGACTTTTACAAGCTGAAGACAAAAAAAATGCTATGGATAATTTTTGGTTAGAAATAGCCGGAGGAACAGATCGTGCGAGAACCTTGATTAAAGAATATTTTAACAGGGTTGAAGGAGCAAATCATTATTTTACCAGCTACTTAGAAGGGTGGAAAACAGATAGAGGCTTGATTTATATTATTTACGGACCACCAAACATTGTATATAAATCTAAAGACTATGAGAATTGGATTTATGGAGAAGAAAACAATGTGATGTCAATGAACTTTGTTTTTTATAAATCTAAAAATTATTTAACGAACAACGATTATATTTTAAGCCGCTCGGCAATGTACAAAAACACTTGGTACAGAGCCGTTGATACATGGAGGAGCGGCAGAATCTTTTAAATAATTTAATTTTACCAAACTGCTTTACACTAAATTTGACGAATGAAAGAAAAAGAAAACATCGTATTTGGAGTTCACCCTGTGATAGAAGCCATTAAGTCCGGTAAAGAAATTGAGAAAGTATATATTCAACAAGACATACAAGGGCAAGGAATAACGGAATTAAGAAATGCCATTAAACAAGCAAAGGTTCCTGTTTCTCACGTCCCTGTTTTTAAATTAAACAAATATACCAAAGGAAACCACCAAGGGGTAGTAGCAGTAATTTCACCCATTATTACTCAAGATGCCGAAGAAACGATAACTAAAATTTTTGATGCTGGAAAAGTGCCTTTGATCTTAATGCTTGATAGGGTTACTGATGTTCGAAATTTTGGAGCAATTACTCGAACTGCTGAATGTATGGGAGTAAATGCCATTATAATCCCCAAAAGGGAGTCTGCACAAATCAATGAAGATGCTGTGAAAACTTCTTCAGGAGCTATTTACCGAATTCCAATTTGCAAGGTAGAAAATTTAACAGATGCTCTTTTTATGCTAAAAAGTAGTGGTATTCAAGTGGTTTCATGCACAGAAAAAACAAACAAACATATTGGAGAATTAGATTTAACTGTTCCAACTGCTATTATCATGGGAAGTGAAGAAAATGGTATAGCCAATCAACTATTAAAAAACAGCAACTATTCCGGAAAAATTCCTATGGCAGGCGAAATTGCCTCTTTGAATGTTTCGGTTGCCGTTGGAATGGTGCTTTATGAGGTAGCTAAACAGAGAAAAATTTAGTTGATATACTTGTGGTGTCTTTTGTTTGCCTTAGATTCCAACCATTTTGGAAAGTCAAAATAGCGAAGAGAAACTTTTTCATAATGATTTTTTAATACTTCATTCACCTCGTTTCTAAAGCTGGTGAATAACTTCTCAAAATCATCTGGTTTTTTTAGTTTAATAACTTTTCTGATGTGTTTGAGAAAGACAGTTTCAAACTGAAAGTTTCTTTGATTCTTATTTACAAATCGTTTTGTTGATTTAATTGTATATTCCAACAAGTCAAAATTGCCTAATTCGTAATGTATCATCAGGTTTACAATCTTTGCAAAAGTGATGATGTCTTGCCTCAAAATAGATTCATTGGTATTGATTATCAGGTTATTGTATTTTAAGGCAAGTTTGTATTCACCGGCTTCAAAATACACACGTGAAATGTTATAATATAATAATAATATGGTTTCAGTGCTGAGCTTTTCACCATAAAAATCAATTCCTTTTATAATTTCAGGAATTAATTTATCAATAGCTCTTTTGTAATCATCAGAATAACAGCAGGCTAATAATTCTGCGTTATATGGCAACGAAAACAATTCCAATTGAATATCGGTGCTATCAAATCCGGGCTCTCCATTAAGACTTTTTAATTTATCAATATAAAACAAGCAGTTTTTAATATCATTCTGATTGAGATGAGCATAAATCATACTGTTCAATGCTTTAATATAACGTTTTGGAAGTTCTTTCATGATAAATGAATTTGATTCCAATGTCCGTATTACTTTTTCTAAGTGTTCGTATGCTGATTTGTAGTCATCATTAGCAATATAGCACATTGCTTTTATTGAATAGCAGGCTGTCGCAGATTTTAGGCTGCTTGCTGTATTTTTTTTTGCAATAAGTTCATGATTCGCTACTTTCTTAACCAATTCTTCCTCCTCAGGGTTTCTGGAGTATCCACTTTTTCTCATCAGAGAATTTATTTGGGAATAGAGCAAATGGTACTCGGCAATATTTCTCAACTTATCAATACAATCGGATTCTTCTTTTACGAGATTGGTAACCCCGAACTCATATTTTTCCGGCTGATTTCCGTCTTCAATAATTCGTTTTTCCCAGTTAATTATATCCAACAAAAAATAATATTTTTCATAATTATAGGCAATAGATTTTGCTTTATTAATGTTTTTAATACACTCCTTGTAAAGAGCTTTGTTGTATAGCAATTCAATATTACGAAGTAGTTCTTGTAAAATTGCATCAGCAGAATTGTCGGTATAAAAATTCCTCAGGCTTTTAAGAATTAAGTTATAAAGATGGTTTTTTTCAGATGGAAGATGTTTTATAAAAGTTTCTTTCTTGAATAAAGATTTAATTGCTTCTTCATCGTAAATCAATTGATTTTCAATAGCTTCAAATAATTTGATGTAGTTTTTTTCGCCAGATTGTAAAGTTGAAGACAGTTTGAAATATCTTTTTTCAGATTTTGTGAGCGACTTTATCAATTGAAACAACTCGGTTGATGGTTTCATAGGTATTCAAGATTGATTGTGTAAAATTGTTATAAAATTACAATTTTTTGAATAAATCATCAGATAAATAAAAAAATAGGAATTCAACAAAGTGATTGATGGTTAGTTTAATCATTTGTAATGATTAAAATTGGTCAATAAAAGCTTCAATCGAAGAATAAATTTCATTAAGCTCGTTTTCAGAGATTGAGTAGGGAGGAATTATATAAAGAACATTACCCAGTGGGCGAAGTAAAATGTTTCTGTTGAGAAAGAATGAGTAGATAGAATCTCTGATTGAATTGAAATAAGATGAATTTTCATTGGTATTAATTTCAATGGCTAAGATTGTTCCGGTTTGTCGGATATTCTTAATTTTTTTAACGGAAGAAATTTTTTGTGAAAAATTGGTGTGGAATTTTGAAATTTCTTGAATTTGAGTTTGTGTTTCTTGTTTTTCCAAGAGATCTAAACTAGCACAGGCAACCGCACAAGAGATAGGATTTCCGGTGAAAGAATGTCCGTGAAAAAATGTTTTGCTGTTATCATCGGATAAAAATGCATTGTAAATTTCTTGAGTGCATAGAGTTAAACCTAGTGGTAGTGTTCCACCGGTCAACCCCTTAGAAAGACACATAAAATCAGGTTTTTGGTTTAAATAATCAGTTGCAAACCACTTTCCTGTTCTCCCAAAACCTGTCATTACTTCGTCTGCAATTGTCAACACTCGATTTTTTTTACATATTTCTATGAGTACATCTAGTATTTTTGGGTTGTACATTATCATTCCTGCAGAACCTTGCACAAGAGGTTCATAAATAAAAGCTGCAATATCGTTTTGTTTGATGAGCGATTCAATTTGAAATATAGTATCTTCTTCTTTTCCGGCAACCGGAACATCAATAAACTCTACATCAAACAAAAAAGGAAAAAAAGGTTTCGTAAATGCGTTTCTACCCCCCACACTCATGGCTCCAAAAGTATCTCCATGATAAGCATTTTTAAAAGCAATGATTTTAGTTTTAGGCTGGTTGGAATTATGCCAATATTGAAATGCCATTTTTATGGCTACTTCTACAGCTGTACTACCGTTATCAGAAAAAAACACTTTATTTAAAAACGGGAGCTTATTCAAAATACGTTCCGAAAGTTCAATTGCCTTTGGATGAGTAAAACCGGCAAAAATTACATGGTCTAAAGTTTGAAGTTGTTCCGCCGCAGCCTTTGCCAAATAAGGGTGAGAATGCCCGTGAATTGTGGTCCACCACGACGAAACAGCATCAATGATTTTTCTGCCGTCATTGGTAATTAAGTAAACTCCCTCTGCTTTTACAATTGGAATAGCAGGTAGTGCTGTTTTCATTTGGGTGAACGGATGCCAAATGTATTGTTGGTCTTTTTCAGTTAAATTCATTCCTGCAAAGTTGCACAAATAGTTATACCCACACAAATTTTGCTAAACTGCATTTTAATCAAAAGAATACAGTGTTTATTAGAATGATTAATTTTGACAGAAACTAATAAAAAATGTCTAATCCACTGTTTAATGAACTAAAAAACCAATATAAAAATGGTTCATCATTGATAAAATTGATATTTGTCAATGTGGGAATATTTGTTTTGTTGAGTTTGTTGAGGTTGACTTTCTATTTTTTTAATGATAACGAGATTTTTAAACAGTTGATTCTTTGGCTTTCATTGCCTGCTGATATTTTTAGTTTGGTTCGTAAACCGTGGACACTGATAAGTTATATGTTTTTGCATGAAGAGCTTTTTCATCTTCTTTTCAACATGTTGGTTTTGTATTTCGCAGGGCAAATTTTTTTATATTATTTGAGTTCTAAAAAACTTGTAAGTACCTATCTATTAGGTGGATTGGTTGGCGGTAGTTTATATGTGTTGTTATTCAATGTTTTACCTGTATTTAATGGTTTATCATCAACTGCTTATGCACTAGGAGCATCAGCTTCAGTTATGGCTATCTTGATTACTGCAGCAACCTATGTTCCAAATTTTACTGTTCGGCTTATCGTATTTGGAGAAGTTAAACTCAAATATATTGCAATGGTGTATGTAATTATTGATATAGTTAGTATTCCAAAAGGAAATGCCGGTGGACACATTGCTCATTTGGGAGGGGCTTTATTTGGATTTTTATATGCCAAACAATTGTTAAAGGGCAAAGATTTTACGCTTGGGTTTAGTAATATCTTGGAAAAATTAGTCAACACAGCTATAAGAAAACGCTCAATGAGTGTGGTTTACAAAAAACCAAAATCGAGAAACGATTATGATTACAATGCTCAAAAGCAAGCCAATCAACAAAAAATTGATTCTATTTTGGATAAAATTTCCAAATCCGGGTACGATAGCCTTTCTGCTGAGGAAAAATCAATACTTTTTGATGCAGGAAAAAAGTAAATAAGAAACTAAGCTTTCAGCATTTTACTGATTTCCATCATTTCGTCTCTCAAACGGGCGGCTTCTATAAAATCCTCATCTTTAGCAGCTTTTTTCATTCTGCTTTGAGTCTCTTCTAATAGTTTTTGAAGTTGCTCCTTGTTCATGTATTGAACTACTGGGTCAGCAGCAAGAGTAGGTTTTGGGTCGTAGTTTTCTATTAAATAAGCATCATCAACCACTTTGGTTTGTTTTAGTATTTCAGTTTTTGATTTATTAATAGCTTTCGGAACGATATTATTTTCTATATTGTATTTGATTTGTTTTTCGCGTTTTCTATTGGTTTCGTCAATGGTCTTTTGCATAGATTTTGTTATTTTATCAGCATACATAATAACCAAACCATTTATATTTCTTGCTGCTCTTCCTGAAGTTTGTATTAGAGAACGCTCCGAGCGTAGAAATCCCTCCTTATCAGCATCTAATATAGCAACTAACGAAACCTCAGGAAGATCAAGCCCTTCTCTCAAGAGGTTTACGCCAATAAGTACATCGAATAATCCCAAACGTAAATCGCGAAGAATTTCAACACGTTCGATGGTTTCCACCTCAGAATGAATGTATCTGCAACGAATACCATGATTGTCAAAGTAATTATCCAACTCTTCAGCCATTCTTTTTGTGAGTGTGGTAACCAAAACCCTTTCGTCTTTTTCTGCACGGATTGTAATCTCTTCCATCAAATCATCAATTTGATTCAAACTTGGTCGCACATCTATTTCCGGTTCTAACAAACCTGTTGGTCGTACTACTTGTTCTACAACAACACCGTTGCTTTCCTTAAGTTCAAAATCGGCAGGTGTTGCACTAACATAAATTACTTGATTTAATAAACCATAAAATTCCTCGAACTTCAGCGGTCTGTTATCCATTGCTGATGGAAGTCGAAAACCGTATTCAACTAAGTTTTGCTTGCGAGACCTGTCCCCACCATACATCGCTCCGATTTGAGAAACAGTAACATGACTCTCATCAATAACCAATAGAAAATCTTTCGGAAAATAATCCAATAAACAAAACGGGCGTGTTCCGGGTGCTCGTCTGTCAAAATATCGCGAATAGTTTTCAATTCCCGAGCAGTATCCAAGCTCACGCATCATTTCCATGTCATAGGTTACCCTATCTTCCAACCGTTTAGCTTCCAGATGCTTTCCAATTTCTTTGTAATATTCTACTTGTTTGCCAAGGTCCAGCTGAATTTCTTTGATAGCATTGTTTAAACTATCGCGAGTTGTATTAAAAATTGTTGCCGGATAAATATTCAAATAGGTAAAATTTTCAATCGTAGTTCCTTGAATGGGGTTAAAGGATTCTATTTCTTCAATTTCATCTCCAAAAAAATAAATACGATAGGCTATGTCAGCATAAGCCGGATAAACATCAACCGTGTCGCCTTTTACTCTGAAATTTCCACGTTGAAAATCGTTCTCTGTTCTGCTATACAAGCATTGAACAAGCTGTAATAAAAATTTATTTCGTACAACAGGGTCGCCAACTTTAATTTTTATGATATTTTCCTGGAAGTCCTGAGGATTTCCGATGCCATAGATACATGAAACCGAGGCTACCACCAAAACATCTTGCCTGCCGGAAAGTAAAGCAGTTGTGGTGCTGAGCCGTAATTTTTCTATCTCATCATTGATGGACATATCTTTCTCAATATAGGTGTCAGATACTGGCAGATAGGCTTCAGGTTGATAATAATCGTAATAGGAAACAAAATATTCAACCGCATTGTTTGGGAAAAATTGTTTAAACTCACCATACAATTGCGCTGCCAACGTTTTATTGTGGCTTAAAACCAGTGTCGGTCTTTGAATTTCCTCAACAACGTTTGCTATTGTGAATGTTTTACCGGAACCAGTAACTCCCAGTAATGTTTGTGCTGATGTACCATTTAATATACCTTCAGTCAGTTGTTTTATTGCTTCGGGTTGATCTCCGGTGGGTTTAAAGTTGGATACAATTTGGAATGCCATGTTGCAAAAGTAACAAAACCTTACAGTAGAAATTCGGTCGGACTATCGATAATTTGTTTTGGTAAATAAAATCCCACTCTGCCCGTAGTTTGAAGCCAAGCCTTTGTACGTATTGGAAACTACGGACTTTTATAACAACTCAATTTATAACAACCCTTGCTCTCCACAATAGTCTTTTACACTACTGTTTAAATAATCTTCCGCATTTTCAACAATACCGGCTTCTACTGGATTGTTATGAGTGTATAATTTAATCGTTGGTCTATCATCTAATTATCTGTAAGCTCGATAGGTTGATTATCTTTTCGTTTTAAGTCCGTAGTTACCATCACTCTTGCCTCGCTTCAAACTACTGACAGTTATGGACAGTTTTAGGGTTGTACTTATTCGTTCAATACATACACACTTCCTTTGCCTTTCCCAATCATTGTCAGCACTTGTTCGTCCCTTAAATATTGCAAATCCTTTTTTAAAGTACTCAATCCTATTTCAGGAAATTGTTTTGCTAAATCGCTTACTTTTATAGGTTGGTTTACTGTAATAAAATCTCTGAGTAATTTTTGCCTGTTATTCAGATAACCGCCTTTTGATTTGAATACGTCATATTTTTGTTCCAATTTATCGGTCAATGTTTTCAAACTTTCCAAAAAGAAAATCAGCCATTGGTTTATCCGTTCTTCATCTGTTCCCCGATTTTTTTGTCCGTCCATCAAAACTTCATAATAGACCTTTTTATTTTGTTCGATATGATTTTCAAACGAAATATATTGAATAAAAGCGTAATCGTTTTGCAACAAACAAAGCGTTGTCAGTAATCTTGAAAGTCTTCCGTTTCCGTCTTGAAATGGGTGTATGCTCAAAAAGTCATAAACAAAACTGCCGATAACAATTAGCTGATGAATGTTTTTTTGTTCTAGCCGTTCATTTGTCCATTCTACTAATTCCTGCATTTCGCTTGCTACCAATGCAGGTTCGGTAGTTGCAAATATGGTGCGTTGTTCACCTGTCGGATAATTTGCCACTACTTTGTTAGATAAAAACTTGTATGTACCTCTGTGCCTTTCATCTTTATTGCTGTATTTGAGCAACATATGATGCAGTTGCTTAATATAACTCTCTGAAAGTTTTATATAAGAATAATTGTTGTAAATGAGTTCTAAAACTTCGTAATAACCAATTACTTCCTGTTCATCACGGCTTTTAAGCTTTGTAATTTTGATGTTGTTTAGTAATTCCTGTACTTCTTTGTCAGTAAGCGTTGCTCCTTCAATTCTTGTAGAAGAACCAATACTTTCAATAGTCGCAATTTTTCGTAATTCTTTCAAATAACGGTTTTCCTTTTTTTCGGCAATGTTCCATTTACCTTTAAAACTATCAATGTAACCAATAAGATGTAATACTCTTTGATTTGCAGTAAAATCAAAATTGAGTTTCCGAATAAATTTATCCATATTTTATTTGTATTTTATCCAAAAAGGAATAAACAAAGATATGGAATATCTATATATTACCTATATTTTATCTATAAAACTTAATCGGAAAGTCTAAAGAAAAGGGGAAAAGTTTATGTATAAACAACTTAAAGAATTCTTTTTAGCCATCAATCATCTGAAAATGGACGAACAACGTGAAAATCTTAACCAAGCTTTCATCAATTGGCAAGGAAGCCAAGAACAAGTAGATGATGTTTGTATTATTGGCGTTAGGATATAAGGAAGTTAAAGATTGAACCATACACAACAACCCATAGTGGGATTATAGTCTCTTTTCATTTTTTAAATAATTTGTTTACATTTAAACCGTGAATAAAATTGTTCCGATATTTTTTCTCTTATTTTTTCTCGCGTGTAATAACCATGAGATAGATCTACAAAAGCAAGCGTCTCCACCCAAAACAGTTGAAGCCAAAGGTTATGTTGTACCCAAAGACAGCATGGCCGAACCAAAAGTAAGTCCCATTAACGAAAGCAAACTGAAGAAAGTTCCTGTTGGAAATCCAAAAGTTGTTGCCACCAATTTAAACGTTCATACGGTTGGAGTGCCAAAAATAATTCCTGCAGGAAATCCAAAAATTATTACCCCCGGCAAAGACACCTTTTCTCTGCCCAAAATTGTTCCCACCATCGATAGCCCCTTTGTTGCCAAACAACCCAAACCTATCCCAGCACTTCCATTCAGAATGAAAGATGCCGCTACCTGCAACATCCAATACTTAGATGTTGACCAGGGCATGAATTCCTCTTACGTCAGGTCAATCTTAGAAGACAAAAGCGGAAACCTCTGGTTCGGTACATATGGCGGAG
>JADYZM010000005.1 GCA_020853105.1 Flavobacteriales bacterium | reverse complement strand
GCCCAACAGCACCTACACGCAAGTGGCGGTGAAGTGATAAATTCAAGCTATGTGCCTCTTTCAAAGTTTAGTGATTGTTGAAAGTTCAGTGCTTCTAAACGCCACCTGCGTGTAGCCGCGGACCGTTAGCAAACATAAAGCAGACGGTTAAATGGGTAACAATACCAAACATAAAAAACATTTCAAACAATCAATTACAAGACACTTTTTGACTTTTCATGCGGTTTGGGTTGCCTTGCTCGACATCTTGCGAAAATATCCTCCTTGATTGTTAAAAATTCATTTATGACAACTTTAAATCATTTATTACGTAACTTTAAATTCTAATATCATGAAAAATTTTATACTTTTTATAACAATTTTTGTTTGTTTGACTGCCTTAAAAGCTCAACAGACTTGTAATACGGCAGTAAACATAACTCCTGCCAGTTCTTGTAATTATTCCTCTCATACCACAACCGGTACAGAATATTGGCTAAAGTTTGTGGCAACAAGCCCAACGGTAAATATTTCGTTGGTTACGGTTAAGTTTGGCATTAATGCTACACATATTCACAACTTGTCTTTGTATTCGGGTAATTGTTCTATTCCTATTTTAGTTGCTGACGATGAATTACCTTTTATAGCTGATGCGAAAGAATTAGCAATTGACTTAAACGCATCAGGTTTAGTTATAGGACAGACTTATTATTTAAAAGCCTCCCGTTTAGCTACTCATACCAATTGTGATAAATCAGGCTGTACCAACAATGGATCTTCCGACCCTACTGTTTTTGATGTTTGTGTACAAGATATTAATGTAATTATTCCAAAAGATTTTGGACTTGAATTACCTAACCCTAATCACTCTTATACCACAAACAGAGGGCAATTGGTTGACCTAAATGGAAATTTACTTCCTGAAATTAAATTATATAACGACAAAACAAATCCTGCTATTTTTATTGCAGAAGATAAAGTTTCTTATGTTTTTGCTAAAATTGATACCGTTTTAGCCACTCCAGATACTTTGCATCGTGTTGACATGAGTTTAGTAGGAAGCAACACAAATATTAAACCTTTTAAAACAGAGCAAAGAGATGGTTATACTAACTATTTTTTAGCTCATATTCCTGATGGCGTAGTTAATAATAAATCTTATTCAAGAGTTGTTTGTAATGAGGTTTATAATAATATTGATTTGCAATATTACAGCAACAAAGACGGACTAAAATACTATTTTATCGTAAAACCTGGTGGCGACCCCGATGATGTTATCTTGAAATTTGATGGTGCTACTGCTATCAATGTTACGCCAAGTGGTGGGTTAGAAATTTCTACTTCAATAGGTTTATTAGACTTTGAACCTCCTCACGCCTATCTGATTAATCCTGCTGGTAATGTTGTTCCTATGCCTTGGCAAGCTAAATTTGAAGCTGTTACTGGTACATCTAATCAGATAAAGTTCAAAATTCATAATTATAATCCAATAATGCCCTTGTTTATTCAAGTGGATAGAGGTCATAATCAGCAGCAATCTTTACAGGGAATTGACAACTTAGAATGGAGCACATTTTATGGCGGAAACAATTCAGAGTTTCTTCATGAAGTTCATACCACCTCTACTGGATACACCTATTTCTCTGGCGAGTCTAAGGCTACAGACTTTCCTGTAACACCTGGTGTCTATCAAGGAAACTTAAGTGCAAATACTGATGCTGTTATAATTAAAATTAGAAACTCAAACCTTGATAATACGTGGGCTACTTATTATGGTGGAACGACTACTGACATTGGAAAATCTATTGCTATTGATAATAATGAAAACGTATTTGTAATTGGTAGTACTAATTCTCCCGACTTTCCTGTTCTAAATCCTATACAAAGTTATTTAGGCGGTTTAGATGGTTTTGCGTTTAGGCTTAATTCTACTGGCACAACACGGGCTTGGGCAACTACTTTTGGAGGCAGCCAAAGTGAATATTTCAATGAAATTGCTCTCGATAATATTGGAAATATTTATGCGGTTGGCAGAAAATTTGGTGGAACAGGGTATTCTATACCTACATTTCCACAAACTGGAGCAACTACATATACTATTGGAGAAGGAGTAATCGTTAAATTCTCTACAACAGGCTCTTTACTTTGGGCTACTCAATTTGGTAATAAATTTGGTTGTGACATTAGAGGTATTGCTGTTGATAATACAAATAATTTTTTTATTACCGGCTTTACTAATGGTGGAAATGGATTTGTTGAAACCAATCCAAATTTCTCTTCTGTTGCTAAAGGTGCTTCCGAGGCTTTTATAACCAAGTTTGATGTTGCTAACAACATTGTTTGGTCTTCTTATATTAGTGGCAATGATGAAGAAGCGGCTAATGATGTATCGGTTAATAGCAATGGTAATGTAGTGGTTATTGGCACCTCAAAAAGCACATCGGGTTTCCCTACTCTAAACCCAATCCCAACTGGTGCTTCAATGGGTGGCGGCCCTTATGCAGGAGATGCTTTTTTGGTTGCTTTTTCAGGCAATGGAACTCAACTGTTTGGAACTTATTTGGGAGGAAATGATGATGACGAAGGTTTTGGTGTTTCTTATGCCAATAATGGATATATATATGCAACAGGCACTTCTTACAGCACCAACAACGTTTGGCTATCTCCCTCTGCTAACTTAGCTGGAACATTTACCCAAAGTAATAACAACTTAGGAAATAATGATGTTTTTATTGCTGCCTTTGATAATAATTTTAACAGAGTTTGGGGTACTTTTTTTGGTGGCAGTAGAATTGACGAGGGTAATGCCATTGCTGTTGACAACGTAAATAACAAATTGTATGTTACCGGATGGACAAATAGTCCAGGAGATGGGATAATTTTAGGAGGAGGAGTTGCTCCAAGATTTCCCTTGTCGGATTTTATTTTAGGGACATCATACTATCAAGATAAAGTAAATTTAAATAATAATGTTTTATTAGGAGGTGACGGTTTTATTGCTCGTTTTGATTTAGCTCCATTGGTAAGTATTGAAGAATTATTAGATGATGGTTCTACTATTGGTGTTTACCCTAATCCAAGCTCAGATTTATTTAACCTGAATATAAAATTGACCAATACTAAAAAAAGTATTGTAATAACAGTTTATGATTTAATTGGTAAAGTTGTGTAAGTCCCCCCAAAAACTCAACAGTTTAAAAAGTTATAACTTTAAACTGGAAATATGAAAAAGTCAAAATTTAGTGAGAGTCAAATTACCCAAGCGCTAAAGTCGCATGAGATGGGTAAAAAAGT
>JADYZM010000004.1 GCA_020853105.1 Flavobacteriales bacterium | reverse complement strand
TAATATTCCGGAGGCACCCTACAAGCCCGGCGATGCACAAATGCAAATTACGTCATTAGATTATTCAAAATTTGTCGGACGAATTGCAATTGGAAGAATTTTTAGGGGAGATTTGGAAGAAGGGAAAGATTACATGTTGTGTAAAAATGGTGGTATCAAAAAGAAAGTCAGGATTAAAGAGCTTTATGTTTTTGAGGGTATGGGCAGAACTCGTGTTACAAAAGCAAGAAGTGGAGATATATGCGCAATTGTTGGTATCGAAGATTTTGAAATTGGCGATACTGTTGCCGACTTAAACAATCCTGAAGAACTTTCCAGAATTGCCATTGATGAGCCAACTATGAGTATGTTGTTCACAATCAATACTTCTCCATTTTTTGGGAAAGAAGGAAAATTTGTAACATCTCGACACTTGAGAGACCGGCTGTATAAAGAACTTGAAAAAAACTTGGCTTTGCGTGTTGAAGATACTGGAACCGAAGATAAATTTAATGTGTTTGGACGCGGCGTGCTTCACCTTTCTGTTTTGATTGAAACGATGAGAAGAGAAGGCTATGAACTTCAAGTTGGCAAACCACAGGTAATATATAAAGAAATTAACGGACAACAACACGAGCCTTATGAAACATTGGTGATTAGTGTTCCTGAGGAGTTTTCGAGCAAAGCAATTGATTTGGTTACACAAAGAAAAGGCGAAATGCAAGTAATGGAACCTAAAGGAGATTTACTTCATCTTGAATTTGATATTCCCTCAAGAGGTCTAATCGGTTTGAGAAACAATATTTTAACAGCTACATCAGGAAATGCGGTTATGACTCATCGTTTTAGAGAGTACGGACCTTTTAAAGGACCTATTCCTGAACGCATAAAAGGTTCATTAATTTCTCTAGAATCAGGACCGGCAACTGCTTTCGCTATAAACAGACTGCAAGACCGGGGTCGTTTTTTTGTTGACCCGGGTGAAAATTTATACAAAGGTCAAGTAATTGGAGAACATACAAGAGACAACGACTTGGAAGTGAATGTAATCAAAGGAAAACAACTAACTAACATGAGAGCCACAGGCTCAGATGAAGGGACTAAAATTGCTCCAAAGATTAAATTTTCATTAGAAGAATCTATGGAATACATACAAGCAGATGAGTATCTGGAAGTTACCCCATTAAGCTTGCGTATGCGAAAAATCAAATAACAAGACTCAAAAAACTAGTACGGGTCAACATCTATTTGAATTTTAACAGATTTGTATTTACTGGATACCTCAAATTTATTTTTAACAGCTAATATTAAACTTCTGGTAGCTTCGACAGAAAATGTCCGTTCAACTTTTAAAAGGATATTTTTTTGGTATTGATTTTTTATGCGAGAAATTATAGGAAACTCGGGTCCTAAAACACGATTTCCAAAACTTGATTTCAACTCATTTGCAAATTCATCAGCACCCTGATTTAATTGGTCAGCCGACACATGTTTCAATGTGAATAAAATTATTCGAACAAAAGGAGGATAATTAAAATTTCGTCGTTGTAAAATTTCGTACTCGTACATTCCTTTGTAATCGTTTTTTATTACTTGCTGAATGACTGTGTGAAAAGGCTCATAGGTTTGAATCAATACTTTTCCGCGTTTGTTTCTTCGACCGGCTCTACCACTAACCTGACACATGAGTTGAAAAGCTCTTTCAAAAGCTCTAAAATCAGGGAAATGAAGCATAGAATCTGCATTTAAGATTCCGACCAAAGCTACATTGTCAAAGTCCAAACCTTTTGTTACCATTTGGGTTCCTACCAACACATCAATGTTACGGTCTTCAAAAGTATTGATTATCTGGCGATAGGCATTTTTGTTTCGGGTTGTATCTGCATCCATTCTAGCAATTCGAATAGACGGAAAATAGATTTCCAATTCCTCCTCAATTTGTTCGGTTCCGAATCCTTTTAAAACTATTCTATTGCTTCCACATGCAGGGCAAGAACTAACCATTTTTTTGCTACTTCCGCAGTAGTGGCATTTCAACTGATTGCTGGCTTTATGGTAGGTTAATGAAACATCGCAATGCTTACAATTTGGAACTTGTCCGCAATCTTCGCAAACCATAAAGGGAGCATATCCGCGTCGGTTTTGAAAAAGTATTATTTGCTCTTTATTTTTTATTGCTTCATCAATATGTTGAATCATTTCAGGGGTAAAATGAGACTTCATTTGTTTTTTTCGTGTAGCTTCCTTAACATCGGAGCAAAATACCTGTGGAAGAAGCATCCCTCCAAATCTATTATTCAATTCAACGTATCCGTATTTTTTTTGTAAAGCATTGTAATAACTTTCTACTGACGGGGTTGCAGAGCCCAGAAGAATCTTTGCGTTGTGTAGTTTTGCCAGTACAATAGATGTGTCTCTAGCTTGGTAGCGTGGAGCCGGATCAAACTGTTTGTATGATGTTTCATGTTCTTCGTCAACAATTATCAACCCCAAATTACTAAAGGGTAAAAACAAAGCAGAGCGTGCTCCCATAATGATTTGAAACTTCTCATTATTGTTTTTAAGAACTTCGTTCCACACTTCTGCCCTTTCATTTTCATTAAACTTAGAATGATACACTCCAATTCGATTTCCAAATACTTTTTGTAGTCGAACAATGAGTTGAGTAGTCAAAGCAATTTCAGGTAGCAGATATAACACTTGTTTTCCATCTGAAATAGCATCTTTTATTAATTTAATATAAATTTCGGTTTTTCCGGAACCGGTAATTCCAAAAAGTAGAGTAACATCTTTTTCATTAAAACTATCTTTGATTTGTTTGTACGCTTGTTGCTGGTGTTCATTCAGTGTAACTTCACCATTACTTTGTTGAAATTCATATTTTAACCGACTATCTTCTTTTTCGTAAATTTCAAATATTCCGCTTTCTACCATCTGATTTATGGCAACTGATGTAGCATTTGTAGTTTTTTGTAACTCAATTTTATTAACTTCCAGAGTAGGAGAGTGGTACCTATTGTTTAGTTTTAAAAAAGACAGCAGGATTTCAGTTTGTTTTGGCTTTTTTGAAAGGTTTTCAAATATAATTTTAAGGTTTTGCTCTTCGTTTGCATAGCTTGATAATCGAACAAATGGTATTAACTTTGGTTTGTATTTTTCTTTTAACTCTTCGCCAAGTACTACAGCTCGTTTTTCAATTAAAGATTTTATGGTTTTGTGAATGGAAATTCCTGATAATATTTCAGAAATTTCAATCATTTCTAATGTATTTCTAACCTCAAGAGCTTCATAAATAAGATATTCAGTATCACTTAAATCGTTAATAGGATCACCTTCATAATTCAGGTTTTTATAAATCTTTGTTTCAATATTTATTTTGAAAGCATTTGGTAAAGCCGCGTTAAAAACATCGCCCAGATTGGCAATGTAATAGTCTGATATCCATTCCCAAAGTTGAAATTGATACGTATTAACAATTGGAGCATTATCCAATATGCTGTTTATTTCTTTTGCCAAATATTCTGTTGGCTCAATTTGATGGATTTTTTTTACTATAGCCGTGTATAATTTATTTCCTTTTCCAAAAGGAACCACAACACGTTGCCCAACTATTAAATTTTCATTTTCATTATTTTTTTTGTAGTAGTAATAAGTAAATGTGTTTGGTACAGAAACGGGGAGAATTACATCAATAAATATCTTATTATTACTCATGAAACAAATTTATTGAATAAATTTTTCGTTTTAGAATAAATCAATATAGTCTTGGAATAATTACAATTTATTTTGTTTCTATTTAACATAATATTAATTATAAGACAAAACGATAGTGTTTATTTATTGGTGTATTTAATTCGTTTTGTCAATTATAATGAATATTATGTCTCCACTTCGTTTCGCCCTGGCGGGTAAATAGAACGCACATTCCAACGCTTCTTAATTCTCGTATTCAAGGTAATTCTCCGTAAATTTAAAAATATTCGATTCTCAGGAAGTTTAGATTTTTATAAGGTTATCGTTTTGTCCTTATAATTAGCCATTATATTAAATAGCCGCACATGCCTTTCTTTTTTAAAAAATTTATTCTTTTGCCCTCGCTCAAAAAAATTATGTGGTAGTTCACTTGCATACAAAAAATGCGTTTGCCTTAATAAGGCTTCATTTCGCATTTTTCTATGCTGCGTTCACTGGATTGGTTTGATTTATTCTTTTTTCTTGATAAAAAAGAACCAAAAAATCAAGAAAGAAATATGCTTCAACGCTCTCTGTACAAATGCTAGTAATACTATTAAAGTAGTCCCGATTTTCATCGGGAAACGTAAACGCCTTTCATGTATTACTAAGCATTTGCACATTCACAGCCAAACGCTTGCCCGCATTTCTTTCCTGCCAACACGCCTTTCTATTTAACATAATTCTATGTTTCGATAATTAGTTTGATGATTTTGGGTTGACACACACAAGTTGCAGCAAAGTTATGGTTATTGGTTCGGGAAATTGCAAGGATAAAATGTAGTAAAGCTATTTAGCTAACACGCTGTGCTACCGCACCGTAAACCGCTTTACTCCTTGCATTTACCTCACTCAAAACCATTGTGAACGCTTAACTTGGCGTATTGCCAAGGGTTCATTTAAATTATTTATTATGTTATGTGTTCTTATTAATGCTCGTATCAATCCTATTAAATGGTTCTTTTGGTTAAGTCGCGTTAAATCTTGGTTTTGGCTAGGTTATTATCGCAAGTGTGGTTTTAAGTTCGTTTATAGTCGCAATAAGTGGCTTTATGTTTTCTACATTCAGTTTCTTTGGTTAGAGCTTGGTTGCTCTTCGCTCTCTTTATAAGGGAGCTTTTTTGCTACTCCCTCCTATTCTCATTTTGAAAAACCTTCTAATACTCACCTCATTAGCAAATTCATTGATAGGCAATCTTCCTGACAATAGCTTTATTGTCGGTTGCTATTTTCACAAAATAAACTCCTTTTGGATTTTCTTTTAAATTAATTGGTGTAATGCTCTTCAATAATAATTCCTTTAAAATAAGTTGCCCTGAAATGTTGTAAATTTCGATAGTTACATTTTCAAAATTCCCTACATCAATAGTGAAATTCCCATTGTTAGGGTTAGGATAAATAGAAAAATCAGTAACGATATTATTGCTTATTATAGAGGTTGGAAATGACAACACTAGCGTATCACAAGTAATACAGCCATTAGCATCACTAACACACCAGTTGTAAGTGCTTGGGCAAAGATTAGAATAAGGAGGAAAAAATGAATTTGCTAATGAATCATATAGTGTATAAGTATAAGGAGGTGTTCCTCCAGTGGGCGTTAATACAATAGCTCCATCACAACATGTGGGACAAGAAGCATCAGTAACAATTTCTGATACCTGAATTGGTGCAGGTTGTGGAACAGTAAATGTCATAGAGCATGTATCACCCATAGCATCAGATATAAATATCGTATAATCATCGGCACATAAATTAAAAATGCTTGGAACTGTACTCCCTGTTGACCAAAAAGTGGTGTAGGAAGGAGTTCCTCCTGATATATTAGTAATTTGAATAGCACCATCACAATCACCATTACATGTAACAGGTGTTATTAAAACATCAAAGGTAAAAACTCCGCATGTAACTTGCTGTTGTGCTGATAGGGTTGAATATGCACAAAATAAAAAGAGAAGTAAGTATAATTTTTTTTTCATAGCTCTTAGTTTTTTAGTTATAGCATCTTGGCATAACATCATTCCTTAACGGACAATACTCATCTTTGTTATATGCACCAATTTATCTGTATTTGTTTTTAAATTAACAAGGTACAATCCTTTACTTAACTGTTGCGTACTAATTTCCTGTTGGGCAGCAGTAATGTTTTCGCTATGCACTATTTTACCCATTAAATCAATTATTTCTAAAACGTAATTTTTGCCCTCAAGGTTGTGTATGATAGTAAAACTCCCATTGTTAGGGTTGGGATAAAGCCTTATGTTGTTTTCATTTTGTAGTTCATAAACACTTGTTGGCAATACGGTTACATTTACGGTATCGTACGTAATAACACCACATAAGTTTTGTTCTACCACATAAAATGTACTGGCGGTAGGGTTTACATAAATGCCCGAAGTACCACTTGCTATTAAACTACCTATTGCATTGTACCAATTGCAGTTTAAGTTACTTATTTTTTGCCCAATAAATACGCTATCTCCTACTATCACATTGGTATCTGCTCCTGCATAAGCAGGCATGCCACCTGGTATGCTGTCTATGGATATTACTGATACATCGTCTATGAAGTAATAAGCAGCATTAGAATTTGAGAAATTTACTGTTAATGTGTCTGTTGTTAAATCATTATTAAAATTGCCAATCGTTAAAAATAATTCACTTCCATTAGCAACATATATCCCTTCTATTCTATGCCAATCTAATGTATCTGTAATTATTTCGTTATTAAAGTTTTTTATCTGAGTTGGGTATTCCATTAGTAAAGAAGTAGAATTTATCGCAGTATCAGAAAGATAAACACCAATGTTATTACAAGCAATTTTAGCCCAATTTACAAGATTAGTATAAAATGAAATTACGTAACAATCATTAATAGTTAAGGTGTCTAATAATTGAATTTGAATATATTCTCTAGTATCCGTTATATAATTCCAACACCATATACCCACATAAGCATCACCTAAATTAGGTTGTTGATAGACTGAACTACAATTGCAATAAGATGGAACTCCAAATGTGGAAGAACACCTGTGAAAGTAGTCAGGAGTACCATTATTAGGAATTTGCCAAGGTGTGGCAAACATAATTTGACCTGAAGTTGTCGGGCAACTTGAATAAATCTCGAAGCTCGAATTTGGTACTAAATTATATTGTGCATTTAATTTTAGACTTAATAAACCTAAAATTAAATGCACAAAGATTAAAAGTTTGTGCATTTAATTTTAGAGTTAAATTATTTATTAATGATTAGTTTTTTAGTTATTGTTTTATTGGTAATGTTGTTTGTTATGTGAACAAAATATACCCCGTTATCAGCTTCTAATTTTAAGTTAATTTTGTTAGTAGTATAGGCTTTTTGGTGTATTTTTCGCCCTTGAATATCCGAAACAGCAATGAACCAATTATTATCTTCTCCCTCCATAACCAATGTTGTTTCACCGGTTGTTGGGTTCGGGTAAATAGTAACTTGCAAATCAGTTGATGCTGTGTTTGCATTGTTTTCTGTAAAACCCATCATACGGGCATTTCCAGAAGAACAATTGTCCTCAAAAATAACATTGCTCATATAAATGGCATTGAACAAAGCCCTTGCCTGATACACCACTTCTCCATCAGTAAAAGGGCAACCCATAGCCAGTGTTCTAAGGGTTAAGCTATCCGAAGCGTTAATGGTATCGGTTTGGTGTTTAATGTAACTTTCAAAAAAGGTAAGGTAGTTTTGTTCTATGCTGTTGGTTGCCATCATACCAGAAGTTTTGGATTGGGCAGCGAACACATCGGGCAGCATAAAATCTTCTTCCACCGCAGCCATTGTTTCACTGTTACTCGTTAATCGGTTGTTGTAGAAGTCTGACAACACTATCGAACTATCCAATAAATCAGGTTCAGTTCGTAACATTCGATACACTTTATTTTTGTTGATGTAACGAGTTTCAACAATGTTGTTTACCAACAGTTCTTGTTCCTGAATCACCTGTTCCATTCGGGCTATTTTTCCTGTACTTGGGCAGCAGGGCGATATGCTATTACAGGCAATAACTATTGGATTACTGGTAACATATTTTAAGGTACTATTAGCACTTCCATTGTTAAAATAATCATCTTGTAAGGCTAAACCTACCTGAACAAATCCCGATCCATTCGGGTTAAATATGCTAGAGGTATTCCGCACCCATAATTCCGAGCCAATGGCAGTGGAGGCTGTAGGGTTTGCCAATGTTGCAGTTTTAAAGTTAGGAGCAGTCCAAGTACCTACCCATCGGTTATCGGTAGGGCTAGTGGTATTACCTTGTACACCAATAAACCCGGCATTGTCTAACACAAAACCATAGCGGTGGGTGGTCATGCTGTTATTGGTAAATGAGGTAGGAAAATTATCGCCCCTAAACTCAATGCCTTTAAAAGTGTTGTTTACGTTGTTACAACGCACCACCTGATTACCGCACAATGCCGTAACTATTGCCCTTACATTTGGGTTTCCTGAAACTACACTGCCTGTAATGCCAAAACCATTTACCACATTTTCGGCAATGCTGTTGCCAAAGTTGGTAGCTGCACGGTTGCCTTGATGTGCTATACCATATTGTAATGGAGTTGGGTTGGTAGCCGTAAACGCATCTTCTAACAACGAAATAGTATTGTTATTGGTTTTTACATCTTTTTTTGTCCAAGTACTTATGCCTATACCACGATATACCTCCGTAAGTTTATTATTATTTACATTAATGGTAGAGTTAGGAAGAAAAAAGATGTTGGCATTAACCACATTACTAACGCTAATGGCATTCGCAACATATTGGGTTGTAACCGTATTTCCAGGTAAATGTGGGCGTATAGTATTGTTGTTGATATTGATTTGCCCTGAATATTGACCATTAAATATAGGTCCGCCACCTTGAAATGGTCCGAAATTACCGAAAAGAGTAATTCCATTTTCTATATTGTACATACTATTATTGGAGAAATTAACCATTTTAAATCGGTTGGTTTCTATAATAAACCCATACTTACCATTAAATACAAAGGGTGAAGTAATAGGAGCAGTAGTATTCCATGAACTGCGAACATCACAATAAGTAGCTATGTTTTCGTAATAATCTATGGAATTGATTGCTCTGCCTACATCATAAAAACGATTGGCAAAATTTTTCCCTGCGGCAGGAATAACTCTTAACCTGTTGTTGGTAAGGTTTTCTGCAATAGCGTTAATGGCAACAGCTAATTTTTGGTTCGCTGGGTTATTTTGAAACACATTGTTGACACACGTAAAATTAGTACTATGAGCATCTATACCTATCAATAAATTATCAAAAACATTAAATCTAGGTTTTCCCGGAGCTCCAATTTTAATTTCGTGGTAGATGGGTGTTAGAGGAGTTTGTGTCTCCCCGACTCTTATTAATCTTATTCCTGCCAATGGTTTTCTTGTTCCTGCAATAAATGGAAGTTTTAAATACGCATTTACATTAGACGGAGAATAAGTAGCATTATTAATATAAGGTGATTGCAGTATGGGTACAGTGGCAGTTGCTTTAATCGCATTGGTATTCGTCCAAATTAGCGAACCAGGTGTGAAAGGAATATCACGAGAAGTAAATACAGTATTGATTATAGTCATTGGATAAGTAGTAGAACCTATAATAGTAGAATAATCAGTAATCTGAATGCTAATTTCATTTCGGTTAAAAGTAGCATCGCTTACCGTTAAGGGATTGTTGTTAATTAAGGGGTCTCCCTGAACATCAATCGCAATAAAAGCATCTTCTATTAAGGAAGAACGATTAAAGAAATTACCTAAAACAAAAGATTGGACAACCACTCTTCCACCGGGTTTCACTACAATTCCCTGCCACATTTTATCACAAGCATACAAATGTGAACCTGCAATAGTTAATACAGCATTATTATCAACAGTTATGATAACATTAGGGTCTATTTGAATCTCATTCAAAAGGAGTGTTACATTTCCAACAACTGTAATATTATTATTGATGCAATAGTTTTGAAAAGGAGGTGGTGTTGCAGATAATATGCCTGATGGTGCAGGTAAAGGGTTACATAGGCTTCCACAACAATTGGGGTCAACGGTAACAGTAACCGAAGAAGTGGCAGAACATCCGTTAACATCTGTACCGGTAACAGTATAAGTCGTGGTAGTTGTAGGTGAAACAACATAAGGATTACCTGAAAAATTTCCGGGATTCCACACATACGTATTTGCACCACTAGCAGTTAATGTAGTTGATTGTCCTGAACATATCGTTGGGGATGATGGCGAAACAGTAAGATTAGCTGATGAAACAACATTGATGTTTGTGCAATTATTTTGTGATAGACAACTATTACCCCCAGACAAAATAGATGTGCAAATAGAACCCGAACCACTACAATTAACAGTAATAGGAATTATAAAAGTTAAACATGATGGTGAGGTAGTTGTTCCTGCTGGTAAGTTAAAAGAATTAAAAGTTATAACATTACCTAAGACTGTATATCCAGATCCTGGTAAAATGGTATTGCCACTTGGAACAGTCGTTTCTACAATAATATTATTTACTGTATTTGGAGTGCTATTACAAACATCAATAGTTAAATTTATTGTACTTCCACTTATAGGATTGGTGCTACTAGCAACCTGAGTAATGTTTAAAGTAGGTTGACTGATTGTGGTGGTGGTGGTATTTGTAGTAATATTAGACAGACATCCACCAGACGAAACAGTTGCAGTATTGCTTACTGTTCCTGTAGAAACATTAACTTGTGCATTTAAAGTGAAACTTTGACATCCTCCGGCTGGTAAACTAGAAATAGTTTGAGTGGGATAAGTAAAAGAACCACCTGAAACAACTGTTAATCCATTCGATAAAACATCGGTTATTTGAACATTGTTGGCTGGAAAAGTAGAGGTATTACAAACATCAATAGTATATGTAATTACATCGTTAGGACAAGCATTTGAAGGTGCTGTTTTTGTAATAGTAATATTTGGTGTGTTTTTAATGCAACTTACATCGTCAATATAAATTGGATTAATAGGAAAAACCGCAGTTGTTGCAGGCAAGGAATTAATTAATAGATGAGTAAAAGTTGTAGTTGTACTATTTGTATAGTTTAATGTGAGCTGTTGCCATATATTACCATTAGAAGTAATTATTGGAGAAGAAATTATTGGAGATTGTATTAATCCTGTACAGTTACCTAGAAAAGTATTATTTTGACAAGGTTGCATATTAGTAAATCTAGCTTGGATACCGCCCTGACAAAGACTGTTATTAAGCCTTGCCCACAACGTGACAGTAACTGTTTCTCCAGGTAGTAATGGTGAGTTTAATGGTAGTGACGGACCTTCTGGATTATTATCCCCATTACTAAAATTTCTTAAAATTAACCCTATGTATGAAATTCCTGAATGAGCAGAAATTGCTGTGAAAACTCCAGAACAAGCATTGTAAAGTGGAAAATTAATTGTAGTATTTCTGAAATCTGGAGAATTATCAGAAAATGGTTGGGGTACGAAACTAAAAGAGTTTGCCCATCCAGCAGCAAAACCACCTTGAGTATATAAATCATACTGCAACTGACTTGTAAATTCCTCAAAACCTCCATAACAAATCATTTCACATTGGTTAGGAGTACATGGTGGCAAAGGAGGAGGGCTTACCAAGATAAAAATGTAAGTAGTATTTCCCTTAATACCAGTAGCACTGGCTCTTGGAATATATTTTAAAATGGCAACACCTGAATAGCCAGTATTTGGAGTAAACGTAATTGTATTTCCTACACTTCCTGAAAGCAATCCTGTTAATATACCTGTGGCATTTACTACTTCCAAACATTCATAATAGGTTGCATTTTCATCGTTTCCTAATATATCGGAACTTGAAAAATTAAAAGGTGTATTAAACGCTGTCTGAAAATTTACTCCGGGAGCTGAACTTGTGTAAGTAGCATAATCATTAACACCAGCCACTCTTGTTCCACAATTACCTATTGACGGATAAGTAGTAGAAGCATAAATACCGGAAGTTGAATAACCTATATCACAGAGAGTTGTTACTTCTTCTATATTAGGGAATCTTCTAGTTATCCCTGGTGCTAAAGAAGGGTTCATAACATAATTTCCACTATTAGAACACGAGCCAATTGGATAATGACTTAGACTGGTGCCATTAGACCAAATTGCATCGGATGACACAAAGGTTGTAGATGTTCCATCAAAAGTAATAGAACAAGGGGTTGTTAGTTTCGATAAAGGTAAAATAGTTGCTTGAGAATTATAGCAATTTGTTGTATTAATTAATTTATTTCCAGTCAAATTATCTGTTAAATATGTATCATAAATACTATATATACCTGGATTTGTATTGGTAATTTTACTTGTGCCATTTTGATTAATTAGAGAGCCTATACCTAAAGCATGGAGAGCTTCATGCAAAATCACTGTATATAAATCAAAATCACCAGAAGGAATAGCTGATGGATTATTTCCTAAATAAAAAGGATGTCCAAAATTTATTTGCATTAATCCATGATAAATTCCAAAATTTCCAAGGTTACTATTATTAACTCCAAACCATGAATCTATTCCAGTATTAATAGTCTCCCATACTGTACCATGGACAATACCAGATGATGAAGACAAATAATATTGACCAGCCATCCCTAACATTGGGTTAGATAAAGTATTAATTGATTGTCTTACTTCAATTTCTACAAAAGAATTACCATTCCCTAAATTTGGAATAGAGGAATATGGGCTATTAGCTTCATTTATAAGTTGGCTTAAATCTGTAAAAACCTGACAAGCAACAGCCTGTCTTTGAGGTCCTAAAATAGGATCATCAAACCCGCTATTTAGTCCAGCATCAACAAAATGAAGTCTAAAGATGCCTGCATTACATGTAGGAGAAATTGTTTGTAACTGTGGGTTGTTTGGATTGGGTAAAGAAAATCGTAAATCATTTACATTATATAAATTACCTTCCCTATCATAAACCACCATATCAGGTATACTATCTGCATTTGTAGTAGGTAATCTATAATTTTGTGCATTTAAACTGGTTATAAATACCAATAGACTTACGATAGATATAATTTTTTTCATAATTATGGAATATTAGGGGTTAATAAAAAAGAGAAATTAACCCGAAGTTATATAAAAAAAATTGATATTAAACATATTGTTTGTAATTTAGAATGTATCTAAATAATAGACCTTTAGTTACTAATCAGAAATATACTGAAAGAATAACAAAAGAGATTTTTATTAAGGCAAAGTTAGATGATTTGGGCGTGCCCTAAAGGTCGGGCTATCCGCTATATCTTTCTGTGAAAAACAGAAAGGATGCCGCTTCTATCCCTCACGCAGCTAAAAAATAAGCCCCGCCAAAAAGCGGGGCACATTTTTCGCTAAAAAAAGCGGTAGGTAAGAGTTTAAAATTGCTATGAAAAATAGCAAATTTTAAACCCTTACTTGATTTTGTTTTAATAATTTTTTTTGCCCTTTTTAAAGAATTAATTCTTTAAAAACCTAAGACTATTTAACATAACGCAATACATTATAAGACAAAACGATATTGTTTTTTAGTGGTATGTTTTTAGTTCGTTTTTTCTTATAATTCTTATTATGTCTCCACTTCGTTTCGCCCTGGCGGGTAAATAGAACGCACATTCCATCGCTCTGACTGTCATCCTGAGTGATTCCGATTTTTCATCGGAATTGTATCGAAGGATTTCGTATTCAATATAATTCTCCACAAATTTAAAAATATTGAATTCTAAAGCGATTAGAATTTATTCGGTATATCATTTTGTCTTATAATTAGACATTATGTGTAAATAGCCGCACATTGCCTTTCTTTTTTAAAAAATTTATTCTTTTTGCCCTCGCTCAAAAAAATTATATGGTAGTTCACTTGCATACAAAAAATGCGTTTGCCTTAATAATTTTAAGGCTTTATTCGCATTTTTCTATGCTGCGTTCACTGTCGTGGTTTTATTTGTTCTTTTTTCTTGATAAAAAAGAACCAAAAAATCAAGAAAGAAATATGCTATCTTCGCTCTCTGTACAAATGCTAAAACAATACAAAAGTAATTGTTTGCTACGCAACAAAAGAACAAGCCCCTTTTGTTTGTTTTTACGCATTTATTCATTCACGCCAAACGCTTGCTCGCATTTCTTTCCTGCCAACACGCCTTTCTATTTAACATAATTCTATGTTTCAATAATTATTAGCTTGATGATTTGGGGTTGACACACACAAGTTGCAGCAAAGTTATGGTTATTGGTTCGGGAAATTGCAAGGATAAAATGTAGTAAAGCTATTTAGCCCTACACTTTGCTACCACACCGTAAACCGCTTTACTCCTTGCATTTGCCTCACTCAAAACCATTGTGAACGCCTAACTTGGCGTATTGCCAAGGGTTCATTTAAATTTTTAATTATGTTATGTATTCTTATTAATACCTGTATTAGTCCTATTAAAGGCTGTTTCTGGTTAGGTCATTATCGTGTAAAATCTTGGTTTTGGCTAGGTTATTATCGTAAGTGTGGTTTTAAGTTCGTTTATATTCGCAATAAGTGGCTTTATGTTTTCTACATTCAGTTTCTTTGGTTCGAGCTTGGTTGCTCTTCGCTCTCTTTATAAGGGAGCTTCTTTTGCTACCCCCTACTCTCTTATATTGAAAAAATTTTAACACTCACCTCATTAGTAAATTCATTGATAGGTAATCTTTCTGACAATTGCTTTATTTTCAGTTTCTATTTTCACAAAATAGATTCCTTTTGGATTTTCTTTTAAATTAATTGGTGTAATGCTTTTCAATAATGCTTCCTTTAAAATAAGTTGCCCTGAAATGTTATAGATTTCAATAGTTGCATTTTCAATATTATCTATATCAATAGTGAAACTCCCATTGTTAGGGTTGGGAGTAACAATAAAGCTATTGTAAAGTATCTCATACTCATTTAAACTTGTTGATGATGCAATTTTAAGATTAAAAGAAGTGTCTGGACAGCATTGCCCTGCATCAGTAATTGTTAATGAAAAAGTTGAGTCGAAACATATTGGATAAATAATTGGTGTATTACTTCCGTTTGACCATGTATAAGAATATGGAGGGCATCCTCCTGTAAGGCTATCAATTGTAATAGAACCATCGCAACAAGATGGACAACTCGGAGGAGTTGTTATTACAACATAAGAAAAACATTGACCATAAAACTTTAAAGGTAAAAAAGCAATGATAAGAATGATAGTTTTTAATGTTTTCATAATTACTGTTTTTAGTTAATAACGCTCATTTTTGTTAAGTACAATAATCTTTTCTGATTATCAGAAATCCCTACAAAATAAAATCCTGTTTCTAAAGAATTAATTATTATTGTTTCAGTATTTCTCATGTTATTAAAATATTGATGATAAACAACTTTTCCTGTTATATCTGTTATTTCCAAGACGTAATTTTCTTCATTAAGGTTGTGTGAGATATTAAAAATACCGTTATTAGGGTTAGGGTATATTTTAAAGTTTTTATTATTGTAATAATTTTCTACACCATTAGGCTGTACTGTTACTGTTACACTATCAATGGTTTGACTGTTACAGGCATCTTTTATACAGTAGTAGGTAGTTGTAACTGTTGGTTTAGCAATAGGGTTTTCCAATGTTGTATCATTTAACCCTGCACTTGGATACCAACTGTAAACAGCATCGCTTAAAGAATTATTTCCTATTTGTACACTATCCCCTTGAATAATATTTTGATTATTTCCTGCATCAGCAACATTAATATTGTTTGGGATTAGTTTTAAAATAACATCTTCTACATAATAATATGCTCCATTATTTCCAGTATCCCCAACAGTTAGAGTATCTATTGTTGTATTGTTATTAAAATTACCGATGGTAATAAATTGTTCTCCCCCATTTGCCTTATAAACGCCGTTAATTCTAACCCAATTTAACGTATCAGTTAACATTGAAGAATTAGGCTGCTCGATTTGTGGAGTATAATTAAGTAAAAAAAAAGGTCCTGAACTATTGTTTATTGTTATATTAGATAAGTAACATCCTAAATTAACTGCATACCTTGCCATGTTCATTTTATTAACATAGAACTCCATATAATAGCAGCTATCTTGTTTCAAACTATCTAATAGTTTAGAATGAATATACTCTCTATACATTGATGCACCTTGATAAACAAAAATACCAGCATACCCATTTCCTGTTCTTGGAAATTGATACCCATATCCATTATTATGAGAAGGGATTGTTGAAAAAGGTAATGCAGCTACACATGTATTATAACAATCAGAAGTACCATCAGTTGGGTCTTCCCACGATGCAATACAACTATCAACACTTCCAAAGTTAACCATATCAGGGCATTGATTAATATTTTCAAACGAATAATTAAGTATTAAATTCTGGGAGTACCCATTTGATACTCCCAGAATTAGAAACAATAGTATATGTTTTATGTTAAACATTACTACTATTTTACAATACTCATTTTTGTAGAATAGGTTAAAATACCCGATTTTGTTTTGATAGTTATGAAATAAAATCCAGTTCCTATATTTTCAGTAATAATCTCTTTTTCCTGAAATCCTACAGGTAATGTTTCCTGATGCACTATTTTTCCAGTCAATTCAACAATAGTCAATGTCAACTGTTCTTCTTCATTTGTTTCATATTGAACCGTAAATGTTCCCTTGTTTGGATTAGGATAAATTAATACATCGCTAACTTCTGAGGCTATATGATTTGTTTCTTCTTGTTGCATCAAACGATTACCATTATTTTCAAAAGGCATTTCTATACAATCGTTATTATAACTTACTCCTTCTTTTCTTATGGATGCCAGTAAAGCTCTTGCCATCGTAACGGCTTCTCCATTTTCCTGCATACACAATTGAGCCACATTTTCTATCTGTAAAATATCAGTAGGAGTGTAAACATAACCTGTATCCACCAGTTGCTCTAATACTTTATCATATACCAGTTGATAATTAGCTTCTACCGTATTGGTAACAGGTGCAGCAAGATTGTTCATTTTTGCACTACTGTATTGTTTTTGGTTAATTAAATCTTCGGTAGTCGTTAATAATCCGATATTCTGAGGTTGGGTTTGGTTATAAAAGGTATTGATAGTACTGTTACTCATTAAAGTTCCAGTATTGTCTTCTTTGGTACTGGTAAATCCAAATCTTTTCTGTTTGAATCGTATGTTTTGAATAAAACTACCATTAGCAGTATTATCGGTAATGGCATTTACTACATCAGCCATTTTAAATACAGGAGGTCCAATAACTATGATAGCACACGCCAAATTTAATCCTGTTGCCGTTTGTAAGCCACTTCCTGATGCGTATTGGAAACTTGGATTAAATGTTTGATTTACACAAGGGAACGATTTAAAAGCACCAAAACTACAAGGAGAAGTATTTGGGCGGCAATACAATATGGAGTTAGTATTAGCATTAAAGGTATTAAAAGTATAGGTATGTGCAAGATTAATATGACTGCTATTAAATGCTCCCCAACTATTTCCACTAGGGCTGGTAGGACTTCCTTGTGTACCTATTTCTCCTCCATTGGCTAACACTAAACCAATACGAGCTTTGTCCATTATGTTTCTAGTAACATTACTATTAGGACTTGGCTGGTCAAATAACAAACAAGCATCTACATAATTTACTGTATTACATATCACGTTACTATTAGGACTTTGACTTACCCATATACCAGTAATAAAATTACTTGTTGTAGCTCCAACAGGAATTGTTGTATTGTTGGTAGTTTTTATAGTTGTATTTTCTCTAACTATTCCATAATCACAAGCATTTAATCTTATCACTTGTCGGCTTTGTGGTGCAGATAGTTTTACAGATAATTCGTTGTTGTCTCTTACTAATAAGCTTCGTTTTACATTATCAAACAACATGGCATTAATTTCACAATTCCTGATAGTATTGTTTTGTACATTTACTGCCGTAGGTGGAGTAGAAATGGCTGTATTACCTGCCACATCCTGTATCCAGAAACCTCTGTTACAATAAGTTCCAGAACCTGTTACATCAATGTTATTATCATGTATTTCTAAAGCAATGGTTTCTATATTGCTCCAGTTTCGATTAATATACACACCTGTTTCGCAGTTGTTAATGGTATTTTTATTGATATGGAAATCGGTTACTGTATTACTACCTAAATTTAGACCTGTAAATATTGCCAGCCCATAATGTCCAATAAAGCTACCTACACCTGAAAAATTAGGAGATGTTTGAGTATTTAATACTTTGTTATTGATAAAATCAACTTTTAAGTACTTATTAATATGAGCTCCTCTGTAACAATTTCTAAATGTATTACCTTGATTGGGTATGTTACCGCCTATATAAATTCTGTTAGTATCTTTTGTTAAGGCAAAAACACCCACACCAACAGGGTTTGTACTTGAGTTATCTCCAAAACAATTAGCAAATCGGTTATTAATTACATTGAAAGAAGCATGATTAACAGAAATACCATAATCTAAATAGTCAAATAAATTAGCTATATTAATATTTCCAGCAGTACCAATGGTAGTTTCTATTCGATTACTATACACTCCGTATAAACTTCTTGTATTAGCAGGTGCAGGAGATAGTAAACTAGAATATGGAGCAAACGTAACAATATCATTGTATAAAGCTGCTTTAATCAGATTAAATATAAATGGATTAATCGTAACAGTATATACAAAGCTAGGGAAATCACGACATGTAAATACAGTATTACTAACATCAATATTATTAGTAGCAATACTTATAGTGTTACTTAACGCTAATCCTGCACCATTTTTATTAAAGACAGAATTTTCTGTTTTAACAGTACCTCCATTCACCCAATTAATTGCAATTTTTGCATCTTCTATAATTGAATAGCTCTTTACAATTAGGTTTGCACCATTAGGCACATTAATTTCTTCCCAAAGTTGTGTACAAGAAAATAAATGACAAGTTGATAATGTGAGGGTGTTACCTGTCAATATATCAATCTGAGTTCCTGCTGCCATTCTAAACTTAACACCAGTATATATTACATTATTATCAATAGTAAAATTGCCTAAAACATCTACTACTGAACCATTAGGTATGGAGAATGTACTTGAAGTTGCCCCTGATGTTGGAATAGTTAATGTTGTAGGTAAAGCACAATCGGGATTCGTACTACATGTGGTAACATTTACAATTACAGTGTCTGTTGCTGAACATCCATTAGCGTCTGTTCCTGTTGCTGTATAAATGGTTGTTACCGATGGGGTTGCTGTTACTGTTGAACCAGTTGTAGCACTTAATCCAGTAGCAGGACTCCAAGTATAAGTTGAAGCACCACTTGCTGTTAATGTTGATGACTGTCCTGTGCATACTGTGTAGGGACTGGCAGTTGCAACAACAGTAGGTAAAGGGTTTACTGTAACTGTAACTGTTGTTACACCTTCACATCCATTTACATCAGTGCCTGTAACAGTATATGTTATCGTTGTTGTTGGGCTAGCAGTAACTGTTGAACCTGTTGTACTGCTTAATCCCGTAGCAGGACTCCATATATAGGTATTAGCACCGCTTGCAGTAAGGTTAGTAGATTCCCCTATACAAATTGTTGGTGATGATGATGTTACAGTAATTGTTGGAGGTAAATTCCAAATAGCAGTTCCAAAAGCTGTATCAACAACTCCTGAACACCCTCCAACACCTGAAATAATTACCCAATAATTCCATGTAAAAGGTAAATTACTATTTGGACCGGCATTAATCGTACCTGGTATTCCTGGTGTAGTTGCACCAAATGCACTCCATTGGTAACTTAATCCAAAATATGAAGAAAGTTGAAGCATATCTTGTCCACATAATATACCATCATTAGGCAATAACCCTGAATTTTCTGTAACGACTAAGTGTGCTTGTGTATCTGCGGTCTGTAAATTAAAAGAAGTAGTTGCAGTACAGCCACCAGCAAAAGTTACTGTTACTGAATAAATACCCGATGTATTTATGGTAATACCTTGAGTTGTAGCTCCTGTTGACCAAGAATATGCTATTCCTTGATTGGCTGTTAATGTAACTGTTCCTCCAGGACAAATACTGGTTGAACTAGGAGTAATTACGGCAATAGGATTATTGGAACAAGGTACTCCTAAACATTTTAGGGCAGCTTCTGCATCTAACCTCCCATATCCCATTGTTCCTGCATTATTTGTTGGATGTAAAATAGCATTATAAATATCTGGGTTAGCTGAATAAACAAGGCAATTATAAATATCAGTTGCAGTAGCTGATGTATTAAACGACCTCATAATTCCCGCCACTCCAGAAACCATTGGAGCAGCCATAGAAGTTCCATCATAATTTGCATATTAATTAATTATAGGTAATCCAAAAGAAGAGTTAGAAATAGAACTAAGTATAGCTGTACCATAAGCTGAAATATCCACCCATTGTCCAAAATTAGACCCCATAGGTTGTCCAAAACCATTGTATCCCCAAAATGACTTGTCATTATTAATATCAAGAGCGGCTACTGCAATAACTAATGTTCTATCAATTACTTCCCAAGATTGACCTGTGCTTCCTTCTCCGTAAGCAGCAGGATAATTGCTATTTGGAGAATAATTATTACCAGCAGATGCTACGAGTACAATATCTAAATTTCGAGCTGCAACTATAACATTATATTCTGCCTGACTGAAAGCCGCACCACCCCAACTCATATTAATTACTCTTGCATTATTAGCTGCTGCCCAAGCTATACCATCATATCCAAAAGGGATAGCTGTAGAGGGGTCATTATCAAGTCTTGTTTTAATAGCCATAATATTATTACTCCAACCAACAGAAGCAACACCTAAATTATTGTTGGTTACCGCACTGGCAATACCTGCAACATGAGTTCCATGAGAAAATCTTGTTCCATTGGTAGCAGCAATACCGCTAAATGGAGGGTTAGGGTTATTATCCAAATTGGCAACATCTCTGTTTAATGTAAAAATATTAGCAGCTAAATCTTCATGTGTAGTCATAACAGCATCATCTACAATAGCAACAATTGTATTCAACGGACTAGGATTAGTCTGGTAAATAGTTGAAGCCCCATCAGCATTAATCATATTCCAATAATACTGGCTTCCTAGCATCGGGTCATTTGGAATAATTTGCTGGTACATCATAGGTACTTTCTCGGCATATTCAATATCATTTAGATATAGTAGATGGACAATAAAACTATCCGTATTTAAGGTATCCGTAAAAGTGAACCGATATATTCTGTCAAATTCAGGAGTATTTAATGCAGCGAACGGCTTCTCTACTTTTGTAACACCATATTGAGCCATTATATTAGCCAAATCCTGATTTGATATACTAGGATAAGTACTTAAATCTAAATTTGAAATGTTGTCAATCTTAACATAAAGTTTTCCAGTTTGCCATAATGGTTGCTGATTTGAATTTACTTGTGGTTGTGCAGATTGGCTGTACACAAAATTTGCTATCATAGCAAACAAAAAGATTAGGGCTATTTTTTTCATAATATAAAGTTTTAGGGTTAGTTAGTACATTTATTCATTTTATTATAATAAGTTCTCTCTAATTCAAAAAAGAATAGATATTTAAAAGTAAATAAAAATTATCAATAAATAAAAATTTATTTTCATGTTTTCTTCTGATGGATAAATTTAGATAAATAGTTTTATTCTTGAAACGCCTATAAACACTCAGGTAGTTAAATAGCAGGTATTTATTTCTTCAATAATAGTTTTATTGTCGGCTTCATATTTAGACAAAAAACCAGTCGCTCCATTTTTAAGAAAAGATTCTTTGGTAATTATATCATCATTGCACGAAAAACCAATCACTTTTATTTCGGGAAATAAGTCTTTTACCAGTTTGGTAGCTTCAACGCCATCAAGTATTGGCATACGATAATCCATTATGATTACATCGGGATTATTATTTTGTAAATAAGGGATTACCTGATTGCCATCAGCACATTCGCCAATTACTTGTATTTCAGGTTGACCATCGAGAACAAACTTGATAGATTTTCTGATGACAGCACTATCATCAACCAATAATATTTTAATCATAACGAGGTTACTTTAGTTAATAAATCCCCTCAAAAAAAAGAGGGGTGGAACAAATACTTGTCTGCTAGAGAGGTATTGGGATACCCACACAACAAAACAAGCAAAGCCCACCCCAAGCGGTGAGCGTTTTGCCTGTATAACTTGTTGCGTTTGAAATTCCCAATTTTCTCTAGCAAGTAATACAGCTTAACGCTATACAATATTTTAATTTAGTTTTCTTTTATATTTTTTAGTTTTTAATTTGATACAAATATATTTTAAAATTACCAATTTTGAAGTTACAAAAATAATTTAAAAGGAATCTAAATGACTCGCTCGGAAGTTATCAATAAATTAATTGGTAGATTAATCATTAAAGATAACATTGAGGTTTTTCTTGATTGTCAGGAAAATAATGGAGTAAAATCAATTAACTATAAAGATGTTAACCAATATTCTTATTTTGGTGTTACAGGCAATTCTTGGGAAGAAGTATATCTTCAAATGATAGATAATTTGAAAAATGAGGGAGAAATTAAATAGAAAAGTTTCTAAAATTCTATTAAGGCAAAGTTAGATGATTTGGGCGTGCCCTAAAGGTCGGGCTATCCGCTGTATCTTTCTGTGAAAAACAGAAAGGATGCCGCTTCTATCCCTCACGCAGCTAAAAAATAAGTAAAGCAGAAAAAGCTTTACCCATTTTTTGCTAAAAAAAGCGGTAGGTAAGCGTTTAAAATTGCTATGAAAAATAGCAAATTTTAAACCCTTACATGAAATTTTTTAATAATTTTTTTTGCCCTTTTTAAAGAATTAATTCTTTAAAAACCTAAGCTATATTAACATAATGCAATCCATTATAGGACATATTAATAAGTAATTAAAATTACTTAAAAATTATTCTGCATTGTCTTTAGGCAGCTCTTTAGTGGTTTTAACATTATGTTTTTTCTTTTTTGCAAATTGGGAATTATGCTTAATCATGGCTTTTTTCTTTTGATAAAGCTCTTTTTCAGCTTCTTTTGCCATTTTTTTAGGGTTGGTTGCATCTTTATTTTCTTTTTGAGCTTCTTCAGCATACTGAACACTCATGGGTTTATTTCGACGAACTCCGGTGTCGAAAGTTCCTTTTTTATTATTTGTAACCTCTCTACCTTTAAACATATTGTTTTGGTTTATTCCTTTGTTACAAGAAAAAATAGTTATACTGGAAATAATTAAAAAAAATATTTTATTCATTATGGTAGATTTAATCGTATTCATTAATTAACGTAGAAATATCACTAATTAGTCTGTCCACTTCTTGTTCTGAAGTTCCATCATAAAAACCACGTATTCTTTTATCTTTATCTATCAACACGAAATTTTCGGTATGGATAAAATCTTCAAGACCTCCATCACCATCGGTTATAGCTGCAAAATAAGCTTTTCTTGCTAAGTTGTAAATTTGTTTTTTATCTCCGGTTACAAAATGCCATTTTTTATCTGAAACACCAATTTTTTTCTCATAGTTTTTGAGTACTGAAACCGAATCGTGTTCCGGCATAACTGTATGAGAAAGAAGCATTATTTCGGAGTTTTGCTCAAATTTTTGATATACTCTTGTCATTTGTTTTGTCATTTTAGGGCAAATTGTAGGGCAGGTTACAAAAAAGAAATCAGCAACATAAATTTTATCTTTAAAATCGTTTTGAGTAATGACTTTCCCGTTTTGATTTATGAGTTTGAACTCCCCTATTCTATGATTCTGAGTAACTCCTTGTATAGATGAATCAACCAATTTAGGGTTAATGTCTGAAGGGTTATAAATTGGCAACTGTTTAGGTTTAATTAAAAAATAGGCTATAATCATTCCAGTAACAACTACAACAATTGAAGGTAGTAGTCTTTTCATTATTTTATGTTATACCTGGTTTCTAACACTTGTTTCAACAGTCCGATGTCCAATTTTTTAGCAATAATTGTTTTGTTTTTATCCAGCAAATATATCTGAGGTGTGCTGTATATATCATAAGTAATATGAAAATTTAAACTTTTTACATCTGTTTTTCCACTTAAAACATATTCATTCACTTTATTTTGGTCAGTATAAACTTCAACCGGTACGGCAACATTAACGAAATCCATATTGTAATCTTTTATGAATTTTTTCCATGAATCTTCGTTGTTTTGATTAACTGTGAATATTGAAACACTTTGATTCTTAATGGTTTTAAAATACTCAACCAGTTGAGGAATTTCTTTTTTACAGTGTCCACATTCTGTATCCCAAAAGACCAAAATAGTATAATCGGTTTTAAGGCTATAAAAATTTTGCCAATGACCCGATGTGTCCATTAAAGAGAGGTTTATTGCTTTTTTACCTATTTGAAGTGGCTCCATAACTTTTGCTCTATCTCTAATTTTTTCTATTTGAGCTGAATCCAACCATGTTGCCAGTTCGTGTGTATAATATTTTAAGCCCATGTGAATAAAAACACTTTCCATGCCCATAATTTTTGATTTCTCAAAATTGTTCGTTATGTAGTGAACCGTGAATTTAAACATATCAGAATCCGATTTGGTTTTAGCAATAATAATATCTGCTTCATGGATAATGCTATCCGGATTTTGAATTACAATTTTATTAAAAAATCTATCGAGTTTAGAGTGATAGATAGGAGTTCGTACCATTCTGGAATCGGTGAAATCAAATTCGTCCCAATAATGGTTTTTATTGTAAAAATACTTTTCAACCCTTTGTATGGAGTCATTTTTTATCTCTGAAAACTCAGGAACATCGGGTTCTTTCTTAGCTGTTAGAATTTTAGCCACAAAAGTTTTAGGATTGTTTTTTATCAATTGAAGTCTGTATTCTTTGATTTCATCGGCTATCTTCTCCATTTCTTTTTTAGCCTCACTTTTGGCTAAGCTGGAAATTGTTGTGTCTGAAATTTCTTTTTGTAACTCAACAGTACGTACCTGTTTATCTGCAACAAAAAACAGCTGCTTGTAAAAAAGTTTATTCTCTTCAGACTTTAGTACAACCAGTTTTTTCACATAATTAGCCGTGTCGGTTTCAATTTCAATTAGTGGTTCGTTAACTACCAGTTCAAACAAAAGAGTATTGTTTATAATTATACTGTAAATACCGGCTTTTAATGGTTCGCTTCCATCAAACACACAATATCCTTTTGAATCAACTCTGGCGGTGTCTTTATAATATTGTTTGTCTCCATAGTAATTACCTAAAAAACAAGTGGTATCTTTGAGACCGTTGAATTTTATTTTTATTTTATAAGCATCATTTGCTGAAAATGTAACCAAACAAAATAGCAAAAGGATAGTAAAAACAAAGAGTTTCTTCATAACTTTATAAAAATTTAGTTTTCAAATTTAGTAATATTAATTTCTACTTCTTTTTTGATAATTCAGATTTAACAGACATTTAACGTGCCAAACTACATTCTATACCTTTCAATTATCGTTCCATCAGTTGTTCTGAGTTTGGGTTTTGCATTGTACTATTTTCAAGAGAAGCTAATATTTCATCCGGAAAAATTATCTTCTAAATTCGTTTTCAATTTTGATTCTGAGTTTGAAGAACTCAATTATACCACACCCGATGGAAATGTTTTGAATGCACTTCATTTTAAAGTTAAAAACCCGAAAGGATTAATTTTCTATTTACATGGAAATGCTGGTAATCTTGATTATTGGGGAAATAGAGCATTCGACTTTTTGAAGTTGGGTTATGATGTGTTGATGTTTGATTACAGAGGGTTTGGAAAAAGTACAGGCTCTATTAGAAACGAAAAAATGATTTATGAAGATGCCTTATTGATTTATAAGATTTGGACATCAAAGTTTACTGAAAATCAAATAGTAGTTTTTGGGATTTCATTGGGAACAGGGATTGCCACACGATTGGCTCATGAAAATAATCCTAAGATACTGATTTTAGAAACTCCTTATTTTAACTTTTTTGATGTTTCTAAATTCCATTATCCATATTTACCTACTTCTATTTTGCTTCACTATCAGTTTAAAAACAATAAGTTTTTACCCGAAATACATATTCCCATTTATATTTTTCATGGAACCGAAGATGAAACAATACCATTCAACTCTAGTGTCAGATTAAGTAAATTGAATAAAAAAATTTCTTTTTTCCCTATAGAACACGGTTCGCACAGCAATCTCAATTCGTTTGAACTATATCAAGTAAAACTCAACGAAATCTTAGAATAATAGTTTATAGTTTCACATACCACTGTAAAAAAGGAATTGGCAGTGGAGCCATATTATTATCTGCATATATACCTGCAAAACCAAATTGAAAAGCACTTTTTACTCCTCCATGCACACGAATTCCCGGTAATAATAATGCTACTGGGCTATATGTTGTCGTATTGTAATAGGTATTTGTTGTAGGGTCAAAAGCTGAAGTGTTGTTTCTTACTTGAGGTAAAATAAAAGAATCGAATACCAAGCTTATTTTTTTACTTACTTTTTTCATTCCTCCAACTGCTAGTAAAACATTTCCATCAGCGGTTCCTTCATACCCAATTATTCCATAACCAGCAGAAAAACTAATGTTTTGCTTGCGGTTTCCATAGGTGTAAACACCATAGGGTAATCCTAGATAAAAATCATAAGCAAACCAAGCCCCAGTGCCTATTAACGCTCCACAGCCAATACTCGAGTTTTCTGATAGTTGAGAAGTATATTTAATAGAGCCTACAATTGGGGTTCCAATCCATGTTGTCATAATCCCTAAACCTAAGTTTTTTTTAACTCCAAATTGCAGTTCCGGACCATATAAATTCCACAATACATAATGATCTCCTTTTCGGATTGGAAGTGCATTGGTTGTTATAAAATATCGCGTAGAAAAAACCTCTTCCCCTACGTATTCACCCTTTGAGTTTAAATCTCCATCTGTCAAATCTTTTATTGATTTTACTTCAAATTTTGGTATAATAATTTTGCCTTTATCTTTAGTTTCAATCAATATTTCTCTTTCGTCATTTTTTAAAATTTTCCCAACAAATTCTCCACCGTTAAAGGTTTCTAAAACAACAGTTTTTTGATAATAATCGCTTGAGTCGGTTACAGTTTGTGAATATGAGAATTGAACAGTATTGACAAAGCTCACAAGTATAAAAGCGAATTTTAATGCTGTTTTTTTCATTTCTTAATTTGAAATTGCTGTTTTAGTTGGTCTATACTGTTCTCAAACTTGAAGTTGGGTTTGAGTGTTGTTATAAAATTATCGACATCAAACAACTCGGGATAGATGAAAAAAGCAAAATCCAGTTTTGTTTCCTCATATTCAAATGTAGTTAAAATTTCAGAAACTTGTTTGGTTAAAATGCATTTATTTTCACACAGCTCCTTTGCTGCTTGCAGTTTGTCGTTTTCTAAATTTCGACTTTTAATTTTTACCAATATACCATTAAAGTCTTCTTCTTTTATTGGAAACGAACAACCTATTTTTCCTGTATAGCCTTCTAGTTTATAATGTTCTTCTGCCTTGACTTGAGATGAATCTTTTAAAACAGTATCGTTTTTTACAAACTCATCAGGTTTCACTCCCAGTTGAATAATTTGAGTTTCTAAATCTATATTTTCAATATCAGGAGCTATTTTTTTTAATGTAATACCTTTTTTATCAACTATATAAAAATGACAGAATCCTTTATCGAGTATAAAAATCTGAGTATTAAATCTTTGGGTATCTGTTGAATTTTCAATTTCAAGAGTATATTTTCCTTGAACATTAAAACCATTTATTTTTACTGATTTCAGAGGTGATTCCGATATTAGATTTGAATTTATCCTCACATAAAATCTAGATGTATCAATACTTTTAATTAATATAGAAGCATCTTGTGCCGTCAGCTCCATAAAAATAAATAGAATACAAAAAAAGATTGAAAATTTTCTATCCATGGATTAGCTGAAAATATCGCTGAATTTGAAAGCTTCTTTAAGCCGAACTCCTTTTTCTGTTTGTTGAAGTGTGCAGCATTCATTTATCGAGTCGTGTTCAAAAAATAATATATATTCCTTTTCTGCAGCCAATTTCAAGAATTTGTCCTTCTCCTCTATAGTAATTAATGGTCGGGTATCATAGCCCATCACATAAGGTAGTGGAATATGTCCAACAGATGGCAACAAGTCTGCCATGAACACTACTGTTTTACCTTGATATTGAATATGAGGAATCATCATAGCGTCGGTATGACCATCAACCAATAAAAAATCAAAATTATTAAACTGTTCTTTATCAGTATATTTAACTTGACCAAGTTCAAGCATTGGTAGAATATTTTCTTTTAAAAATGAAGCTTTTTCTCTTGGGTTTGGTTCTGTAGCCCATTTCCAATGCCTACTGTTAGTCCAGTAGTTGGCATTTTTAAAAGTAGCCTCAAATTTAGTATGCTCTTTATTCCAACTAATTCCTCCACCACAATGGTCAAAGTGAAGATGAGTTAAAAATACATCGGTAATCTCATCTAATCCAAAACCCAGTTTTTTAAGATTTCCTTCCAATGTATCTTGTCCATGTAAATAGTAATGACTAAAAAATTTTTCGTCTTGTTTGTTTCCGATGCCATTATCAATTAAAATCAGTTTATTATCATTTTCAATTAGCAAACAACGTATACTCCAGTTGCACATGTTGTTTTCATCTGCAGGGTTTGTTTTTTGCCAAATTGTTTTAGGAACAACACCAAACATTGCTCCGCCATCGAGCTTAAAATTTCCTGTATTTATTGGATAAATTTTCATTTTTTATTTTTGTAATTTACCTCAAATTTAAGGCTAGGAAGTGAAATAACAACTTGTTGTTGAAAATTGATTCGATTCAAGAAAATGCCGATATAGATATATTATTAAGTTAGCAAAAACATAAAAAAGCCATGAGAGTTCATTTTATTGCAATTGGTGGAAGTGCAATGCACAACTTAGCTATTGCGTTACACAAAAAAGGATATAAAATTTCAGGTTCTGACGACGAAATTGTTGAACCTAGTAAAAGTAGGATTGCATCGTATGGACTTTTACCTGAAAAATTTGGATGGGATACCAACCGAATAACTTCTGATATTGATGCTATTATCCTTGGTATGCATGCAAGGAAAGATAACCCAGAGTTGCTTAAAGCACAGGAAATTGGACTTAAAATTTATTCGTATCCAGAATATATTTATGAACAATCTAAAAACAAAAAACGTGTAGTTATTGGTGGTAGTCATGGCAAAACATCAATAACTTCAATGATTCTACATGTTTTGAAATTCTTAAAAATTAATTTTGATTATATGGTCGGTGCACAACTTGAAGGCTTCGATACTATGGTAAAAATTACTGATGCACCAATTATTGTTCTTGAAGGTGATGAATATTTATCCTCACCTATTGATTTACGACCTAAGTTTCACCTCTATCATCCACACGTTGCATTAATTAGCGGTATTGCTTGGGATCATATAAATGTTTTCCCAACTTTTGATAACTACGTTGAACAATTTAGCATATTCATCAAACTCATTGAAAAAGATGGAGTTTTGATTTATTGTAAATCAGATATTGAAGTGAACAAAATTGCTCTTGTAACTCCTAATTCAGATATAGAAAGAATTGGGTACCAAACACCTGAAAATACTATTGAAAACGGAATTACATCTTTATTAATACATGGAAATAAAATTCCTCTTGAAGTTTTTGGCGATCATAATTTACAGAATATCGAGGGAGCCAGGTTGGTTTGTAATCAATTAAAAATTGATGATACCCAATTTTATGAAGCTATTCAAAGTTTTAAAGGTGCTGCAAAACGCTTGGAGTTAATTGCTAAATCAACGAATACTGCTATTTATAAAGATTTTGCACATTCTCCTTCAAAATTAAAAGCAACAACCGAAGCAGTTAAAAAACAATATCCCAAAAGAAAATTGATTGCCTGCATGGAGCTACACACTTTTAGTAGTTTAAATAAAAACTTTTTGAGTGAATATAAAAATAGCATGGAAAATGCTGATGAGGCTTTTGTGTATTACAATCCACACACAATTGAACACAAAAAACTATCTCCTATTACATCAGACGAAGTAAAAAATGCTTTTGGAACTCAAAACGTGAAGGTTTATAACAATTCAAACGACTTATTTGACCATTTAAAATCAAAAAATTATAATGAAACTGTTTTATTATTAATGAGTTCAGGAAATTTTGATGGAATAAATCTGAATGATTTCGGAAAAAAATTAATCAGTTGATTTATTTTGATTTTCTATACAACCAATTGTATCTGGGTTTATTATTAAACACCCCTTGGTTGGTGTTTTTTATATCTTCAATCGTGAAAAATGCATTAGGTAAAAATGTGGCAATTTTCGAAGCAACCTGAGGTACATCTTTACGTTTAATAATTGTAAAAATCATTTTTACAGGACCGTATGCCCCTTGAGCATCAACAATGGTTATTCCATGATTGCTGTTTTTTAGTTCGGCAATTAACTCATCACTATTTTGATTGGTTATCACCCGAATTACTTGTAAACCTAAAGCCAACTTCTCTTCTATAAGTAAGCCCATATACGTTCCTGCGGCAAATCCCCCTGCATAAGCAATATAACAAACCCAGTTTGAGAGATGTTGCATGACTTGGGCAACAACAATAATCCATATAAGTACCTCAAAAAAACCTAAAAATGGGACAAGTTTTCTGTATCCTTTAGAGATAAAAACATGTCGCAGTGTACCTAAACTTACATCTGTCATTCTGGAAATAAAAATGATAATTGGTAGTATCACCCAACTGTAATAATTAAAATCTCCAGCCATAGTTTATATGATTAAACATTAAATCTAAAGTGCATAACATCTCCATCTTCAACCACATACTCTTTTCCTTCAACACCTAATTTTCCGGCTTCTTTTACAGCAGATTCAGAACCATACTTTATAAAATCAGCATATTTTATAACTTCAGCCCGGATAAATCCTTTTTCAAAATCGGTATGTATTACACCTGCTGCTTGTGGTGCTGTCATTCCTTTTTTTATTGTCCATGCTCTTACTTCTTTTACACCTGCAGTGAAATAAGTATATAGCTCAAGTAGTTTGTATGCTGCACGTATTAATTTGTTAACCCCAGCTTCTTCTAAGCCTAAATCGGTTAAAAATTCTTTTCTTTCTTCATAGGTTTCTAGCTCAGCAATATCCGCTTCAATTTGAGCGCCAATAATTAATACTTCTGCACCTTCATCTTTTACAGCGTTTTTAACAGCATTTACATGTGCATTGCCATTCTTTACAGAACCCTCATCTACATTACATAAATATAAAACAGGCTTTTGGGTTATTAAAAACATAGGTTTTACAAACTCCATTTCTTCTTCCGTAAATTCAATTGTTCGAACAGACTTTCCTTGTTCTAAAGTCTTGAGAATCCGTTGATAGAGTTCGCCTTCTTTAACTGCTGATTTATCTCCTGTTTGAACTTTTCTCTTAATTGTATCGTATTTCTTTTCTACAGTTTCAAAATCTTTTAACTGCAATTCGATATCAATTATTTCTTTATCTCTTACAGGGTTAACAGAACCATCAACGTGAACAACATTTCCATCATCAAAACACCTTAGTACGTGAATGATTGCATCTGTTTCTCTGATATTTGCTAAAAATTTATTACCTAACCCTTCGCCTTTGCTAGCTCCTTTAACCAATCCGGCGATATCAACAATTTCTATTGTTGTTGGGACTACCCTCTCAGGAACGACTAATTTTTCCAGCATTTCCAACCTATTATCTGGAACAGTAATTACTCCCACATTTGGCTCAATGGTACAAAATGGAAAATTTGCTGACTGTGCTTTTGCATTTGACAGACAATTAAACAAGGTAGATTTACCGACATTTGGTAAGCCTACAATTCCACATTTTAGTCCCATATCATTTTTTTAAGTTTGCAAATATATGGGAATTGCTAATTTGATTTGTTTTCTGATAGCTTTTTCATTTTTAATATAGTATGTTAAAAAATGTGTTGAAAACAACAGCTTCAGCATATTATTTCCTTTCTTGGATATGGTTAACATTACATATTAAATAACAAATTGTATGAGAAATATATCATTAATACTACTTGCATCGGTTACCCTAATTTTTGTAAGTTGTGAAAATGCTAACAATTCTGAAAGTTTAGCCAATAAAAAAATATTCCGATACAATGAATCTGCAGGTGTAACATCTTTAGACCCTGCTTTTTCAAGAAATATTGAAAACATTTGGGCATGCAACCAATTATATAATGGCTTGGTTCAAATGGATAATAAACTTAATATAATTCCTTGCATTGCAAATCAATGGGAAATTTCTGAAGATGGGAAAGTCTATACTTTTTTTCTAAAAAATAATGTCAAATTCCATGACCACGAAAAGTTTAAAGATGGAAAAGGCAGAAATGTAACAGCTCATGATTTTGTGTATAGTTTTAATCGAATTATCGATTCAAAAGTTGCTTCACCCGGAGCGTGGATATTCAATAACTTGGATTTTTTAGAAGAAAATAATTTTTCACCTTTTGAAGCTGTAAATGATACAACCCTCAAAATTTATTTGAACCAGCCTTTTCCTCCATTTTTAGGTATATTAACCATGCAATATTGCTCAGTTGTGCCACATGAAGTGGTTGAGTATTATAAAAACGATTACTCATCAAATCCAGTAGGAACAGGTCCTTTCAAATTTAAAATGTGGGACGAAGGCAATAAAATGGTTTTCTTGAAAAACGACAATTATTTTGAAAAAGATAGCGTAGGTAATTCTCTTCCTTATATTGATGCCATTGCCATTACCTTTATTAAAGATGAAGAAATTGAATTTTTAAAATTTCTGAACGGAGATTTGGATTTTGTTTCCGGAAGAGAAGGAAGTTATAAGGAAGAAATTTTTACGGCAAAAGGTGAACTTAAAGAAAAATACAAAGGAAAAATACACATGATGACTAACCCGTATTTGAATACAGAATATCTTGGTATTTTAGTTGATGATAACCTAGAAGTTGTTAAAAACAGCCCACTAAGAAAGAAAATGATTCGTCAGGCAATCAATTATGGGTTTAATCGAGAACAAATGATTTCCTACCTAAGAAAAGATATTGGAACTCCGGCAAATTCAGGGTTTATTCCCAAAGGAATGCCTTCATTCGATGAAAACAATGTAAAAGGATATACTTACAACCCTGAAAAAGCAAAAGAATTACTTTATTCAGCAGGTTTTCCAAATGGAAAAGGATTGCCTGAAATTACTATTTACACAACTGCTGGTTATGTTGATTTGTGCGAGTTCATTCAGCATCAACTCGGTGAAATCGGAATTAAACTTAAAGTTGATATTTTGCCAGCTACCACTCATAGAGAATTGGTTGCCAGGTCAGAATTGAACTTCTTCAGAAAATCTTGGATTGCTGATTATCCTGATGCAGAAAATTATTTAGCTCTTTTTTACAGTAAAAACTTTACTCCACACGGTCCAAACTACACTCATTTCAAGAATTTTGAATTCGATAAACTTTATGAAAAATCTCAAACAGAAATTAATGACTCCATTCGTTTTCATTTGTATCAAGAGATGGATAAAATTCTGATTGAAGAAGCTCCTGTAGTTATTTTGTATTATGATGAAGTAGTGCGTTTGGTTCAGAATAACGTTAGTGAGTTAGGAATCAACCCAATTAACATGTTATCATTAAAGCAAGTTAAAATCAATTGATTTTAATTTATTATAAATAAAAAACCCCTGCATCAGCAAGGGTTTTTTTGTTTCTGTCAGAAATTAATTATTTCACAACATCAGCTAAAGCTTTTCCAGCTTTGAATTTTGCAACTTTTTTAGCAGCAATTTTGATTTCTTTTCCAGTTTGTGGGTTTCTTCCTGTTCTAGCAGCTCTTTTAGAAACTGAGAAAGTTCCAAAACCAATCAATTGAACTGAATCACCTTTTTTCAAAGATTTAGAAACAGCAGCAACAAATGCGTTGATAGCATTTCCTGCATCAGATTTAGTTAAACCAGCACCTTTAGCGATTGCGTCGATTAATTCTCCTTTGTTCATTTTTTTTAATTTTTAAAAGTTAATATTAATGTTTACTCATCAAATGTAATAGTTTTATAAAATCAATAACAAAGCACCTCTAATAGTTATCAACAAGCTATTAACACCGAATTTATTGAATTTTTGACATATCAATAAAGGTATTATCTATACCTAACAATGTGTTTTCAAATATCAATTTTGCATCTTCCAAGAGAATATTCAAATTTGAATATCTATTTGAAAAATGACCGATAATCAATAAGTTAGCATTTGCTATTGTTGCAATTTTTGCTGCTTGTTCTGCTGTGCTATGAAATGTTTCTGAAGCTCTTTTGTTGTCCTTGTTTATAAATGTTGCTTCGTGATAAAGGACAACAACATCTTTTATTTGAAGTGCTACTTGCTCATTATATTTAGTGTCAGAACAGTATGCATAGCTAAAAGATTTATCGGGTTGAAAGGTTAAAAGGCCATTTTTTATGAGTTTATTTTCTTCTGAAGAATAGAAATCAGAACCCAATTTAATATCTGAAATTAGATAGTGAGGAACTTTAAAGTGTTTAATTGCTGTAGGGTTAATTTTAAAAGGTTTTTGCTTCTCTCTAAAAATAAAACCTGTACATGGAATTCTGTGGTCTAATATTACAGTGCTGACAGTAAGGAAATCATTTTCTAACAAGACTTCTTGTTGTTGAGAGTTTGTAGCATAAAAATTCAATGGAAATTTTAAAAAACTTTGCGAATGTTTAAAATTCAATTCTAAAATTTCTTTCAATTGTGGTGGTCCATATAGATTTAATGGTAATTTCCTACCTAATAAACTCATGGTTTGCAGCAGTCCAGGAAGCCCAAAATAATGATCGCCATGAAGATGACTGATAAAAATATGGTGAATACGCTGAAATTTTATCTTATGTTCTCTAAGTCTGTATTGAGTTCCTTCCCCACAATCAATTAAAAAATAATTTTCATTGATATTAATTAGCTGTGAACTCGGATTTCTATTCAAAGTTGGAGATGCTGAAGCACTTCCTAATATTAAAATACTGAACTTAGTCATCTAAATCATCTCCACCCAGGTTTCGTTCTAATTCTTCCATATATAAATAATCTATGGCCTCCGGAAGTGTTGGGGTTTGGATTAATATTTTGTCCAATTGTGATATTTTTAGTAGTTTTTTTACCATGGGTTGAATTCCACAAATGATAAATGAACCTTTAGCCTCTTTACAAATTCGGTTAGCAATTAACAAAGCACTTAGCCCCGACGAATCACAATATTTAACATTACTAATATCCATTAAAATATTTCGTTCTTTTTGTTTGTTGATATGTACGAATTCAGATTTTAAATCTGGAGCTACAAGAGAATCTAATTTTTCTGATTGAAAACTAATCAATGTATAGTTATCGTATTTAATTGTTTCAAAGTTCATTGTGAGAATTTTTTAATTTTCAGAATGGTTTTTATAAGCCAATATTATTTTCTTAACTAAATCGTGTCGAATTACGTCTTTTTCATCAAATCGAACAATTGAGACTCCTTTTACTTTATCTAATAGACCTATTGCTTGGGTTAATCCTGATTGCTGGTTTCTAGGTAAATCAACTTGAGTTTCATCGCCATTGATTATAAATTTTGCTGATTTACCCATTCTGGTTAAAAACATTTTGAACTGACTTTTCGTGGCATTTTGAGCTTCATCTAAAATCACAAAAGCCCTATCTAGTGTTCTTCCACGCATAAAAGCAAGTGGAGCTATTTGGATTGTTCCATCTTCAAGCATTTCTTTTAGTTTCTCAATAGGAATCATATCTCTTAGTGCATCATATAATGGTTGTAGATATGGGTCTAACTTTTCTTTTAAATCGCCGGGTAAAAATCCTAAATGTTCTCCGGCTTCTACGGCTGGTCTGGTTAAAATTATCCTTCTTACTTCTTTATTTTTTAATGCACGTACTGCTAATGCTACAGCAGTATATGATTTACCTGTACCTGCTGGTCCAACAGCGAAAACAAGGTCATTTTTTTCACATTCTTTTACTAGTTTTCGTTGATTGGCTGTTCTAGCTTTAACAACCAAACCGGAATTACCAAAAACAAGAACTTCTGAATCATGTTCAAGAGTTTGACTTTCTATGTTTGGTTTTTCTTCCAAAAGTCTTTCTATATGGTTTTCATTTAATTGTTTGTATTTTAGCAAATGTTCAATTAAAAGTGCAATTTTTTTTTCAAACAATGCTAACTCTTTATCTTCTCCGATTGCTTTTAGCTTATCGCCCCTTGATATTACCTTGATTTTTGGAAAGAATGACTTAATTAAACTTAGGTTTGTTTCATTTACTCCAAATAATTCAACTGGGCTAACACTTGAAATTTCAATGATTTTTTCGTTCAAAAATTTAGTATTTAATTTTTAACTTTGGTCTTTATTGTAACTGTAAATTTCAATAATTAGAATGCAACAATTAAATTCTATTTGAATTAATTATTAACAAAGTATGTCAGATGCCAATAATAACACTTACTACAGATTTTGGAACTATTGATCATTACGTTGCATCAATTAAAGGAACAATACTAAAATTAGTTCCAGAAGTTACGATTGTCGATATCACTCACGATATACCGTTATCTGACATAATAAGAACTGCACATATTATTCGTAATTGTTACCAAGATTTTCCTGATGGTACTATTCATATAATTGGAGTTGAACCTCAAAATGAAAAACACAATTCTCATGTTGTTGTCTATAATCACAAACAATATTTTATATGCCCTGATAATGGAATATTATCATTGATTTTTGACACACCACCGGAAAAAGCTTTTGAGATATCAATTCAACAAGAAGCAGATAAAGAATGTTTCCCAGTAAAAGATATTTATGTAAAAGCAGCTTGTAACCTTGCAAAAAGAGAACCAATAGAAGTCATAGGTAAACCAAAATCTGAACTCAATCGAAAAATCAATTTTGCCCCAACCAATACAGCAAATAGTATTCAAGGCATGATAAGTTATATTGACCATTACGGAAACTTACATTCCAACATTCATGAATCTCTTTTTAAAAGTGTAGGAAAAAACAGACCTTTTGGAATATTTTTAAAAAGTAGAACAGCTGATGTGAAAATATTATCTAAAAGATATACCGATGTTGAAAAATCTGGAGTGTTAGCATTATTTAATTCTTCCGGATATTTAGAAATTGCTATGCGTAATGGAAATTTAAACAAACTTTCTGGTTTAAAAACGATGGAAAAATTTGATATTCTTTTTCATGATTAGAATTGTAAAAATGAACTTTAAGCCTGAAAATGTAGATACTTTTTTAAATCTATTTAATGAAAATAAAACAAAGATTAGAAATTTTAAAGGTGTCAATCATTTGGAATTGTTAAGAGATATTAATAAACCAACTATATTCTTTACATATAGTTTCTGGTGTTCAGAACAAGATTTAGAAAATTACAGAAATTCAGATTTATTTAAATCCATTTGGTCAAAAACAAAACCTTTATTTGCTTCTCCTCCAGAGGCTTGGAGTGTTAACAGTATTATTGTTGAAAAAATAGAAATTTTATGATTAGTCAACGCACATTATTTCTTCAACATGTTGCTCAAACTAGTGATTTTCCACTTTGTTTAGAAATAGAAAAAGCAGAAGGAATGTATCTAACCGATATAAACAACAAAACTTATCTTGATTTGATTTCGGGTATTTCTGTAAGCAATTTGGGACACAGACATCCTGCAATTATTAATGCAGTTAAAGAACAACTTGAAAAATATACGTATTTAATGGTTTATGGTGAGTTTGTTCAATCTCCTCAAGTGAAATTAGCCCAGTTACTTATCAGTCAGTTACCATCTCCGCTGGATTCGTGTTATTTTGTTAACTCAGGAAGTGAGGCTAACGAAGGAGCAATGAAGTTGGCTAAAAGGTACACCGGACGACAAGAAATTATAAGTTTTAAGAATGCATATCACGGTAGCACTCAGGGATGTTTGAGTATTATTGGCAGTGATGAATATAAAAATTCATTTAAACCCCTACTCCCATCAATAATCCAACTTGATTTTAACTGTGAAAAAGACATTGAAAAAATTTCTAAAAATACGGCGTGTGTTATTGTTGAACCTATAATGGGAGAAGCAGGAATAATTATTCCCAAAAATGATTTTTTACTGAAACTACGAAAAAAATGTGATGAAACCGGTAGTTTATTAATCTTTGATGAAATTCAAACCGGGTTTGGTCGTACCGGTAAATTATTTGCTTTTGAACATTTTCAGGTAGTTCCTGATATTTTGACAATTGCTAAAGCAATGGGCGGTGGTTTTCCTATTGGTGCCTTTGTTTCATCTAACTCAATCATGAGTTGTTTAAAAAATAATCCTGTTCTCGGTCATATTACAACTTTTGGTGGACACGCAATCAGTTGTGTTGCTGCTTTAGCAAATCTTCAAACTTTGATTGCCGACAAATCATTAATTACAGGTGTAGAAGAAAAAAGAAAATTATTCGAAAGAAATTTGATTCATCCTAAAATAAAAAAATTCAGAAGTTTTGGATTGATGATTGCTCTTGAGTTTGAAAGTTTTGAATTCAATAAATCAGTGATTGATTGTTGCATAACCAAAGGAGTTTTAACCGATTGGTTTTTATTCAATAGTAACTCTTTACGCATTGCTCCACCGTTAATAATAACTGAGAGTGAAATTAAATTTGCCTGTGATATTATCCTTGAAGCAATTAATCAACAGCCTTAACAAAGTATGATTCTGCTGTTGGCAACCATTCTTTAATTCTTTCAATTCTAGTATCATGACTCGGGTGAGTGCTTAAAAATTCAGGTGTACCCCCTCCACCAGATGCAGCTTTCATTCTTTCCCAAAATGGAATTGCCTCTGATGGTTGATATCCTGCCATTGCCATAAAAACCATTCCTAATTTATCAGCCTCACTTTCATGATTTCTGCCATAAGCCAACATTCCTACTCCTGTAGTAACTCCATAAGCAGATAAAAATAATTGTTGAGTTTCAGCAGGTTTTTCTTTTAATGAAATAGCCAACCCTGCTGCTCCGGCAGCAGCCACAATTCCTTGACTCATTCTTTCGTTTCCATGACGTGCAATAGCATGTGCAATTTCATGACCCATAACAACAGCTAATCCAGCTTCAGATTGCGTTACAGGTAAAATTCCAGTATAAACAACTACTTTTCCACCTGGCATACACCAAGCGTTAATCACTTTTTGGTCAACCAAGTTAAATTCCCATTTGTATCCTGAAATTTGATTCCCCATACCGTTGTCTTTCATATATTTTTCAACAGCTCTGGCAATTTTATTACCAACTTTTTTTATAAGCTTAGTATCTTCAATTTGTTCTGAAACCGGTGGATTTTCCCCAAGAAACTGGTTGTATTGTGTCAAACTCATTCCCATCAATTGGCTTTCGGGCAATAGGTTCATTTGTCTTCTTCCTGAAATTGGAACTTTGTTGCAAGCAATTATTCCAACAATTATGAGAATTGATATTGCTAATTTCTTGTTTATCATTTTTAAGGTTATTTTATTTCAACAGTAAGCCCATTAACTGACAACATTTCTCCAATTAAAAATAATTCTTCAAAAGAACCTTCTTTGATTGAATATCTGCCTGTGTGATGTACAAGCATTGCACATTGTTCGGCTTGAATTTCGTTTTGGTTGCAGTATTTTACTAACAATTCAATTACATCATCAAAAGTATTTATATCATCATTAAATAGAATTAACTGACACAATTTGCTCGTTTTTTCTTTACCTGAAATTTTTTCTATCGACTTTGTTTTCATTTGTTGTTTTTAACTAATTCTAGTGCTTCGTTTACTTCAATTGGTGTGCCATTTTTAAATGCAATTACTTTAGGTTTTTTAACACCTTCTGTTTTCATTTCAATTTGCATATCCAACGCTGATGGATAATCTGGATATTCTCCAATTGAATAAATAGTTTTGTTGTTTTCTTCGCTTATTTTAACTCCTCTGCTTTGAATTTTAAGATAAACTGCAGCTTCATCAACAGGTACTTCTTCTTCATATTCACCCAATAATACTTTAAATACTAAATTTAATTTTTCTCCGATTTCCTTTTGATTGATAGGTTCTTTTGGTTGATTGTTACCAGGTGTTTCTGTATTGTTTTGAGTTGTTTGTATAGATGTATTCGTTGAGTTTTCGTTTGTAGTTGGATTTGTTATTGTGCTAGATGTTTGTGAACTAGTAGTTTCGTTCGTTTCTACAGGATTTGAAGTAGTTTGGTTTTCATTGTTGATAAAACTCAAGGCATCATTCACAGACACTCGATTTCCATTTGCATAGGCTACAACAAATGCATCAGTTATTCCCATTCCTTTAATTCGGTCTTTGGCAATAGTAGCGTCGTTTATGTTTTTATAATTTCCAGAGGTATAGCGTATTAATCCATTTTGAGTTTTTTCACTATTGAGAGGAGTTACGTTATTCAATTGTTCTGATGTAATGGGTTTTGAATAAACACCTACTTGAACTGTAAAGAAAACTCCTTTTATTTTGTTTACATCTGTTGATCTTCCATCATTAACCAACTCCACATTCGTTCTTGTTTCAGGAATTTTAGTTGTTTTTCCAACTAAAGAACTTACTTGGTTATTAGTGTTTTGATTTGACGTGGCATTGGTTTCATTCGATTCATTTGAAGCTATTGGAGCACCACCAGAAGCCATTGCTCTTGCTTCATTGATGTTGATTCTTTTTCCGTTATAAAATGCAACCACAAACGCGTCTGGATAGCCTATGGTTCGAATCGCATTTTTTGCTTCGTTTGCCATATTGAAAGTATTGAAAAGTCCAGCGGTATATCTGGTAATTCCATTTCCTGCATCTTCAGTCATTATTGGAGCAAAACCTCTGAAGTGATCTTGTGGAATTGGATTTCTAAATGCTCCAATTTGTACTTTAAAAATCAAACCTTCAGGAAGCTTAGTCGTAGCTGGTATTTTGTTTGTTTCACTGTAAACCGGTGAGTTGTTTGGAGTTAACACAAAAATTGGAGAGGTTAAAACATCAGGGATTTCATTAATTTTTGATAATGGTATTTGTTGCTGATTAGACAATACTGTTTCTGATTGATTATTTTGTGTATTTGTGTTGTTGCTTGCTGTTTGTTCAGCGTTGTTAGATTCTGTAGAAGTTGGTAGTTTGCTACTATTTTGGGTAGATTCAATATTTATATTATTATCAATCGGTTGAATTTCTTCAGTATTACTATTTTCGGTTGTTGTTACTGCTTTTTCTGTATTGTCAGTAGTATTATTAACGTTTTCATTTTTTGGAATTGACTGGGAATTATTGTCTTGATTTTGGTTTGAATCGGTTGATTCTTGGTTTATTGAAGTGTTTTCAGTTATAACTGTACTATTATCGCTATTTTGTTGAGTTGTAGTATTTTTAGTCTCAGTTGGAATTTGTTGTTTGTTATTCAAATTAGAATTTGTGGATTCTGTGTTGTTTAAAGCAGGTTGATTGGTAGTATTTTGCTGGTTAGCTGCGAGTGTGTTGTTTTCCTCATTAGTATTGTTAGGTTCAGAAGATTTTCGGTTGTTTATCATTGCAGTTAAATCAACATTTTTCGATTCTGCTTTTTCTATTGCTTTAATTTCATTGGCGTTTGACTTGTTCGAAACAATCTGTTCTGCTTTTATATTACTAGCTTCTGCTTCATTTTTCTTTGATGCTGCTTGTGTATTTAAAGCCAATGATTTTGCTTCGTTTTCTTTAATCATATTTGCCAACTTCACCAACTGACCTTTGAGTTTGGTTTTAGCAGCTTCGTAGGTAGTTGCTTCTGCCATCTTGCTCAAACTATTGTCAAGAATTTTTTGATCGTTTGCTTCTTCTTCAAATTTTGCTGCTTGAACGTAATCAACTTCTGCTTCTTTGTACAGTCTTCTGGAACTGTTTTTTGCTTCTTGATATTCTTTATATTCCGGTGATGATTTTATTTCTTCTATTTGAATTGGGGATAAAGTTGCTAGCACCTGTTTTTCATCTTCGGTTAAATTTTCAATCTCAAGAGTTTGATTGTTGATGTTATTATTTGAATGTTCAGATTTTAAATTCGGTGTATTTGTGTTGTTCGGCAAAGATTGTTGTTTTTCTGTAGAAACAGCCAATTCAACTGAACTGTCTTTATAAATTTCAATTGCATTTTTTTGTTTTTCAATTGCCGTTTTTTCTAACTCTCCGGCTTTAGTCATGAATTGTTTCTTTTCTCTATCAGATTGAATATTTGCCGCTTTTTCTCGTTCTTCCTGTGCTTTTTCAAAATAGGTAACAGCTTCATCTTGTTTCATCTCAGCAATCATTAAATTGTTGTCAGTTGAACTTTGATTGGGTTTGTATTTAGAGAGTATTTCTTGGTTGTTGTAATATTCTGCTTTATTTGATTTTTCAATTGTTTGAGCAATTTCAATTTCTTTTTGTTCAATTTGATTTTCTATGTTGCTAATCTCTGAAACCAATTGTGTTTTTTCTGCTTCATTAGTAGTTTGTGATGCTTGTACAGATTTTTGTTCGAGTTGTTGTTTTAATCTATCTAAATCCGATTGTTGAGAATTTATTGCCAAAAACTCTTTTTTTGCATTTTCAGAAACATAAAAATCTCCATTGGTTGTTTCAACAGCTTCACGGCTATTTTTAGATGATATTTCGGAGTTCAAATTTGTCGGTTGATTTTGAACATTGGATTTTGAAGCTAACATACTTTCTTGTTGGGTTCTACCCAACTGAATGTCTGATAACTGTTCAGTTAAAGAGGTTTTTTCTGATTTTAGTTCGGCAATTTTTCTTGAAATTTCCGGTTTTTCACTTTCTGAAGCTCTTACGAGCAAATCGTTTCTATATTCTATTTCTTGGTCAACAGCCTCAATCCATTCTTGTGTAATTTTTTCTTTTTCTTTACTTGCTAAAAGCGGGTCAGTAATTCCGTCAGATTTTGATAGTTGACTATTAAAATCTGTTGAATAATCAGCTACCTCGCCATTTGAACTTATGATTTTTGAGTCGTATTTTGAATAATCTATCGGTGTATTGGTGGTTTTACTGTCGTCTTTATTTTCAGTGGCAATTGCAGCTATTGTTGAGTTAGAATTGGTTTCTGTGAATTCATTGAGTTTATCGGTGTATAGGGCTATATATTCATTGTTATTTTTTATTAGGTCATTTAATTCCTCTACCCTTGATTCAATAGAAAGTTTATCTTCACCTTCAGCATTATTCAATTCAATTTTTTTCAAAAGCAGCTCCTGGTTTCCTGCTTTGTTCCATTCTTCATATACTTTAATTTTCTCTTGAATTACATTTTTAGAATTTTCTTTGCTGTCTAAAGCAGTAATTTTCTTTTCGAAATCTTGATTGTAATTGGTGATATTTCCATTAGAATCAGTAATAGCTGTTGTAGTAGTATTCTCAGTTGAATTTTGTTGAGCCAATAATGAATATTTATCTGCTTCTTTTTGTTTTTCAGTTTGAAGATTTTTTAATACCTCTATTCTACTTTGTAATTTTGTTTTGTCATTTAAATTTGAAGTGCTTTCCAATTGTTTCTGACGAATTTCAAGCTCTTCTTTAATATCAGCAACCCATTGATTATGTATTGCTGCCATTTCTGTAGAACGTTCTGGTTCTGTAGTCAACTGTTGAGCATCGACCATTTTTGCACTGTGCTTTGTAGAGTAGTCAATCACTTTACCATCGTCAGAAATAATTGTGTAATTTTCTTTTTGTTTTGTTAAGTCAAATGAACCGGCAAGTTCTTTAGTTTCTACTGTAGTTGTTGGATACAAGCCAACTAAACCTTGTTTTTCAAAAAAAGCAATTTCATTGTTTAAAGCTGTTTTATCAATGATTTTTGAAGTAGTATTGGTCGTAACTTTTCCAACTTCATCAAGTATATTTTCTGTTGTGGTTGTTGAATTTCTAATCTCAGCTAATTCATTATTTAATTTTTTCTCTTCATCTAACGCAACACCTAAGTCATATTTTGCATCTTCTAAATCAATTTTTAAAGCATCTATTTCAGATTGAAAAGCTTCTTTTTCCGATTTTTTTGATGATTTGTTTAGTTTAGTTGTTAATGCGTCGATTTGTTCATTTATTTCGTTCTGGCGGTTTGATAATTCTAATGCTTTGTTTCTTGTTTTTGAAAATTGAACTTCTTTTTCTTCCAATTTTTTTGTTGCTAATTCTTTTTCTTTTTCAACAGCCGACTCCTTATTGTAGGTTGCATCAGCAATTTCTGCTAATTCATTGTATGCAATTTCGGCGTCTTTTCTGTTTCCTGCAAGTATTTTTGAAGATACGGTTTGGTTAAGTTCATTCGATTTTTTTATGTCACTTTCTCTTTCAACTGCTTCACTTTCTAATGATTTTGCAATGTTGATAGCAGTAACAGATTCGTTTACCAATTTTGCTGCATCTAATTTTAATTGTTCAGATTTTGAAAATGCAGCAATTTTTTCGTCAGAAACTTGTGATTCACTGGCAATTTTTTTCTGTTGTTCGGATTGAACAAACAATTGTTTAGCTTCTGTTGCTTTTTGCATAGCTAAGTCATAGGAAAAATTGGCTTGAGATTTAGATAACTTAGCATTTTCTGTCAACTTGGTATTTGTTTTTTGAGATTCAGACTTCAGCTCTTCGTTTGAAAATTTTTCTAAGGAAGTTTTGTTAGCAATTGCAGTGTTATTTGAAATTTCATCTTCAGAAATGTTAACATCCATTTTTGCTTTATATTTTAATAAATTTTCAACAATAAGTGGGTCGTTAAAGTCAAATTCATCAGATTCGTCAAATAAATTTTTTACAACTAATTTTTCGCTGCTTCCCTCTCCTACCAATCTTAATTCTTGTTTCAATGCCCTAAAACCATCTAATTGAGGTAACTCAACCACTGCTGAATGTACTGGAGCTGTGTTTGTTGTTTCAACCAATAACTTAAATTTTCCTCCATTACCAGGGAAAACCAATACATATTCTCCCGTTTCTTTTTGTGTAGTGAAAACCCCATATTTTTTATTCTTTTCTGTATCTAAAATTGAAATAGTGGCTGACTTCTGATTGGGGTTTGATTCGGCAATAAAAATTCCTTTAACAATAGTGTTTTCAGAGGGTACTCTATCCACTTTTACTTTATAAACAGTCAACTCTCCTAATTTGCTTGCTCGTGAAGATGCAAAATATGCCAATTGATTATCTATGTCAGAAATAAACAATATATCATCATCGGGTGTGTTTATAGGAAAATCTATATTTTCCGGAGAACTCCACCTTCCGGTATTCGCATCAAATGTTGACTTAAAAATGTCGTACCCACCCATACTGTTATATCCTTTTGAACTGAAATATAAGGTTTGTCCGTCAGGATGGAGAAAAGGATAATCTTCGTCAAATTTGGTGTTGATATCAGGAAAAACAGAGGGGTTACTCCATTCTCCATTGGGTAGTTTCACCACTTTAAAAATATCTTTTCCGTTTTTACCATCATTTCCATACGATGAAAAAACAACCATATTTGCGTTATCGCCAATATGAACAATTGATGATTCTTTCTTTTTTATATCGTATTTGGTTTTAAACTCATCGGGTTTAACAACTACTTTTCCTCCAATGCCTTTTAAATCATAACTTCTGAAAAATTCTGTTGTTTTAATTTCTTTCTTTTGAAGTACACCAATATCGGTCATACTTTTTAGAAGTGTTGCTCCATTTCTACACATTTCAATTTTTCTATCCACTTGAAACTCTTGAATATCTTTAGCTAACCCAAGTTGTCTAAATTTATTGTAGTTTGATTCGGCTGCTGAAAATTGATATTCGTGATGAAGTGCTAATGCCAGAAAATAAAAAGCTTGAGGATTGATGTTAGGTTTTGAGGCTGCAAAATTTAAATATTTAAGAGCTCCTTCTTTGTCTCTATTTGCGAAAAAATAACAAGTTCCGTATCTAAAGTTATAGTCAGGGTCTTTGGGGTAATTGCTCAATAATTGTGTGTATAATGGTAGGGCTTTGTCATATTCTTCTTGAACAAAATAAGTTTCAGCAGTTTTTTTTAACTCTTCTTGTGAAGCAAATTGTGCTGATGACTTGGCATTAAAAACCAACAGAATAAATCCTGTAAGAATGAATCTGTTAAAAATAACTTCTAGTTTCATTTATTTAAAATGGTCAACCGACAAATTTACGAATATACAATATAGATTCATTATTTGATTTTTTTACCATTTTTTTCTTTCGAATTAGATTTTGATAGCTCGTTCTATTCATCAAATTTTCGTAAAAAATCAACTTTTTTCTTGTCTGAAGAGTACATAAATTGGTATGGTTCCTCACCTCTTTCTGCCTTAGACTTTCTGTTGTCCGGTTTCATTTCTTGAATTAAAGTATTGTAATCAGCGTCTGATGAAATTGTTTGCATTATGCCTCTGGTATAATTAAAGAAATACCAATTGTTTTTGTCAATTTCAATATACATGTTTAAAATATCTCCGCTTCGTTTTTTTATGATTTCAATTTTTGCATCAACGTACTTATTGATTTGTTCCTTTCCTATATTGCTAATTCCTACTTTTCCTAATGATTTATATCTTCTGTTTACATCATCCCATTTGAATTTAATGTCATTCAAAACAAATGGCTTTTTCAACTCTTCGGGTAACTTTTTAAATTCACCATACAAGTTGAGTTGGGCTATAAGTTTATCAGCTTCAGTTTTACCAATCACATCTCTTAATCCTTTTTCAAACACAGGTCTATCTAATTTAACCGGGTCAAGTGAACCTGCTTGTTGAATTTTTTTTGAAATATTTTTAAGTGCATCGTCGCTAAAGAAAAAATCCATCAAAACCACCAAATCAAATACAACATCATTGTCAATTAAATTTTGAGTAAGAGTTCCTGCTGCGTCTATTTTTACCTGACCGAATTCAGCACCTAAATTGATTTTTCCTTCGGCATAAGACTTGCAATTTTTGGTATTTAAACTCAAATAATTCCCGGTAAATGACATCTCTTGTAATTTGTCTTTATTTGAGATTTTATATTCGCTGTTTTCTTTGTCGTAAAATAAAAATCCTGTTGCTCTGAGTACTTCAATATGTGAGTGGAATTTTTTATAATTTAGGTATGATGTGTAAACTCCTAATGAGTCAGGGCTACTGAAAACACTTGCATACAATGGATTATTATTTGCATCTCGAGTATTACTATCGATAGGTATATAAATCTCTTTCGGATTTATTTGAGATTCAAAAGTAAACCATTCTCTTGGAAGCAAGTTACAATCGTGTACTATTCTGCTTTTTCCGGAAAAAGTTAGAAATTCATTGTTAGCAAATAGTTTTAATTTACCTTGGTATTCAAAATATGGGCTTAACTTGAAGTTTGCAGTATCTGCAATTTCACCTGTTGCGTATGTTTGACCGGTTGTGTCAACTCCAATATTTTCCAAATAAATAGTTTGTCTTCCTTCTAATTCATCTACATAGTCAATAAATCCACTGCCTGCATATTTTCTTCGTCCAAAAACATTAATAGTTGAGTTATATATATGATGGTTTTGTGTAACATAACTGGCAACAACTTTTGAATTGTGTAGAGTTCTCATTTTTGCCAACTTATCAATCACTACTTGACCGCTATCGGGATAAACCATTGCGTCAGCAACATTCATAAACTTAACTCCTTTTGCATCAATAATTTTCTTTTTCAAGTCGTATGTTGCTTTTGTTGAGAAAAAACTCAACGAGTCTTGTTGCGGATGAACAGAAATAAACTGAGCTCCTTCCAGTTTAACATCACTTGCATCTTTTTCTTTACTTTCTCCGGCAGTTAGTTCTATGTCATCTCTGTCCATATACCAAATAAATTCATCCATAAAACAGATGTACTGATTTTGTGGAAACTCAATAACAGAACCTCCTCCGTTAGATTTAAAATGTCCGTTTCTATTTTTAAAACTAACGTGAGCATTTACATTTTTAGTTGAAAACGAAAGTTCACCTGCAGTTTCGGTATCTTTTAATCTAAAGTCAGCTGTGTCTGCAAAAAACTCATGAAACTTGAATTGTATTTCTTCTGAAATCATTTCGGCTTTTTCAAATTCAAATGTTCCTTTTCCGGATAAACCATCGGGAGTAATTTTGGTTTGTCCGTGCATTACCGATTTCATATCATACATTCGGATTGGCTCTGTTATTTGTTTATGAATCATAAAGTCTTTTTTCGGTACCCAAGTTGTTTTCACATTTTTGCCTTCAACCGGTGGAAATTCTACTTTTACCGGGCTTGCTTCTACTACAAAATTTTGTGCTACTGCAATCATTGAATCAGGTAAGAAAATAAATTCATTTGAATATGTTGTTGATGCGATATAATTTATTTTTCCATCTCCTTTCAAACCATTATGACTTAGATTAATTTCATTTGTGAATTTTCCTTTTCCACCATATACTTGATATCCATCTGGAGGTGTTTTTCTCACAAATCCCAAAGAATGGTCGGGTTGAAGTTTTAATACTTCATCGAAATCAGGAAATATTCCTGCTGATTTTAACGAACCTTCAAATTGAAGTGATGCATTAGTAAAGTTATCCAAACTATCTATGGTGAAAGGTTTTACATCAAAATAAAAATTATCTCTTTTATAAGCTCCCTCTTGAATCGATTTGCTATCATAAAAAACATATGAATTTTTAAAACTGTTCAAAATAGGATATTCAGGAACAGGTTTTATTCCGGATTTATTGTTGGGTTTATCAATCAATAATTCGCCATTTATATTATTGATTACAGTTTTTACCGGCTTGATAATTGGCTTTCCTAAATCATCAACCTGTCCGGTTTCGGCATAAATACGCAGAGAATCCACATTTGGCATATTGATTTTAAAATTATCGTATTTGAATGAAAAGTTGCTTCCCATTATATCAAATCTACCAGCTTGTACAACACCATTAAAATCAAAATCTCTATTCTTTTTCAATATCAAGGTTTGATTGTCGGGATAGATTGTTACTTGTTGAGAATCACTCAAATGAATGCTATTTACTCCCCTGAGCGTTAAATCATAATTCAACAAACTTAATGTTCCGTTTGATGCACCTTTAATGTTTGAAAAAAAGTTTATTACATCATAATCTAATTTTCCTGCACTAGATTTTACCCAGTCTAACAGTTTATTTTTTACAATAAAATTCATGTTATCATAATCAAACAACACAAAACCAGCATAAGTAAGGTTTAATAACAAAGACACTGATTGCTCTTTTGATAATCGCATGAAGTTAGAAACTTGTTCTACAGTTAAAAAATTAGTATCGTATTGTTGAACCATGGTTTTTATTTGATACAACGGGTTTTGGTCGGAAAGTCCTGTCATATCCTGATAAATATTTAATTTAAAAAAGTTTGATGAAGAAAATGTAGCATCGGTTTTGGTACCTCCAACCAAGTTTCCAAATTGAATGAGAGGGTCTTCTAAATTCCATGTTAGCATTTCAAAGTCCATATCCACTTGATGAAAGGAGTTATAGTAAGGTGTTATTTTAATTCCCTGATTATCTCTAATCAGGGTTAATCTGCGTTCTTCTTGAAAGAATTTAAACGATAATCCGGGGTGGTAAATAGAGTCTTTATCTAAATAGATGGTTGCGGAAGCTACATCTGAAACTATTTTCTCGGGTCGTATTACAAAGGCTTTTGAACCGATTTTCATAAAAGGTTGTTCTTTTCTGTAGAAAACAAAAAAGGCGTCTTGTTCTGCATCACCTCTGCCAATAAATTTTCTGCCGTGAAGTGCAAATCCACCAATATAATCAACCCCTTTGGCTATATTGCTAATTTTAATACGTTTGTCGTTTGACTCAAATCTTGGGTAAGTTGCATTTTCGGTAGTTACACCTGCTAAAACTTTTTCAAACAATTTTCCTTTCAATGGTTTCTGAAAATGTGTGTAATCGTAGAATGTTACATTTTCTATTTCATAAGCAGGTGTTTTACATTCAATGGAGTAATTGTTTATTTCTGCATAAACAGAATCTGGTGAGTAATCGGCTCTTTCCCATGTGATTTTTCCTCCTTCTCCATACCAAATTCCTAGGGTTGGATAAAATTTACCTTTGGTATTATGAATTACTGAGCTATCTTCTTTCGAATAACACGTTAATGTTAATGCACTAAATTCGATAGTTGGCAAACTGTCAAACCCAAATTTATAATTGCTGTTATTGGCTTTCCATGTATTAGCAGCAGATTTATATATTGCATTTTCATCAAACAGTGAGTTACATGATTCTAAATAGTTTGTGAAATTATTTTTGTTTTTGTCGTCAACCAATTGTTGCAATATTGCTTGCCACGCCACAAAAGATTCAGGGGTTTGATATTTACTGTTAACGAATTTTGATATAGTAAAAAGGTAGTTTCTAAAATCCGGAAATGGTTTTCTTTTTTTATCAAGCATCAGATTTGCCATTTTGTAAACACCAGTTCGTTGTTCATTTGAAAATTTACCACCAAACCAATCCCAAGAAAATTCATCCATAACTGCTTTTCCTTCTTCTTTTCTTGAAGCGGATAAGAATTCTTCCATTTCTTTAAAAAATGCTGAGGAGTCTGCAGAAAACGATTTAATCTTTGTTTGTGCCAATAAGGAAATGCTTGCTAAACAAATATAAATCAGAAGTATAAATTTTTTTCTCATCTTTTTTAACGGATTAAATGAAGTAAGGTCCATTCGTTTTTAATGGATTTGCTCTTTATTTTTAACTGTAGTTTTTCTGCATGATTTATTAATAGTTCTGTGTCTGAATCAAAAAAACCGCTTAATAAAAGATGTCCATTTGAGCAAAGCGAATCAGCATATTTATCCATGTCTTTAGTCAATATGTTTCTATTGATATTTGCAATTACTATATCAAATTTGTGAGGAGCAATACACTCTGCACCTCCCAGCAGAGGTTTAATTTTGGAACAATTGTTCGTTTTGATATTCTCTACTGTATTTTCATAAGCCCATTCATCAATGTCTATTGCCACAATTTCTGATGCTCCTAGTTTCTCAGTCAAAATTGCCAAAACTCCGGTTCCACAACCCATATCCAGTATTTTTTTTGACTTAACTTCCATTTTAAGTAATTCTTCAATCATCAGATAGGTAGTTTCGTGGTGTCCTGTTCCAAAAGACATTTTAGGCTCAATGACAATATCATATTCAATATTGGATTTCTTTTCATGAAATGGGGCTCTGATATAACATTGTTGGTTCACATTTATCGGTTCAAAATTCTTCTCCCAAACTTCGTTCCAATTCTGATCTTCTATTCTATTTTGGTGATAACTTACTTTAAATTCACTACTGTTGAATGAAAACAATTGCTTCATTTCATCTTCATTGAATAAACTCTCCTGTATATATGCGTTTACTCCGAGTTCGAATTCAACAAAACTTTCAAAACCGATTTCCGCTAATTCTGCAATTAAAATATCTCTTCCGGGTTCTATTGGTGTTACCTCAATGCTTAATTCAATATAATTCATTTAATTACTATTATCCCCCATAAAGAAACTAAAATTTTAATGCAGTATTTCAAATTTCTGTAAAATGATTTCAACAATTTTTCAAGTTTATAAAAAACAGATTTGACTTATGTCAAAAAATTATTGTTGAACTTCTATTATTTTTAAAATCTAAAATTTTATTCTCATTTTGTTTGAAAATTGGAATGCTTAAATAAAAAACTACAGATTGTTTAATATCAATTTTCTGTGTTAAAAATTTAACTTCATTATTGGTTTCATAAATTTGCAATCGAAAATCAAACGAAAATTTGAATTATCTAAAAATTAACTAACAGTATTAAATAATAAGGGAAAAATAAAAAAAATTGTATGAAAGCAACTCACGTATTAGTAGAAGAAATAATTAAGAAATCACCTTTTTTAGAAGAAGCTTTAGCTGAAAATATAATTAACCTATCATCGCTTTCAAGACAAATAAAACCAGAAATTGACGAATTAACTAAAAAAGATGTGCAAATTGGAGCTATTGTTATGGCTCTGAAAAGGCTTTCACCAAAATTTGATCCGAATTTAAAAATCAAAGTAAAAAAAGTTATCAGTAAATTAGGAGATATTACTGTTCGTTCAAGAATTACTTATTATACTTTTAAAAATTCAGAAACAATAGTTGATAGACAAGCTGATTTATTAAAAAAAATCAAAGGAAAAAAAGATGCATTTTTTGCTTTTTCGCAAGGTGTTTATGAAACTACCATTATACTTAGTGATTCAGAACATGATGATATAGACAATTTGTTCAAACACGAAACTTTGATACAAGAAACAAAAAATCTTTCCTCATTAACAATTAAATTACCCAGTGAAAATGCTGATGTTTCCGGTATTTATTATTTTATACTCAAAAAAATTGCTTGGGAAGGAATAAATATTTTAGATATTATTTCAACCATGCATGAGTTTACAATTATTGTTGAAGACGATTGTATTGACAGAGCTTTTACAATTCTTAAAAATCTAAACAAAGGGTAATTTATAATTTGTTAAAAAAAAATGCTATCGGACTGATAGCATTTTTTTTGTGTTGGTTCTATTTCTTTAAATTATTTAAAATTTTATCTACACTGTCTTTGGCATCACCGTATAGCATTTCTGAATTTGACTTATAAAACAATGGGTTATCCTCCCCTGAATATCCAGCACTCATTGAACGCTTCATAATTATAACCTTTTCAGCTTTCCACACTTCTATAACAGGCATTCCATAAATAGAACTTGCCGGATCATCTTGAGCACTAGGGTTAACCACATCATTTGCTCCAATAACCATAACAACATCAGTTTCAGGCATATCTTCATTAATTTCATCCATTTCTAAGACAACATCATAAGGTACATTTGCTTCAGCTAAAAGGACGTTCATGTGACCTGGTAAGCGACCGGCAACTGGGTGAATGGCAAACCGTACGTTTTTTCCTTGTTTACGTAATATCTGAACCAATTCATAAATAGGATATTGAGCCTTTGCAACAGCCATTCCATAACCAGGTACTATTACTACAGATTTAGCTTCTTTTAATAGTGTTGCTACTTCATCGTGGTTTAAAGATGTAACTTCTCCTTCAATTGCTTTTTTCTCACCACCTTTAGAAGATCCACTGCCACCACTGGCAAAAATTACAGAAAAGAATGACCGATTCATTGCATGACACATGTGCATAGAGAGAATTGCCCCAGAACTTCCTACCAACGCACCGGTAACTATCAGCAAATCATTTCTTAGCATGAAACCAGCCGCAGATGCAGCCCAGCCTGAATATGAGTTCAACATAGATACTACCACAGGCATATCACCACCTCCAATTGCCATTACAAGTACAACACCAATAAATGATGCTATTGCAGTCATTATTCCTAAAAATAACATACCTTCAGTTCCTTCAGCATCACAGAAAAATACACCTAAAGCAATACAAATCAAAAGTAAAATCAGGTTCATGATTTGAAGTCCTGCAAAATTCCAAGGTTTTGAAGGTACTTTACCGTCTAATTTACCCCATGCTATTATTGAACCTGTAAAAGTGATGGCTCCTATGAAAATTCCGATAAAAACTTCTACAAGATGAATCATGTGTTCAGCACCAGTCAATTCATGTGATTTCGGGTCTAAATACGAACCAAAGCCGACTAAAACAGCAGCCAAGCCAACAAAACTATGAAGTATTGCAACCAATTGAGGCATTGCAGTCATTTCTACCTTGCGAGCTACCATTATTCCAACAACAGAAGCAATGGCAATAGCAATCATAATATAAACATGACCTTCAACTCCTTGTCCCATTACCGTAGCAATTATAGCTACAATCATACCTACTATTCCGTATAAAACTCCACGTTTTGCAGATTCTTGTGATGACAATCCACTTAAACTTAAAATAAACAAGATACTTGCAAATAAGTATGCTGCTGTTTGTATTTCTTTTATTATGTGCATAATTTACAAATCTTATTTTTTAAACATTTTTAACATTCTGTGTGTAACGAAAAACCCACCAACAATATTAATGCTTGCAACCAAAATTGCTATAAAAGCAAGAATAGTCATTATGTTGCTGACATTATTTTTAGTTTGAAGAAGCCCTCCTATTACAATAATTCCACTAATTGCGTTGGTTACAGCCATTAACGGGGTATGCAATGCGTGAGAAACATTTGAGATTACTTGCCAACCAACAAATACTGCTAAAACAAATACAGTAAAATGTTGTATGAATGCAGATGGAGCAAAAGCTCCCACAAACAGCAACAGTCCTCCTACTACACACAGACTTATTAATGTTGATAAAGCTGCTTTTTTTGATTTTTCTTCTTCAGATTGTTTTATTTCTTCGGCAGTTGGAGCAGTTACTTTTTTTACATTGCCTCCTGCTGTGGGGCTAACAGGAAGTGGCGCTGGCGGCCAATTGATTTTTCCGTTATAAGTAACCATTGCTCGAGAAACAATGGCATCTTCCATATCAATTTTAAATTTTTCGGCTTTTCCCATGTCATCGAGCAAATGGCATAAGTTGTTTCCATAAAGTTGAGATGCTTGAGTTGGTAATTGATCGAGTTTACCAATGATAGTAACTCCGTTTTCAGTTTTACAAATTTCTCCATTTTTTGTTTGAGTACAATTTCCACCTGTTGATGCAGCTAAATCCACCACTACTGAACCTGGTTTCATGGCAGCCACATGATAATCTAGCCACAATTTTGGAGCAGGTTTTCCGGGTATTTGAGCTGTAGTGATAACGATATCAACATCGGCAGCTTGTTCTAAAAACAATTGCATTTCGGCTTCAATAAAAGCTGCACTCATTTCTTTTGAATACCCAGAAGATGTTGCTCCATCTTCGTCAATTTCAACAGTAAGAAATTTTGCTCCCATGGATTCTATTTGTTCTGCTACTTCTTTTCGGGTGTCAAAAGCTCTAACTATTGCTCCTAATGAATTTGCAGCACCAATTGCTGCAAGACCAGCTACTCCAGCTCCAATAACTAATATTTTAGCTGGTTCTACCTTTCCGGCAGCTGTTATTTGTCCATTCAAAAATCGTCCAAAATAAAACGAACCTTCTATCACTGCTCTATATCCGGCAATGTTTGCCATAGACGAAAGAACGTCCATTTTTTGTGCTCTGGAAATACGGGGTATTGAATCCATTGCAATGGCATTTACCTTTTGATTGGCTAATTTTTGTAATAAATCTGGATTTTGTGCCGGCCACAGATAACTTAACAACACCAACCCTTCTTTCATCATATCAATCTCTTGATTTGTCGGTCCTTGTACTTTTAAAACTATATCTGAATTTGAGTAAATATCCTTTGCAAAATCAACTATTGTTGCACCAGCCTCTTTAAATTCAGTATTTGAAAAATTTGATTTAACTCCTGCTCCATCTTGAATAAAAACCTCAAAACCTTGCTTTATAAGTCTTTTTACAGTTTTTGGAGTTGCTGCTACACGCAGTTCATTTGGTGAAATTTCTGATGGAATGCCAACTTTCATACCTCTCTGATTTTATGTTATTATAAAGTGAGAATGTTTTGATTTGAATGACTCAAAAAAAAACAATAGACGAAATTATAAATAAATCACTAAAATCAAAATAAAACAGTCATTGAATTATCAATGACTGTTTTATTTTTTATTGAAATTACTATTAAAAGTTGTCTGAATAAATTGTATGGCAACGGTTGTATATAATATGATCAAGCTCAATCATGCTTGCCACTACAAGTTGAGAATAGTTTTGTGAGGCATTTCTAAATCCTCCGGCTTCTGTTTGCCACATTGTAGTTATTAATTCTTTATCTCCAACTGAAGGATTGATAACTTCTAAAACTTTTTTTACATTACCTGCTCCCGCATGATATACATGCATCACCATTAATCTGTACCATAAATCATTTGGGTTGTATGAAATGCACTTTTCGTTTAGTATTTTATTTAATTCAGGAATACAAATGGTTCTGATTAATTTTGCAGCAGCCCATGCAGATTTATCAAAATCTCTGCGTTCATCAATATATTTATTAACTTTTAATCCCATATTAAGAGCTACTCCTTTCATCAATTGAAAGGAACCATACGCTCCTACTTCTGACTTTTGCATTTTATTTGGACTTTCAATAAGCAAAATGGCTTGAGCATAGAACGGATCAACTTTGTTTTCCTTAAATATTTCTATTCCACGGCTAATTACAGGTATCACTCTGTCAAAATCATAAAAAAATTGCCTTCCGGTTGTAACAAAAATTCTTGTTTCACTTGGAAGTGAATAATAACTTCTTACGCTATCTCTAAAGCAGTCTTTTTCTATATCAGAAATAGCATTCCACTCTTTGAGAGATACCTTTTTAATAATTTGTCGTGTGGTACTGATATTAACTAATGCTGAATCATGGTGCATACCCATTAAAGTTCTCCAAAAATTGGGTTGACTTAAAGTGTCCCAACGCTCTGAGTATATTTGACTGGCTTTTACAAAGGTATAATTAGTGGTATCACTTATTCCTGAAACAGACATTAGCTCTACTTTTTCCAACGAAGGGTTGTAAAACGATACCGTCAAGAGTAAAAAAATCAAAAGAGTACTATTTATTGCAACTTTTTTCATGGTTATAAAGTAACGTATTTTTTAACAAAATGTTACATCATTTCTGTTTTCAGTTATCAACATTTCAGTTTTAATAAACTTTTTATTCTGTATTGTTGTTTTTTACAACTAGAATCATATCATTTTCAAGTTCAAGATACCCTTGATTATAGCAAAAATAATATACAGAATTATCTTTGGTTTTATAGATGCTTGTGAAAAGGCTAAAATCAAATCCTTTGTTTTGCAAATGTTTTTTAGTTGTTTTTATTTTATTGGAAGGATTAATTTCTTCTAAAATTCTCCAATTTTTTCGTAGTCGGTTATTTGTGTTGCGAATAAAGTTTATAACATCTTTGTTAATATGATTGTTGTATGAATTTCTACAAGCATCGGAGCAAAATTTCTTGTCGGATCTTCCTGAAAATGATTCTCCACATTCTTTACAACGTTTTTTTTCCATGTTTAAGTTGTTATAAAAGCCAAATATACAAAAGAATCAAAGTTCGAAAGAAAAGATTTTAAGGGGTTACTACTTTAAAGCGAACTCAAAAATTTAGACTAACTGTACAATGAAAAATAGCAATACAAACTAATACAATTGCTCCAATTGTTCTTTTACTTTTTCACTATTTACGTATTCTTCATAGGTCATTTCTTTGTCTAAGCAACCGTTTGGAGTAAGCTCAATAATTCGGTTGGCAACAGTATTAGCAAATTCAAAGTCATGAGTAGCAAATAATACTGTACCTTTAAAATCTTTAAGAGCATTATTAAATGCTGTTATAGACTCCAAATCCAAATGATTGGTTGGTTCGTCAAGAATCAACAAATTGGCTTCTGCGAGCATTGCTCGAGAGGTCATACATCTTACTTTTTCACCTCCGGAAAGCACATTTGACTTTTTAAATACTTCTTCACCTGAGAACAACATTTTACCTAAAAATCCGCGAATATAAACTTCGTCTTTTTCAACGGAAAACTGTCGCAACCAATCGATAAGATTATAGTCGGCAGTGAAATATTTTGAGTTTTCATTCGGTAAATATGATGTTGTAATGGTTTGGCCATAAGTAAAATCACCACTATCCGGTTTTATTTCATTCATCAGAATTTGAAATAATGAAGTGATTGCCATACTGTTTTTTGAAACAAAGGCAATTTTATCACCTTTTCTGACATTTAAACTAAAGTCTTTGAACAATCCATTTTTTGAAAGGTTGGTAATGTGCAATATTTGGTCTCCTGCTTCTCTGTTTTGGGTAAAAATTATGGCTGGATATTTACGGGTAGATGGTTTTATTTCCTCAAAATTGAGTTTTTCAAGCATTTTTTTTCTACCGGTTGCTTGTTTCGATTTTGATGCGTTGGCACTAAAACGAGCTATAAATTCCAACAATTCTTTCTTTTTGTCTTCCGCTTTTTTGTTTGCCGATTGCTTTTGTCTAAGAGCCAATTGACTGCTTTCGTACCAAAACGTATAGTTTCCTGTAAAAACGGTAATTTTTCCAAAGTCAATATCGGCAACATGTGTGCAAACCGTATCTAAAAAGTGACGGTCGTGAGAAACCACAATAACAGTATTTTTAAAATCAATCAGGAATTCTTGGAGCCAAGCTATAGTATTTATATCAAGGTCGTTGGTAGGCTCATCTAAAATCAACACATCAGGATTTCCAAACAAAGCTTGAGCCAATAATACTCTCACTTTTTGATTTCCACTTATGTTCTTCATTAAATTGTGATGAAACTCTTCTTTAATTCCTAATCCACTCAGCATATTTGCAGCATCAGATTCGGCATTCCATCCGTCCATTTCGGCAAATTCGGCTTCAAGTTCTGATGCTCTTATTCCATCAGCATCAGAAAAATCAGGTTTGGCATAAATTGCATCTTTCTCTTGCATTACTTTCCACAATTTTTGATACCCCATCATTACAGTGTTTAAAACTGTAAATTCATTGTACTTGTTGTGGTCTTGGCTCAAAACAGCCATTCTTTTACCTGGGTCGATGGTTATGTTTCCCGAATTTGGTGTTATTTCACCGGATAAAATTTTAAGAAACGTTGATTTTCCTGCTCCGTTTGCTCCTATTACTCCGTAGCAATTTCCTTCGGTAAATTTTATGTTTACTTCGTCAAATAATACTCGCTTCCCATATTGGAGCGAAACATTGTGTGCTGCTATCATATTTTTCTATTTTTTTATTGCTAGGTGTAGCCAGCAAAGAATTGCAAGATTACAAATTTTATAAGGGATAATGATTAGCCTTGCTAAAACAATTTTGTGTTTAAACTTTTACTTAAAACTAAATCTACGAAATTTAAAACTGATTAAAGTGTAACAAGAAACTTATTGATGTAGAATAGATATTTATGTTCAATATTAAAACACCACTTGTGAAAATAAACAAATTGTTAAAAGAGTTCATTTTAAATTTCATTTAACAAACCTTAACATATAGAAATTTATATCTATAAAAAAAAAAGTTTAACTTGGTCTAAACCTTAAAATTTTAGACTATGTTATTTAGAAGAGGAATTGCAATATTGTTGTCCATCCTTGCATTGTTTTTCACTGTTATATCTATACTTGCCGTTTGGGATATCATTAATATTGAACACATCATCAGCAAAACACTCACTACACTTTTAATCATTTTTGTATCTGCCGCTGTGATGTTGTTTATTTTTTCGGTGCTTTATAAGCCCGATTCAAACAAACCGGAATAAATTGGATTGCTTTTCCAAATTAGTGAAAGTTAAGAATTTGAACTAAAAGAAATACGACAACATTATTGATGCCGTTGAACGAACATTCAAGTTGTTCGAAATCTGTTCATTTTTACCTCTAGTAAACTTTGATGTTTGGGCACCACTAACGGGAGTGTTAACAGTACTTTCATTAAAGTCGCCACCAACATTTGTAAATTGATATGAATAGCCAAATTCAGCTCCTAAACTTAGTTTTGGTGCTATAAAATAATTAAATCCAGCAAAAACTCCCATAGAAAAAAACATTCCACCGTCATACTGAATAATGTGTTGTGTTTTGTCTTTTCCTGTAACATCTTCAATATCTGTGTCTGCTTGTATTTTAGTATTACCTATTCTACCAATAGCAATATCACCTGCAAAATAAGGATCTAAGCGTTTTGTTTTTCCAAAATGTTTTTCATATCCGGCAATTACAGAGAAATCAAAGCGACTCATCGATGAGTCTATTGTTCGTAAAGCAGTGTTTCCAGAAGAAATTGTTATGCTATCCTCCATTTTCCACGATTGATTATCTACGTTAATATTAAACCCAAATCGAACAGCCACATCATCTTTGAGGTATTTTCTACCAAAAAGCGTATAGTTCCCGTTACCGTCTTTTGGATTCTGAATCATAATGTTGTTGATTAATCCTGAAATATTAATAGACAAACCCCAGTCGCCTTTTTGAGCTTTTAGTGTGTCGTTTTGTGAATAGCTATTTTTAAATAAGCCGAAAGCTAGAGCAAAAATCAATACGGTATGTTTCATTGTAATTTTTTATTTTAAATATTTATCAAGTTGAAAAAACTCACAATCTTATTTTTTATTGTTGAAACACCGAAATTAAGCCAAATGTTACTAATAATCCTATTTTTTAATGAAGTAAAAACTATTTTTACAATTATGAAAAGAATTGGACTACTTTCAGACACTCACGGGTATTTTGATGAAAAAATCAATACATATTTTGCTGAATGTGATGAAATTTGGCATGCCGGAGATATTGGAGATTATAAAGTAATTGAATGTTTGGAAAAAATTTGCCCTGTCGTAAAAGGAGTATATGGAAATATTGACGGACAAAGCATTAGAAAGTCATTCCAAAAAACACTTCGTTTTTATTGTGAACAGGTTGATGTTTTAATTACTCACATTGGAGGATATCCCAACAGATACACCCCCGAAATAAAAAATGAATTGTATAAAAATCCTCCAAAACTTTTTATTTGCGGACATTCTCACATTTTAAAAATAATTTTTGATGAAAAAATTAAAACTTTACACATTAATCCTGGTGCATGTGGAAAATCTGGTTTTCATCAGGTAAAAACTTTGGTAAGGTTTGTCATTGATGGATATAGTATTAAAGACATGGAGGTTATTGAATTGGGAAAACGTGTTTAGATTCACTTATTCGAAAAATAAAGCCTTAATTTTGCAATCAAAAAAATTTAAATCAACAATTAAATTAATATTATGAATCCGTTATTATTAGAATTTTCAACCTTACATAAAACACCACCTTTTTCTCTACTAAAAAACGAACATTACAAACCTGCTATTGAAAAAGCAATAGAAGAAAGTCGTAATGAAATTAATTTGATAATCAACAACCAAGACTCTCCTACTTTTAAAAACACGGTTGAGGCTTTAGACTTTAGCGGAAATCTGTTGAATACAATCACTTCTATATTTTTCAATCAAACTTCTTCAGAAACCAGCGAAGAATTGCAGCAAATTGCCACAGAAGTTTCGCCAATACTTACAGAATTTAGCAATGACATTGCTCTTAACCAACATTTATTTGAAAGAATAAAGACCATTTACAACAACAAAGAAGAACGACAAAATTTAACAACAGAACAATTTATGTTGTTAGATAAAACATACAAAGGTTTTGTTAGAAACGGGGCTAATTTGAACGAAAATGATAAAGATATACTCAGAAAAATTGATGTGGAATTATCACAACTTTCATTGCAATTTGGAAACAATGTTTTGGCAGAAACAAACAAATACGAATTGAATATAACCAACAAACAAGATTTGGTAGGTTTACCCGATGGAGTTGTTGAGGCAGCATCAATTACTGCAAAACAAAAAAATAAAGAAGGTTGGGTATTTACATTAGCCTATCCAAGTTATATTCCTTTTATGACTTACTCTGAAAAACGCGAACTTCGAGAAAAGTTATATTTGGCAAACGCAACAAAATCATGTAAAGGCGATGAATTTGACAATCAAAATATTGTTAAGCGAATTGTTGAACTACGTTTTCAACGTGCCAATTTGTTGGGATACAAAAATCACGCACATTTTGTATTGGAAGAACAAATGGCAAACCATCCGAATACAGTTTTTTCGTTTTTAAATGAATTATTGGATAAAGCAAAACCTTATGCACTTAAAGAACTCGAAAAACTTACTGATTTTGCTCATTCTCTTGGATTTGAAGGAAAGCTTCAAGCATGGGACACTGCCTTTTATAGAGAAAAATTAAAACAAAAACTATTTGATTTAGATGATGAAAAACTCAAACCTTATTTTGAATTAAAAAATGTAGTTTCCGGTGCTTTTGCAGTAGCTAATAAACTTTTTGGATTAACATTTAAAGAAAGCTCACAAATTGAAAAATACCATTCTGAAATTTTTACTTATGAGGTTTTTGATAGAAACAACAATTTTATTGCCGTTTTTTATGCGGATTTTCACCCAAGACCAGGAAAGAAAAACGGTGCCTGGATGACTACCTACAACTGCCAATTTATTAAAAATGGAATAAACAACAGACCACATGTAGCTAATGTATGTAATTTTACCCGTGCTACTGAAACAAAACCATCGTTGTTAAATTTTGGAGAAGTTACTACACTCTTTCATGAATTTGGACATGCACTTCATGGAATGTTAGCAAATACGATTTATCCAAGCCTTTCCGGAACCAATGTTTTTAGAGATTTTGTAGAACTCCCTTCCCAAGTGATGGAAAATTGGTGCTACGAAGAAGAAACCTTAAAATTGTTTGCCAAACATTACCAAACAGGAGAAATCATTCCTTTTGAATTGATTGAAAAAATCAAAGCTTCAGCAAATTTTATGGAAGCGACAAACATTGTTCGTCAACTTAACTTTGGAATTTTAGACATGAAATGGCACACTACAAATCCAGAAAACATTACCTCAGTATTTGATTTTGAAAAACAATCAACTCAAGATACTCAACTAACCCCTATAATTGATGGAACCTGTGTAAGCACTTCATTTTCACATATATTCCAAGGTGGATACTCTGCCGGATATTATTCTTATAAATGGGCAGAGGTTTTAGATGCAGATACTTTCTATTTTTTTAAAGAAAACGGTATTTTTAATACTGAAATTGCCAATAAATTTAAAGAATACATATTGAGCAAAGGTGGAACCGAACATCCAATGGAGCTATATGTTAAATTTAGAGGTAAAAAGCCCGAAAATGATGCACTACTTAAAAGAGCCGGTTTATTAGTAAACATTAACTAAATCTAATTGCTGCTTACTTAATGCAACAAAATAATTCAAATAACGAATGGTTCAAAACTTGGTTTGATTCCCCTTTTTACCACCAATTATATAAAGAAAGAAATCAAATAGAAGCTGAATTTTTTATAAAAAACATTTTTTCATATCTAAATCCTTCGTTGAACTCAAAAGTTCTAGATGTTGCTTGTGGCAAAGGAAGGCACTCCGTATATATTAACCAAATGGGATACACCACTGATGGGTTTGATTTGTCTGAAAACAGTATAAAAGATGCTAAACAAAACGAAAATGCAACACTAAAATTTTATGTAAATGATATCAGAATCCCATTGAACGAAGAAACCTACGACTATGCTCTCAATTTATTTACCAGCTTCGGCTATTTTGATGATGATATAGATAATACAAGGGCAATCAAATCAATTGCTTCAAGTTTAAAACAAAATGGAGTTTTTGTCATTGATTTTTTTAATTCGGAAAAAGTAAAGTCTAACTTAAATCCATCTGAAACAAAAATTATCAATGGAATAGAATTTAAGATAAACAAAGAAATTGAACAAGGATTCGTAGTAAAACATATACGTTTTACTCAAAACTCGAAAGAATACCATTTTACCGAGCGAGTTAAACTATTGTCGTTAGACGATTTTTATAGATATCATAAACTTGCTAAACTAAAAATTGAAGAATTTTTTGGGGATTATTCTTTACGCCCTTTCAATTCAGTTGATTCTGACAGATTAATTATTATATCAAAAAAAAATGGAATTTAACGAGCCAACAACATATACTTTACTCTTTCTGCTTCCTCTTTTATCGGGTTGGATAATTACTTATTTTAAAACGCCAATAACCGTTAATCTAAAAATGTTATTGTCGTTTAGCGGTTCATTTTTGTTGGCAATCTGCTTTTTGCATTTAATACCGGAGCTATACCACGAATATTCTTACAGCATTGGAATATTTATACTCATTGGTTTTTTGCTTCAAATTTTACTTGAATATTTTTCTAAAGGTATCGAACACGGGCATTATCATCCTTCAAAAGAAAAAAGCTCATTCCCCTATTCTCTTTTTTTAAGTTTGTGCATTCACTCTTTTGTTGAAGGGATGGTGCTTGTTGAGCCGCATGCTCACCACGGACATTCTTTTAACAACACCTCCTTGTTAATTGGAATACTTATTCACAAGGTTCCGATAGCTGTTATTCTTGCAACACTAATGGTTACAAATAAAACCCGTTTAAAATACCGGATTTTCAGTGTTTTTATTTTTGCAATTACGGCTCCTCTTGGCTTGTTTTTAGCAACAACCTATGGCAGTCATCTTCTTGATAATGTTGCCCTAATAAATGCACTAGCCGTTGGGATTTTATTACACGTTTCAACCACAATATTATTTGAAACCAGTGAAGCTCATAAATTTGATCTTAAAAAATTTATGGTGATAATTCTTGGGTTAATTTCAGCAATAATTGTTCTTCTTTAATGGAAATTAAAAAGATAAAAAAAACCGATTGTATCACTATCGTACATCTTTTCGATAAATTGTTTGGCAAACATTTTATTTCATTAGAAACTGTAAATAGTTGGATAGGAAACAAAAACAAAATAGCATTTTGTTATTTAGAAAATGAAACCGTAATCGGTTTTATTTTTTATGAATTAGACCAAGTTGGAGATTTTAAAAATTCTTATTTATCTCATGGAGATGTTGTGAGCAAATATTTTTCGGACTGTAAAAAAATAGCAAAATTGTATTACATCGGAGTTGATGTAAATTACCAAAATAAAGGAATTGCGAGTCAGCTTTTTAAAAAATCAATTCATCAATTAAAAGATTCTATTGATGGTATAGTTTCTGTTTGTTGGGAAAAAGAAGAAACCAATAACATGAGAAATATATTGATAAACAACAATTTTCAAATGCTAAAATTTATTCCAAAATATTGGTATAATGACAGTATCGAGAAAAACTACAATTGTGCAATCTGTGGAGCCCCTCCCTGCAAGTGTAATGCTGAAATATTTGCACTAAAAAAGCCCTTAAAAATTTAAGGGCTTTTTAGCATTTAAAAAATTATTATTTCGAAACCGAAGCAATCTGTTCAGCTTTATATTCGCCTTTTTCAAGTTTACCTTTAATAGTTTTGAATGCTTCAATTGTATAGTTAACATCGTCTAAACTATGAACTGCTGTTGGTATAATTCTCAACATGATTATTCCTTTTGGAACTACCGGATATACAACTATTGAACAGAAAATATTATGATTCTCTCGCAAATCGATGATTAAGTTGGTTGCTTCAGGAACATCTCCATTGAGAATCACCGGAGTTACTTGTGTTGCTGTAGTTCCAATATTGAACCCATTTTCTTTAAATCCCTTTTGAATTGCATTAGCAATAACCCATAATTTCTCTCTCAATTCCGGTTTGGTTCTTAACAATTCTAATCTTTTTAAATTTCCAACTACTAAGGGCATTGGCATTGATTTTGCGAAAATTTGAGAACGCATATTGTATCTCAAAAAATCAATTACTTGCTCATCAGCAGCTATAAAACCACCAACACTACCCATTGCTTTGGCAAAAGTTCCAAAATAAACATCAATACCTGCCTGACAACCTTGTGCTTCACCTGTTCCAATTCCATTTTGCCCCATAGTTCCAAAGCCATGAGCATCATCAACAAACAATCTAAAGTTAAATCGTGATTTTAGTCCAACAATTTCTTTAAGTTTTCCTTGATTACCGGACATGCCAAAAACCCCTTCAGTAATAACTAAAATACCACCGTTTGTTTTTTCAACAATTCGTGTGGCTTTTTCAAGCATATTAACAAGGCTTTCCATGTTGTTATGTTGATATACAAATCTTTTTCCTTGGTGTAAACGAACTCCATCTAAAATACATGCGTGAGATTCGGCATCATAAACAATTACATCATTTCTATCTACCAAGCTATCGATAGCAGAAACCATTCCCTGGTATCCGTAATTCAACAAAATAGAATCTTGCTTTTGTTCAAAAGCAGCTAATTCTGCTTCAAGTTTTTCATGCAGGTTTGAGTTGCCCGACATCATTCTTGCACCCATTGGATAACCTAATCCCCATTCTGCTGCTGCATCTGCATCAGTTTTTCTAACTTCCGGATGGTTGGCAAGTCCGAGGTAATTATTTAAACTCCATTGCAAAACTTCTTTCCCTCTAAACTTCATTTTAGCATTTATTTCTCCTTCCAGCTTTGGAAATGTAAAATAGCCGTGTGATTCTTTGGAATATTTTCCTAATGGCCCTCTGTTTTTCTTAATTTTTTCAAATAAATCAGTCATATTTCAGTCGTGTTTATGAGATTACAAATTTAAAATTTTATATATTCTGTTAACTATTTAATGCTTTATTGTTATAAACAAAAACAGAAAGGATTTGAACAGTTTTTATATTTCATTTTACAACACAATTTCATCATCGTTTGTATCAAAAAACTTGTATTGCAGCATGTGAAATGAAGTGGTTGGAACTATTTCTAAATTGCATAAAAACTGCTTTTGCCATTCTTTTTTTAATGAAGAAAACCAACCTTTACGTTTGTTAATATAAGCATCAATAAAAGGATGGATATGGATACTCAATTTTTTATGTTTCAAATGTCCGGTTATATATCTAAGTGTGTTTTCTATATCGTCAATTAACAAAACAGTAGATTGCACCTCTCCGCTTCCTCCGCACGAAGGACATTTCTCGGTAGTTTTAATTTCCATTTCGGGACGGACCCTTTGTCGTGTAATTTGTACTAAGCCAAATTTGCTGGGTGGAAGAATATTGTGTTTTGCCCTATCTTCCTTCATACATTCCTTCATTTTCTCGTATAAAAGATGACGATTTTCTGATTCTTTCATATCAATAAAATCAACTACAACAATTCCACCCATATCTCTTAGTCTAAGTTGGCGAGCTACTTCTTCGGCAGCTTCCAAGTTAACTTCCAATGCATTTTGTTCTTGTGTGCTGTCTTTTCTTTTTCCACGCTGTCCGCTATTTACATCAATAACATGCAAAGCTTCCGTGTGCTCAATAATCAAATAAATCCCGGATTTTAAGGTTACATTTCTACCAAAAGAGGATTTTATTTGGCGTTCAATACCATAATTATCAAATATTGGAACTTTTCCGGTATATAATTTTGCTATTTTTTCTTTTTCGGGAGCAATGGTGTGTAAATAACCTTTTATTTCTTGATACAGTGCGTCATCATTTACAGAAATACTATTGAAATCATTGTTTAACAAATCCCTCAGCAAGGCAGATGTCCTATCGAGTTCTCCCAATACCTTTTTGGGAGCGTGTGCGTTTTTTAATCCTAAAAAACATTGCTCCCACTTTGCAGTTAAATCATTCATGTCTGAATGTAGCTCTGACACTTTTTTATTTTCTGCAACCGTCCTGATAATTACCCCAAATCCTTTAGGCTTTATACTCTTAATTAATTTTATTAATCGGTCTCTCTCCTCGTTATTTTTTATTTTTTGTGAAACTGAAACTTTATCTGAAAAAGGAACTAAAACCAAATACCGACCGGCAATAGAAATTTCAGAGCTAAGCCTAGGTCCTTTTGTAGATATGGGTTCTTTTGCAATTTGAACCAATATTTGTTCATTGGTTTTCAACACTTTTTCAATTTTACCAGATTTTTCGATATCAGGTTCAAATTTAAAATCCAGGGAGGAACTGTTTTGTCCTCCGCCCACAACACTTTTGGTATATTTTACATACGATTGAAATTGTGGACCTAAGTCTAGGTAATGAAGAAATGCATCTTTTTCATAGCCAACATTTACAAATGTGGCATTCAAGCCCGGCATAATCTTTTTTACCTTAGCTAGGTATATATCGCCAACTGAAAAATTATTATTGTTTTTCTCCTTATGAAGCTCGAGTAGTTTACCGTCGCGAAGAATAGCTATAACAACTTCTTTTGGCGTAGAATCTATAATAAGTTCAACACTCATTTTGAAGTATATTAGTAACTAAACACTAAAAACGTGCAAAGCCCAAAGATTTGGGCTTAATACGAAAATTAATATGAAAGCACTTAAAAATGCTAAATATCAAAAGAAATTATTTTTTCTTTTTGTGTCTGTTTTTTCTAAGTCTTTTTTTACGCTTGTGCGTAGCCATTTTATGTCTTTTTCTTTTCTTTCCGCTTGGCATAATTTCTATATTTATTTAATTAATATCTTATGAATTACTTAACGCTTTTTTTCACTTTATCCATAAATGATTTAGATGGTTTAAATGAAGGAATAAAGTGTTCGGGTATTATAATTGTTGTATTTTTAGAAATGTTTCTACCGGTTTTTTGAGCTCTTTTCTTAACTACAAAACTACCAAAACCTCTCAGATAAACATTTTTTCCACCTTCAAGTGATTTTCTAACTTCTTTCATGAATTCTTCCACAGTTCTTTGTACTGCTAATTTCTCAATTCCTGTCTTGTCTGCAATCTTGCTTACTATATCCGCTTTTGTCATTTTTTATGATTTTTAACTATTTTAAATTCAATTAATTATCTTTTTGAGGGGTGCAAATATACAAGTTTTAATTAATACAATAAAATTGAATATTTAATTTTAGCCAAAATTCTTTTTCTATACGATAAGCCCTAAATATTTGTGGATTTTTCAACTGTTTTAATTGACTGGTACGAACATAATAAACGTGATTTACCTTGGCGTAAAACAAAAAATCCATATTATATCTGGCTTTCAGAAACTATTCTTCAGCAAACCAGAGTTAATCAAGGGATTAACTACTATTATTCTTTTATTAAAAAATACCCAACAATTCATGATTTAGCTAAGGCAGAATTAGATGATGTTTTAAAGCTTTGGCAAGGTTTGGGATATTATTCTCGTGCCGTTAATTTGCATCAAACTGCTAAAATAATTTCGATTCAATACAATGGAAAATTTCCAATTGACTATCCAACCCTATTGAAACTAAAGGGCATTGGAGAATATACCGCGTCAGCTATCGTGTCATTTGTTAGTAATCAACCGTATCCTGTAATTGATGGAAATGTTTATAGGGTTTTATCGAGAATATTTGGAATAGAAGATTGCATTGATACGCAAAACGGAAAAAAAACATTTAAAAAACTAGCAACCAAGCTTCTTAATAAAGAAAATGCTTCCGTTTACAATCAAGCCATCATGGAATTTGGTGCTATTCAATGTAAGCCTAAATCACCTAATTGTGAAGAGTGTATTTTTAGAAGTTATTGCTTCGCATTTATTAATAAAAAAGTAGAATTATTTCCTTTAAAAAAATCAAAAACAAAACAAAAGACAAGATTTTTTAATTACTTGGTATTCAATACTAATAAATCAATTATATTAAATAAAAGAATTAATAAAGATGTTTGGTTTGGATTGCATGAGTTTCCATTGATTGAAACAGACAAACAAATTAATAATCAAGAAGAATTATTACAAATTTTACCTAAAAGTTTCACAAATAAATCTGATGTTTATTTGCCATCAATAAAAATAGAACACCAACTTAGTCATCAAAAAATTATTGCCACCTTTTGGAAAATAAATACAAAAAAACTGCCTAAGCCAGTCAAAAATCAATTCATAATTTCACTTAATGCTATTCACCAATTTGCAGTTCCTCGTTTGATTGAAAAATACATTCAAAAAATTCTTTAATTATTCGTAATTTTGGAAATAAAATTAAAAAATGGCAGGAGTTAATAAAGTTATATTGTTAGGAAATTTGGGTAAAGACCCTGAAGTAAAATACCTAGAAGGTGGAGTTCCTGTTGGGAATTTCACATTAGCAACTTCAGAAAATTACAAAGACAAAACTACCGGTGAGAAAAGAACAATAACTGAATGGCATAATATTGTGGTTTGGAGAGGTTTAGCAGAAATAACTGAGAAATTTCTTAAAAAAGGGAGTCAAGTATATGTGGAAGGAAAATTAAGAACTAAACAATGGCAAGACAAAGACGGAAACACAAGATATACCACCGAAATTATAGCTGAATCATTGCAATTAACAGGCAAAAGAGAAGATGCTACCCCACAAAACCAATCAAACACATCATCGCTTGAAACGAATGAAGATTTTCCATCAAATGATGATTTGCCATTTTAAATAAACCTTAGAGAACTTGGACGACCCTGAACCGTATCAACAACTTATAGTAAGTTCGATTGTAAATCCGTTTACAATCGAAACGTTGATTAATTTAATCGTAATTATTCTTTTGCTAGCATGTTCCGCACTAATTTCTGCATCTGAAGTTGCATTATTTTCATTAAAACCTAGTGAAATTGATGAGATTTCAAAGTCCGAAAAAAATTCTACTCATTCAAAAATATTAGAATTAATTAATAAGCCAAACTATCTGTTGGCTACAATTTTAATAGCCAACAATACAGTGAATATTGCCATTGTTTTACTTAGTACATTCACATTAGAATCTCAATTTAATTTTGAAAATATTCCCGAATGGTTAACCTTTTCAATTCAAGTCGTTGGGATAACTTTTTTAATTCTTTTGTTTGGTGAAATACTCCCGAAAGTATATGCAACAAAAAATGCATTAAAGGTTTCTGAATTTGTTACAAAACCAATTCGACTTTTAGTAAAGCTATTTAAACCGGTTAGTTACTTGCTCATTTCATCTACTCAAATTATTGATAAAAGGGTGAAGCGTAAAGCTCATGATATTTCTGTTGAAGAACTTTCTCACGCAATTGATTTAACTAACGATATAGCTGTAAATGAGCAAGAGCATCAAATTTTGAAAGGAATCGTAAAATTTGGAGCTACCAGTGTAATTGAAATAATGACAGCTCGTGTAAATGTAGTTGCAATTGAGAAAAACACGCCAATTGAAGATGTTATAAAAACTATTAATGAAAGCGGACATTCCAGAATACCTGTTTTTGAAGAAACTTTCGATAAAATTATTGGTGTTTTATATGTAAAAGATTTAATCCCATACATAAATAAACAGACTAATTTTGACTGGACATCTTTGCTTCGAGCACCATTTTTTATTCCTGAAACAAAAAAAATTGATTTACTTCTGAAAGAATTCCAAGAACGGAAAATTCATCTTGCTATAATTGTTGACGAATATGGAGGGACTTCAGGAATTATTTCATTTGAAGATATAATAGAAGAAATTGTAGGAGAAATTAGTGATGAATTTGACACCGAAGACATTATCTACTCGAAACTTGACGATAAAACCTATGTTTTTGATGGCAGCACAACTATTAATGATTTAGCTAAAATTATTAATAGCGTTGATGAAAATGTATTTGCAGAAATGAAAAAAGAAGCAGAAACACTAGCTGGTTTAATCATAGAACTTTCGGGAAAAATTCCACAGAAAAATGAAAAAATCAACTTCCAGAATTTAAGTTTCATTATTGAAGCTTCTGACAAAAGAAGAGTTAAACGTGTAAAACTCATTATCAACTAACAATGAAAAAGTTAATTCTATTATCTTTTGTATCTGTTTCATTTTTAGCTTGCGATGAGGAAGTTTATACTCCAAAACCAAAAGGCTATTTCCGTATTGATTTACCTGAAAAAAAATACGAATTGTATTCTGATAATTGCCCGTTTAGCTTTGAAAAACCAGTGTATTCATCAATATCTAGAAATCCAAACTATTCTAATCAATGTTGGTTTAATCTTGATTTCAAATCCTTACAAGCAACAGTTTATTTCAGCTACGAGCCGATAAACAACAATCTAGATACATTTTTGGAAAATTCCAGAACTTTAGCTTTTAAGCATACAGTTAAGGCTACCGATATCGAGCAAATACCATTGTTATTTCCAGAAAAAAAGGTATTTGGACTGGTTTATGATATAAAAGGAGATGCTGCTTCCGAATATCAATTTCATATTACCGACAGTACAACACATTTTTTAAGGGGTTCTCTGTATTTTAACACTGTTCCGAACCAAGATTCTATAGCTCCTGCATTAGATTTTGTAAAAAAAGATATTGAGCATCTTTTCCAAACTTTTCAATGGAAAAAATCATAAAAAACGATATTCCGTTTTCTTTTTTTATTTATTTACATTTGTCCTCAATCTAAATCCTCTGTACAGATAGATGAATCCAATTCAAAGAATATTCTTGATACTTTCAGTATTTATTCTTTGTTTACCAACCTACGGACAGCAGTTTACCAAAATAAAAGGCAAAGTGCTTGATGCAGCGACAAAACAACCCATGCCTTTTGTTAGTATTGCCTTTTTGGGAGCTAACATTGGTACATCAACAGATTTTAATGGCAATTTTGAAATAGAAACTCAATGGGCAACTTCAAAAATAGTAGCTTCATTTGTAGGATATAAAGTTGATACTGCCTTTGTTCAAAAAGGAAAATCACAGGTAATAAATTTTTCACTTAAAGAAACCAGCATTAATATGCAGGAAGTAACTATTGTTGCCGAAAAAACAAAATATAAAAACAAAGATAACCCTGCTGTAGATCTTATTAAAGCAGTGATAGACAAAAAATCAAAGAACCGAAAGGAATCTTATGATTTTTACCAGTTTGACCAATATGAGAAAATAGAAATTGATTTGAATAACATTACTGAAGAGTTTCTCAACCAGGGTTGGTTAAAGAAAAATTTTCAAATTGTTTTAGACAATATTGATACCTCTGAAATAAATGGAAAACCATTTTTACCGATTTTCCTTAGAGAAACAGCCAGCAAAATGTATTACCGAAAAAATCCACAAGATGAAAAAGAATATCAATTGGGTGTAAAACAAACCGGATTTGAAGGTTATGTAGATGATGACGGGTTGTCTTTTATTATGGAGAAACTATACCAAGACATCGATATTTATGATAATTCAATATTTTTATTGGCTCACGAATTTACCAGTCCAATTTCACCTTTAGCCACAACTATTTACAAGTTTTTTATTATTGATACAACAGTTGTTAACGGAAAAAGTTGTGTCAATTTGGCTTTCACTCCAAGAAATAAAGCCGATTTTGCATTTACAGGAAACCTGTATATTTTGAATGATTCATCATATAACATTTCAAAAGTAAGTTTATCGGTTCCAAAACAAATCAACATCAACTTTGTGAAAGACTTGAGTTTTGAACAGGAATTTGGTCAGATTAATGATTCTACATGGTTAGTTTCAAAAGACAAATTGATTATTGACTATAATTTCACTCAAAAAGGAAGAGGTTTTTTTGGTAAAAAAGAAGTTTCTTATTCCAATTATAAACTAAATAACCCTCAGCCGGATAGCATTTACACTCCAATAGAAAACGTTATAAAAGTTGAAAACATTAAGCAACAAGTTGATACATTTTGGAACACTGTCAGACCTGATTCGCTTACAGCTAATGAGCAGAACGTTTATATAATGATAGACAGTATCCAGAATATAAAAGCATACAAAAGGTTTATGGACATTGCATTTCTTCTTATTACCGGGTGGCATGACTTGGGTAAAATTGAAATCGGTCCATTAAATTCAATCTATAGTTTCAATAAGGTTGAAGGCGACAGAATTAGAGCAGGATTTAGAACAACACCTGATTTTATAGAAAATATGATGTTTGATACATATTTAGCCTATGGATTTGGTGATAAAAAATTTAAATACTTTGGTGGCTATACCTATTCTTTTAACAAAAATTATCTGACTAACCCTCAGCATAAAATTACGGCTTCTTATCAACACGACACCTATTTCCCTGGTCAGGATTTACAATTTATAAATGACGACAATATGTTTTTGTCGTTCAAAAGAGGTAGAACTGATAGAATGCTTTTTATTGATTCTTATAAATTGGATTATATCAAAGAATTGAAAGGCGGTTTGTCCTTTAATTTTATTTATGAAAATAAAATTCAAAGTCCTTTAGGTTCTCTGTATTTTATGAGTAGCGATACTTCAACTAAACGATTTTATAATAATGTTAAAACCGACAACTTTAGTTTAAATTTTCGATTTGCTCCGAACGAGAAATATTATCAAGGGAAAAATTTTAGGGTCCCGATTATTACAAAACATCCCATTTTTCAAATCAGATATACTCAAGGAATCAAAGGCATAATCAATGGTGATTATAACTTCACAAAACTTAACGCAAATATTTTTAAGCGTTTTTATATGGCAATAGCCGGATATTCTGATGTTGAACTTGAAGGCGGAAAAATATTTTCAAAAGTGCCTCTACCGTTGTTAAATTTACCTCAAGCAAACCAATCGTTTTTTTTACAAGAGTTGTCATATAACTTAATGAATTTCACAGAATTTGTTACTGATGAATATGTTAGCTTAAAAGTAACTCACAGCTTTAATGGATTATTATTCAATAGAATTCCTTTATTTAAAAAGTTAAAACTTCGTGAAGTAGCTTCGATTAAAATGCTGTATGGGCAACTCACAAACATGAATAACCCGGAAAAACAAAAGGATTTATTTGCCTTTCCTCTCGGGAAAAATAATGAAATTGTTACCTATCCTTTTAAAGCTGGGGTTCCATATATAGAAGCCAGTTTAGGAATTGCAAATATTTTTAAAATCCTAAGAATAGATTTATTGCAACGTGTTACTTATCTTGATAACAACGATATTTCTTCACTTTTTGGAGTGAAAGGATTAGCTATAAGGGCAAAGGCAAAATTAGATTTCTAATCTTTTCAAAAATAGTTTAGCTAAAACTCTTAAAAATCTACAATGAAGAATTTTTTAGTTCAGTGCATTTAGCCAAATTTGAAAAATACTTTGAATTTGAGTACGATTGAATAACTTTTAAGTGATCAATTCTATGGCAATCCGTACCAACAAAATCAATCAAATTTGAATCAACCAAACGTTCAGCAATTTTTTTTACATTCGGATTGTAATAGCCTGTTAATGAAAGCAAATTGAGTTGCAACATAACTCCTTTCGATTTTAGTTCTTCGTATTTATCAAAATTTCGGTGCCAAAATTCATATCTCTCGGGATGTGCAAGTATCGGTTTGAATCCACTTGTCTGCATTTTAAATATAATCTCTTGTAAGTTTCGTGGTTCTTGCATAAAAGGCAGCTCAAAAAGAATAAAATTATTTCCAAAGGGTATTAACTGACCATTAGAAATTATTGGTTCAAAACCATCATCTAAATTGTATTCCGCTGAAGCTTCAAAAGTTATATTGATATTTTGACGCTTTAATTCTTCTCGTACAATGTCAAGTTTTGATTTTATTATTTCAGGGGTATTTCTATAGTAATCACTCATTACGTGCGGTGTTGTGATTATTTTTCTATATCCCATTGAATACATTTCACGAATTAATTCAATAGATTCTTCTATGTTTTTTGATCCATCATCAATCCCTGGAAGTAAATGAGAATGCATATCTGTGTTAAACACACCAAAATCTATACTTTCGTATTGTTCTTTATTTCCAAATATTCTGTTTAATAATCCCATCATTTATTAATTTGAAACCAATCCATAGTCTGTTTCAATCCTTCATCAACAGAAATAGAAGGCTCATAGCCCAACAACTCTTTAGCAAGAGTAATATCTGCTAATGAATTTTTGACATCACCCTTTCTAGGTTCTCTATATATGGGCTCAATTGTACAATTTGAAATAGCTCGAATTTTTGAAAACAAATCGTTTATTGTATTTTTTTTACCGAATGCTATATTAATTATCTTTCCTTTTACCTCTTTATCAGAAAAAAATGCTTTTATATTTGCTTGAACTACATTATCAACATAAGTAAAATCTCTACATTGTTCACCATCTCCATTAATATATGGTGATTTGTTATTCATAACAGCGTTAATAAACAAGGGTATTACAGCTGCATAAGGACCATTTGGGCTTTGATTGGGTCCAAACACATTAAAATAACGAAGTCCAACCACATCTAATCCATAATTTAAAGCGAAAACACTAGCGTATAATTCTTTTGCTCTTTTGCTAACTGCATAAGGCGATAATTGATTTCCAATAACATCTTCTTTTTTTGGAGAATATTGACTGTCGCCATAAACCGAAGAAGAGCTTGCAAATACTACTCTTTTGATGTTGTTTTCTTTTGCTGCAAGCAAAATATTTATAAATCCAGTAGTATTTGCTTGGTGTGTAGCCAAGGGGTTTTCAATACTCCTGGGAACTGAACCAAGTGCAGCTTGATGAGAAATATAATCTATTCCTTTCATGGCTTTTTTACATGTATCAGAGTCTATAATATCCCCCTCTATATGCTCAAAATTTGGTTTACCTATAAATTTTTCAATGTTTTTGATATATCCATTTGAAAAATTATCTAAAACAACAACTCTCCCGGCATTGTGTTTTATAAGATATGAAACAATGTTTGACCCAATAAATCCAGCCCCGCCAGTAATCAAAAATGACAATTTTGATAAATCCCTTGTGTGATAATTTATATCAACCATTTTTGTTAGCGGTTAAAATATTGTTTATCGTAATATTTTTGGTATTCACCAGATGTAACTTGATTTAACCAGTTTTCATTTTCGAGATACCAACGAATCGTTTTTTTAATTCCTTCTTCAAACTGCAACGATGGTGTCCAACCCAACTCATTTTTTAGTTTTGTAGCATCTATTGCATATCTCAAATCATGACCAGCCCTATCAGTAACGTAAGTAATCAATTTTTCTGAGGTACCGATAGGTCTATTCAATTCTTCATCCATTATTTTACACATTACTCTAATTAAATCAATATTTTTCCACTCATTGTGCCCACCAATATTGTATGTTTCTCCAATCTTAGCATTATGAAAAATTAAATCAATGGCTCTAGCATGATCTTCAACCCAAAGCCAATCTCTGACATTTTCTCCTTTTCCATATACAGGTAAGGATTTGTTGTTTTTTATATTATTAATAAACAATGGAATGAGCTTTTCCGGAAATTGGTGCGATCCATAATTGTTAGAACAATTTGAAATTACAATCGGTAAATGGTACGTGTGAAAATAGGCTCTAACCAAATGATCGGAACTGGCTTTTGATGCTGAATATGGGCTTCTGGGATCATAAGAAGTAGATTCTGTAAACATACCTGTTTGTCCTAGACTTCCATAAACTTCATCAGTTGAAACATGGTAAAACAAATTATTTTTAGTTGAACTCCAATTTGATTTGGCAGCATTTAATAGATTAACCGTTCCAACAATATTAGTCATTATAAAATCCATGGGGTTAGCAATAGACCTATCCACATGCGATTCTGCTGCTAAATGTATGACGGCATCAAACTGATATTTTTTAAACAAATCAGCAATAAATTCAGCACTAACGATGTCTCCCTTAATAAATTCATAGTTACTAGAAGTTTCAATGTCTTTCAAATTTTCTAGATTACCGGCATACGTTAACTTATCTAGGTTGACAATCTTGTAACTTGGATATTTATTTACCATTAGCCGAACAAGATGAGAGCCGATAAATCCGGCTCCACCTGTAATCAATATTTTTTTTAAAAAGGTCATTTTTATAGACTCCAGTATATTAATCGATTAATTTTACCTCTATAAATTCCTTTCAAATCAACTAAAACCCCATTGGGTGCAGAAATTGACTCAAAATACTTTTCATCTAAGGAAATATATTCTCTATGGCTGACAGCAACCACTATTGCATCATAATTATTTGAAACCGATGGAGACAAACTAAAACCATATTCGTGTTTTATTTCTTCAGCACTAGCGTATGGGTCAACAACATCAACATTAGCTCCAAATGATATAAACTCATTTACAACATCTGCTACTTTTGAGTTTCTAATGTCTGATACATCTTCTTTGAAAGTTGCTCCCATTACTAAAACTTTAGATTCACTTATGTTTTTACCGGCTTTAATAATCTTTTTTACAGTTTGTTTTGCAACATAAGCACCCATAGAATCGTTAACAAACCTCCCTGAGCTGATTATTTGGGCATGATATCCAAATTCTTTTGCTTTATATGTTAAATAATATGGATCTACTCCAATACAATGACCTCCGACTAAACCTGGGAAAAATTTCAAAAAATTCCATTTGGTTCCGGAAGCTTCCAAAACGTCATAAGTGTTGATGCCCATCTTGTTAAAAATGATTGAAAGCTCATTAACCAATGCTATATTAACATCTCTCTGTGTGTTTTCAATAATTTTTGCTGCTTCTGCTACTTTTATTGAGGACGCTCTATGCACACCAACTTTCACTACAGTTTCATACACTTGTGCAATTTCATTCAATGACTCTTCACAACAACCTGAAACTACCTTAATAACGTTTGTTAATGTATGTGTTTTATCACCCGGATTAATTCTTTCCGGTGAATATCCTACTTTAAAATCGGTTTTAAATTTCAATCCTGAAATTTCCTCCAGTACCGGAATACAATCGTCTTCGGTGCAGCCGGGATAAACTGTTGATTCATATACTACATAATCACCTTTTTTTAAAACTTGTGCAACAGTTTTTGATGCACCAATCAAAGGAGTCAAATCAGGTAAGTTGTGTTTATCTATTGGAGTTGGTACAGCAACTACAAAAAATGATACATCTTTCAAATCATTTATATCTGCAGTAAAATGAATATCACAACCCATAAAATCAGAAGAATCTAGTTCTTCACTAGGGTCAATGTTATTTCTCATCATATCAACTCTTTTTTGGTTGATATCAAAACCAACAACCTTCATTGTTTTTGCAAATTCAAGTGCTATTGGTAATCCCACATAGCCCAATCCTATTACTGCCAGTTTAGTTTCTTTATTTTTTAATCTACTGTAAATACCCATTTTCTTGTGTTTTAAGCATTTTTAATTAATGATTTATCTCGTAAAGAATATATTCTTTCGATGATATCAACAACTTTTAAGCCTTCTAAGGCGTTTGTGGTTGCTGTAGTTCTTCCTTTTAAAGTGTCTATCACATTTTCAATTACATAGTGATGGTTGGCTGCTGAACCTTTATATGGTCCATAATCATTAGGTGGGTTTGATTCAGCAAGCTTAGGCATTTGATATCCATCAATATTACATACTTCTACTTCATTCATGTATTGTCCGCCAATCTTTATACTCCCTTTTTCACCAATAATGGTTACACTGCTTTCTAAATTTTGTGTAGCAATTGATGTTGAGTAATTTATGCTTCCCATTCCACCGTTAACAAAATCAAAATTTACAAATCCGGAATCTTCAAAATCTGTTGAATTTTGATGGGTAAAATCTCTAAATTTTCCTTGAATATTGGTGATATCGCCAAAAAGCCAATACATGATGTCAATAAAATGTGAGAATTGTGTAAATAAAGTTCCTCCGTCAAGGTTTTGAGTTCCTTTCCATCCACCTTTTTTATAGTATCTGTCGTCTCGGTTCCAATAGCAATTCAGCTGAACCATAAATATAGTTCCTAACACTTTTTTTTCTATCATTTCCTTAATCCATACTGACGGCGGCGAATATCTATTTTGCATAACGCAGAAAACATTCCGAGAAACCTGTAAAGCTTTAAAAATTACTTCCTCACATTCTGATTTTGTAAGCCCCATGGGTTTTTCACAAACCACATGATATTTTTTTCCAAGTGCTTTAATCGAATGGTTTGCATGAAGTCCGTTTGGTGTGCAGATATTAATCACATCAATTTCAAGATTTGATTCTAATAGTTCATCAATGGAATTAAAAAAAGGAACGTTGTATTTTTCGATACCGATGCTATTTTTATCTGCTTCGTCACACAGTGCAACCAATTCAGCTTCAGAGTTTCCGAGTACCATTTCTGCATGGCGTTTTCCAATATGCCCACATCCTACAACAGCAAACTTTATTTTCTTATTTTCAGCACTCATTTTATAATTTTTTTACATGATTTTTTTCAAATTTATATTTTTCCTTTGATTCGGAGCAAATTGCATTACCATCTTTATCAAAATTCAGCCTGTGTCCATATTCGCTAACCCAACCTATTTGTTTTGCCGGATTTCCAACCCACAATGAATATGCAGGAATTTCTTTAGTTACCACAGCTCCTGCGCCAATAAATGCATAATCTCCAATATTGTTTCCACATACTATTGTTGCATTTGCTCCGATTGAAGCTCCTTTTCCAACGTGCGTTTTTAAATACTCGTTTTTTCTGTTTACTGCACTTCTTGGGTTTATAACATTTGTAAAAACCATTGATGGCCCTAAAAATACATCATCGGCACAAGTAACACCAGTATAAATAGAAACGTTGTTTTGAACTTTAACATTATTGCCCAAAACGACCTCAGGTGAAACCACAACATTTTGTCCAATATTACATTTGTTTCCAATTTTACAATTTGACATTATGTGTGAAAAATGCCATATTTTTGTGCCTTCTCCAATTTCACAACCTGCATCTATCACAGCTGTTTCGTGTGCAAAATAATTTTTCATAAATTATTTTTTAATAAATCCTTCAAAATTCTTATGTTCAACCTTATATAAATCATTATCAGTCAAACTTTTGAAATATTCATACGTAATTTTCAAACCCTCTTGCCTACTCACTTTTGGCTCCCACCCTAATAGTTTTTTTGCTTTATCAATATTTGGTTGCCTTTGCATAGGGTCATCAACGGGCAATTCTTTAAATATTATTTTTTGGTTGCTACCTGTTAATTTCAAAATTTCTTCTGCAAACTCCAAAATTGTAATTTCATCAGGGTTTCCAATATTTACGGGAAGCGAATAATCGCTCATCAGTAAGCGAAAAATACCTTCTACCAAATCATCAACGTAACAAAATGAACGGGTTTGGTTTCCTTTTCCAAAAACTGTTAAATCTTCGCCTCTTAATGCTTGACCGATGAAAGCAGGTAAAACTCTTCCATCATTTAATCTCATTCGTGGTCCGTAGGTATTAAAGATACGAACTATTCTGGTTTCAACACCATGAAATCTGTGGTATGCCATGGTAATTGCTTCTTGAAAACGTTTGGCTTCATCATAAACTCCTCTGGGTCCGATTAGATTAACATTTCCCCAATATTCTTCTGTTTGAGGGTGAACCAATGGATCTCCATACACTTCTGAGGTTGATGCAATAAGCATTCTGGCATTTTTTGCTTTTGCCAACCCCAACAAATTGTGTGTTCCAAGTGAACCTACTTTTAATGTTTGAATCGGAATTTTCAGGTAATCAATTGGTGAAGCTGGTGAGGCAAAATGTAGAATATAATCTAAACTACCGTCAATTGTGATATGATTTGATACATCGTGGTTTACAAATTCAAAATTTATATTTCCCGATAAGTGTTCAATGTTTTTCAAATCACCTGTAATAAGATTATCCATTCCAATCACATAAAATCCTTCTTTTATAAATCTATCACACAAATGTGACCCCAAAAAACCAGCTGCACCTGTAATTAAAACTTTTTTCATGTTATCCTTTAACCAAAATTCGACCAATACTTGAATAATAAAAACCTAAGTCTTCCATCTCTTTTACATCGTATAGATTTCTTCCGTCAAAGATAACTTTTTCATTCATGTCAGATGCTAGTTTATCGAAATCAGGAGTCCTAAAAAGTTGCCATTCTGTAGCTATAACAAGAGCATCTGCTTTTTTTATTGCTTCATCTCTACTTTCAGCATAACTTAATTTATTACCATACTTGGCTTTAACATTTTCCATAGCTTCAGGGTCATACACAACAATTGACGCTCCTTCTGCAAGTAGTTCGTTAATGATATATAACGCAGGCGCTTCTCTTATATCGTCTGTATCTGGTTTAAAAGCTAATCCCCAAATTGCAATTTTCTTCCCTTTTAAGGAATGATTGAAATACGCTAAAATTTTAGGAACAATCACAGTTTTTTGGCTTTCATTGATTTGCATTACTGCATCTAATATTCTAAAATTATAGTTGTAATCTTTTCCTGATTTTGCCAGTGCTTGAACATCTTTTGGAAAACAACTACCACCGTAACCGATTCCTGGAAACAAAAATCGTTTCCCAATTCGGGTATCAGAGCCAATTCCAATTCTTACCATATCTACATCTGCACCTACTTTTTCACAAAAATTTGCAATTTCGTTCATGAAGGTAATCTTTGTTGCCAAAAATGAATTTGCAGCATATTTGGTAAGTTCTGCTGATTTTTCATCCATAAAAATAATTGGGTTTCCCTGTCTTACATAAGGTTTATATAAATGTTCCATTATATCTTTTGCCTTTTGTGATGAGGTTCCGATAACCACACGGTCTGGTTTCATAAAATCGTCAACAGCAAATCCTTCTCGTAAGAATTCTGGGTTTGAAACCACATCAAATTCTACTTTAGCATGTTTGGCTATTGCTGCATGAACTTTTTCAGCTGTTCCTACAGGTACAGTACTTTTATCAACTATTACTTTATAATCCGTAATTATTTTACCCAGAGTATCAGCAACGCCAAGTATATATGATAAATCTGCTGAACCATCTTCATCTGGTGGCGTTGGTAAAGCTAAGAAAATAATTTTTGCTTCTTTAATTGCTTCATTGATGTCTGTAGTAAATTTTAATCTTCCTTGGCTTATATTGCGTTCAAATAACACATCAAGATGTGGTTCATAAATGGGAATTTGACCTTTCCTCATTTTTTCTACTTTATTTTTGTCTATATCAACACATATAACTTCGTTACCTGTTTCAGCAAAACAAGTTCCTGAAACTAATCCTACATATCCGGTTCCGATTACAGCTATTTTCATTTTTTTATTTTATAAATTCCAACACAGATTCTGTGATATATTTTAATTGTTCATCTGTCAATTCAGTATGCATAGGTAAAGAAAAAACAGATTTGCATAATTGATTCGTAACAGGAAAATCTTCATGTTTCATACTTTCTGTTTTATATGCGTCTTGTGTGTGCAGGGGAACAGGATAATAAATCATGCAAGGAATTCCTTTTGTACTAAGGAATTTTTGAAGAGCAAACTGATCAACTCCATCACATACAAGAGTATATTGGTGGAAAACATGAGTGGATTTTTTCTCTCTAACCGGTGTTTGAATTTTGCTATTTGTAGCAAATGCTTTGTCGTAATACTCTGCTGCCTTGTTTCTTGCAGCAGCGTACTCATCAAGGTGTTTTAGTTTTATTTTTAAAATTGCAGCTTGTATTGTATCCAACCTAGAATTAACCCCTAGTCTGGTATAATAATACCTTTCAGCCATTCCATGATTAACTATGGAACGACAAATAGTGGCTAAATTATCATCGTTGGTAAAAATTGCTCCGCCATCGCCATAACACCCTAAATTTTTTGATGGAAAAAATGATGTAGTTCCGATTTCTCCCATTGTACCGGCATATTTTACATTACCGTTGTTAAATGTATATTTTGAGCCTATTGCCTGTGCTGTATCTTCAACAACGAAAATGTTATTTTCTTTGGAAATTCTTAAAATTTCCTCCATATCCGAGCATTGTCCAAAAAGATGAACAGGAACAACCGCTTTTGTTTTTGGAGTAATTGCTTTTTTGAATTTTTCAATATCCATGTTAAAAGTGTTGGGATCAACATCTACCAATACAGGAGTTAATTTAAGCAGTCCTATAACTTCAACAGTTGCCGCAAAAGTAAAATCAGAAGTAATTACTTCGTCACCCGGTTTTAATCCCAAAGCCATCAATGCTATCTGAAGAGCATCTGTACCATTTGCACAAGGTATAACATGCTTAACACCAAGATATGTTTCCAATTCTTTTTGAAACGAATGAACCTCCGGTCCATTGATGAATGCTGTTGATTCAATAACTTCAATTACTGCTTTGTCAACTTCTTTTTTTATTTTTTGATACTGACCTTTAAGGTCAACCATTTGGATATTCATTTTACTTATTTTTTTTGAAGCGAGGTGGCTAAATTAAAAAAACTCTGCAATAAGTTTGTTATTTATATCATAAAAGTATGTAGTAATAATTCAGCTTTTAATTCGTTATTTTGCCCTGATGTTAATCACCGCATGATAAGATTATTAATTTGGATATTATTCCTTTTCTATTCTTGTTTTGCTTTTTCACAAAGCAGAAAGAATAAACCAGAAAAACCAGATTCTGCTTTTACAGTTCCAATGATTACTGCAAATTATGGAATGATGTTGAAAGGTGCTGAAATTGCCAATCGGTATGGAATGAATTATTCAGTTGGCGGCACTTTTGCTTTTAAAAATAAAAATCACTGGTTTTATGGAATCAAAGGTAGCTACAATTGGGGTAGTCAAGTGAATGAAACCACTATAATGGATAATCTGAAAACATCTGAAGGAATGGTAATTGATGATGAAGGAAGACTAACTTTTATTTATTTAGAAGAACGAGGAACAACATTCTTTCTCACCTTCGGTAAACTTTTTAATATTTTAACCAAAAATAAAAACTCAGGAATATTAGCTTATGGTGGAATTGGCACCATTCATCATAAAATAAAAATTGGTTTTAAGGATAAAATTAAAAGCCTTTCAGAAGAATATTTAAAAGGATACGACAGATTATCTTTTGGGTATGGAATAAACGGATTTTTAGGATACATGCATTTGAGCAAAAACAGATTTATCAATTTTTATGGAGGTATTGACCTGATTTATGGACATACACAAAGCCTTCGTAAATTTAACTACGATACAGAGAAACCTGACACCGAAATGATTTCTAACTTTATGTACGGTTTCAATGTTGGTTGGATTATTCGTCTCAATAAACGTACGAGAGATGAATTTTACTACGATTAATTTTTCATGTCTTTTTTATATCATATACTCATTCAACTTTACGCATTTGCAGTAACCATTTTTTCACTATTTAATTATAAAGCCAAACTTTGGGTGATTGGAAGAAAAAATTTACTTCAAAAAATCAAATCAACTGTAAAGCCAACTGATGAAATTGTTTGGTTTCACTGTGCAAGTTTAGGTGAATATGAACAGGCAAAACCTGTAATAGAAAAAATTAAAAACCAATATAATACATATAAAATATTGGTAACTTTTTTCTCTCCCTCAGGCTATGAAATAAGGAAAAATGATTCACTTGTTGATTATATATTTTATTTACCCATTGATACCAAAAGTAATGCTGTTCAATTTATTAAAATCACCCGACCGAAAATAGTTTTCTTTGTTAAATATGAGTTTTGGTACAATTACATCTGTCAGTTAAAACAAAACAACATTCCCACGTATTTAATTTCAGGGGTTTTCAGAGAAAATCAATTGTTTTTTAAATGGTATGGTAAATGGTACAAAAAAGTATTGTCTGGATTTACCCATTTCTTTGTTCAAAACAAACATTCCGAACAACTATTGATTTCAAGTGGTTTTACCAATGTTACTTTAAGTGGAGACACCCGATTTGACAGAGTTTATGAAAATTCTAAAAATCCTAAACAACTGCCTTTAATAGAAAAATTTAAAGATAATAAAAACCTATTGATTGGTGGCAGCACATGGAAATCTGAAGAAGAAATTTTAGCTGAATATATTAAATCAAATCCCGGTCAAAAATTAATCATTGCCCCCCACACTATCGATGAAAAACATTTACGTGAAATTGAACTTTTATTTCAGCAAAAAACACTGAGATACAGCCTTGCAAATGAAATGAATATCAATACAACCAATATTCTTATAATAGACTGTATCGGTTTGCTGTCAATCGTATATCAATATACTGACATAGCTCTGATAGGAGGTGGTTTTAGTGGTGCTTTACACAATATTTTAGAACCTGCAAGCTTTGGAAATGCAGTTATATTTGGCTCCAACCATCAAAAATTTCATGAAGCCCAAGAGTTAATTTCAGCAGGAGGTGGTTTTTCTGTAAATTCTGCTGCTGACTTTAAAAATATTTTAGAAATTATTTTATCCAATCTCAATCAAAATAAACAGAACAGTAAAGCCTTTATATTAAAAAATACTGGTGCAACAGATTTGATTTTAGATTATTTAGTTTAATTAAAAGAATTTCAACAATTAAACTGATTAATCTATATCTATGAATTTAATAAGACATGCTACCGCAAACATCCCACTCGTAGTTTAAAAAAACACAAGGCAGAGCCTTGCAAAAGCGAGGCATCGAGGAAAACAAATTATTTTTGCCTTTCTGCTTTTTTTGTTTTATATTAGCAAAACAAAACTCCATTTTCTTATGTTGTTTGACATTTCACATAATACCAACGGTATCATTTTAGACCAAAACCTGCCCAATCCTTTTGCAGAAAACACAGTTATCAATTACAACATTCCGACAGAGGTTGCATAAGCAAAACTCTTGTTTTACGATTTAAACGGACGCATCATCAAAGAACTCGTTATTGAAGAACGTGGTGAAAGTAAATTAAATGTTTATGGTAACAACCTTAAAACAGGAGTTTACACTTACAGCCTTATTGCTGATGGCGAGTTAATTGCCACTAAAAAAATGGTGAAGAAATAATGTTACAAAAGTTGGTTATTTTCAACTTTAAAAGTTAAGTTTATTAACAAAAATGAAATACTTTTCAACATTTTAAAGGTTTTTGATTTTTTTCATACCGTTGAATATGTAATTCGTCTATATTTGAACTATCGTTTATCGATGTAATTTATTGTTTAACCTAAAAATCATTAAAAAAAATGAACAAAGCAGAATTAATTGATGCAATTGCAAAAGATGCAAAAATGTCAAAAGCAAGTGCAAAAAGTGCTATAGAAGCATTAACTGGTGCTACATCTAAAGCATTAAAAAAAGGCGACAAAGTAACTTTAATCGGATTTGGAACTTGGTCAGTTTCTAAAAGAGCTGCAAGAACAGGTAGAAACCCACAAACCGGTAAAGAAATCAAAATCGCTGCTAAAAAAGTAGTTAGATTTAAAGCTGGTGCTGCTTTAGCTGACAAAGTAAAATAGTTTACTTTTAAATCTAAACGAAGAAGGCTGTTTCGATTGAAACAGCCTTTTTTGTTTTTTAGTTTTATATTACTTACTTTTTTTCTTCAAGAGAATTAATAAATTTGCACTCGATATTATTACCTGAAATAAATGCATTTAATAGCTCCTTCTATCTTATCATCTGATTTTGCAAATCTTCAATCGGCATGCGAGATGCTGAATAAAAGTTGTGCAGATTGGTTTCATATCGACGTAATGGATGGGGTTTTTGTGCCTAATATTACGTTTGGAATGCCTGTTATTAAATCCATCAGAAAACATTCAACCAAACCTTTTGATGTTCATTTGATGATTGTTGAACCCGATAAATTTATTAAAGATTTTAAAGATGCCGGAGCAGATATACTTACAGTTCATTATGAAGCCTGTACTCATCTACACAGAACCATTCAAAAAATAAAAACCGAAGGTATGAAAGCGGGAGTATCATTAAACCCACACACACCTTTTCATGTTTTGGAGGACATCATTTGTGATATCGATTTGGTATTAATAATGAGTGTTAATCCGGGATTTGGAGGACAATCATTCATAGAAAACACTTACAATAAAATAAAAAAAACTAAAGCATTAATTATCGAAAAAAAATCAAAAGCTATCATTGAAATTGATGGTGGAGTTACCGATGCAAATGCAAGAAAATTAATTGATTCTGGAGCCGACGTATTGGTTGCAGGGAATTATGTTTTTGGCTCGCAAAATCCAATTGAAACTATTCAAAAATTAAAATCTATTTGACACAATGAATTCTAAACATTTTATTACAAATTTCTTACTAATTATCTTTCTTTTTTCATGTAAAACTGATACAAAATCGGATATAAGCACTGAAGATAAAACAGAAACTTCTCTTGTAAGTGAAACTGTTGAAATCAATGGAGTGAATCATTACATTTCAAAAATGGGTAATGGCGAAGCAATTCTTGTTTTGCACGGAGGTCCCGGATTGTTTCAAGACTATTTAACCCCCTATTTTGGAAAGTTGGCAGAAAAATATCAACTCTTTTTCTACGACCAAAGAGGTTGTGGCAAAACAGAATTTCCTAAAGATACAGCGAGCATCAACATCAACCAATACATTGAAGATATTGAAGCCATTAGAAAACACCTAAAATTGGATAAAATTATCCTTGCCGGACACTCTTGGGGTGCAAACTTAGCGTTGATGTACGGAAAAAAATATTCCGATAATCTGAAAAATCTAATCTTAATTTCTCCGGCTCCTGCAAATACTGAGTTTTATGATCAAATGTTCAAAAATATGCAGAGCAAAAGAACTGATGAAGATATTAAAAAGTTAGTAAAAGTGATGAGTTCCAGCGAATTTGACAGTAAAAACCCACCAACAATTCTAGAAGCTGTTAAAATTGGTGATAAAGTAAATTTTGCAGACCAAACAAAAGCCGAAGAGTTTTATAAAAAAATTAATTTTACGGAACAAAGTGCAGGAAACATGCTTGTTGTGAGCAGTATTTTAGAAAAAAACTTCTTTAACTACAGCATTATCGACAGCTTGAACAATATTAAATGCCCAACTCTTATTGTTATCGGAGACTTAGATAATATTCCTTTTGCTTCAGCTCAATTGATTCAAGATAATCTTCCAAAAGCAAGATTGGAAGTAATTCAACACGCTTCTTTATATCCGTTTTTTGAAACACCAAAAGAATTTAATTCGATTATTTCTAACTTTTTAGATCCTGAGTACGAACAATGATTCAACATCAATTTGATTTAACTGGCGACTATGTTGAATTAAACAAACTATTAAAGTTACTAGGATTGTGTGAAACAGGCGGTCATGCAAACATAGAAATTGAGCAAGGAAAAGTAAGATACAACAATCAAATTGAATTCAGAAAGCGTAAAAAATTGTTCAAAGGAGATATCATAAACTATAAAAACTACCAAATAACCATTAACTAATCAAACTATGCGAAACGAAAAAACATTAATTCTGAATCATATCCAAATTATTCAAAAGGTTGATAGAATGGCTTTTCAAATTTTAGAAGACAATTACAAAGAGAAAGAAATCATCATCGTTGGTATAGCAAACAAAGGTTATCTTTTTGCTGAAAAATTGGTTGAGAAGTTAACTAAAATTGCACCAAAAATCTCTTTTTCATTGGTTAAACTATCCTTAGATAAAGATGATTTATTAAATAAAAAGATAACAATAGACCAACCATCAGAAATTCTTAACGACAAAGTAATTATTCTTGTTGATGATGTTTTAAATTCTGGAAAAACGCTTATCTATGGTGTTAAATATTTGTTGAATTTTCCAATAAAAAGAATGTCAACTGCAGTTTTGGTGGATAGAAACAACAAACAATATCCGATTGGTATTCATTATTGCGGGCTTGCTCTTTCAACTACATTAAAAGAAATGATTTCAATGGAATTTGATAAAACAGGAAAAATTGAGGCTTATTTAAGCTAAATTATTTTGCCCCGTTTTTAATCATTTCATCAACACTTTTCGTGAAGTTTACAGGACCTCCGGCAATGTATCCTGTTTTTCCTAAAGCTTGTATTCCAAATTGTTTTGTTTTTGCATCTTGGGTCATATTAAAAATCCAAATTGTTGGATATCCCTGAACTTGAAATGCTTGTTGCAAATCAAAGTTTTGTTTTTTGATATTATCCGGTAATTGTTTTTTTCTTGGATAATCCAACTCTATTAATATTACATTTTTTTTAGCCCAATCTTTAAATTCAGGTTTATCAAAAACTTCAGATTTCAATCGGACACACCATCCACACCAGTCGCTACCAGTAAAATTGGCTAAAATGGGCTTTCCTGTTTTCTTTGACTGAGCGTAAGCTTCATTAATATCAACCAACCAACCCTCAGCATGTGCTTTATATATATCATTTTTAACAACCCCTTCTTGTGCGTGAATCAACAATACATTAAAAATCAATGCAAACAACAATACAATTTTTTTCATAATTACTTATTTTATTATAGTTTGATTTGCAATTACTATACCAATTTTATTTTAGTGAATGCCATGCATTTTCTTTTTAATTATTGGAGTAATAATAATTAAGATGACTCCGGCAACAATTGGAATTGCAGTAAATAATAAGAAGAAACCCGATAACGAATAGGCTTCACTGATTTTGTCAATAAAACTTGCCGTCATTCCGCCTAAAAAATTGGCAATTGCAGAAGCTGTAAACCACAACCCAAACATCATTCCTACTAAACGTGCTGGGGCTAATTTGCTAACATACGACAGTCCAACAGGAGATAGAACCAACTCTCCGAGAGTATGAAACAAATAGGCTAAAACCAACCAAATAAGGCTTACCCTAACAGCTCCAGCTTCGGCACCCTGTGGAATAGCTGATGCACCAAAAGATAACAAACCAAATCCTAAGCCTAACAGGATTAATCCAAATGCAAATTTTACTGAAGCTGGAGGGTTAAACTTTGTTTCCCATAATTTAGAAAACAATGGTGCAAAAACAATTATAAACAAGGAATTTAAGACTCCAAACCAAGAGGCAGGGATTTCTGCTGTGTCTTTGTTGAACTCGTTTAATAACATCCATATTGCAATAAACCATATAAACGCGAAACTCAATCCCAATGCAACTACTGAAATTGGATATTTTTTTACTGTTTTTTGGAACAACATTCCCAATACAATTGTTATAACAGCCAGTGGTACAACGGTCAAGAGAGTATTAACCCATTTAAAAATAGTTCCTCCTTCGCCGGTTAATGTTCTTTCTGTAAAATCTTTTGCAAAAATTGTCATGCTACTTCCAGCTTGCTCAAATGCCCACCAAAAGAAAATTGTAAAAAATGCTAAAATTCCAATAACCATCAATCTGTCTTTAACAACAACAGAATCTTCTTTCACTTCTTTGTCTGCAGAAGTTGTTGCAGAGCTTTCCAACTTATTTTTTTGCTTTGGCGACAATCCTATTTCACCAAAAATTCCCTGTCCGAACCAAAATTGAATCATTCCTATCAGCATAAAAATTCCAGCTAATCCAAACCCATAGCTCCACCCTACTTTTTCTCCAACATATCCGCAAAGTAAAATTCCCAAAAACGCTCCTGCATTAATTCCCATATAAAATATAGTATAACCAGCGTCTTTTTTATCACTTCCATTTTGATAAAGCCCACCAACTATGGTTGAAATATTGGGTTTAAAAGCTCCATTACCCAAAATCAACAGTACTAATCCTGTGTAAAAAAAGAAAGGTGTTTCTAAAGCCATAGCAGCATGTCCTGCAGTCATTAACAAAGCTCCAAGCACAACTGCTTTTCTATATCCAAGCAGTTTGTCGGCTAATAATCCGCCTAAAATAGGTGTTAAATAAACCAATCCCGTGTAAAAGGCATATAATTTTCCTGCTTCTTCGTTTGACCATGCCCAACCTCCACTTGCTGCATCACTAACTAAAAATAAAACTAATAAGGCTCGCATTCCATAGTAACTGAATCGCTCCCACATTTCCGTAAAAAATAAAGTGAATAAACCCGCAGGGTGTCCAAGAATTGTTGTTTTATCTATCATTTTGATTTATGGTATTTTTTAGATTAATTCTGCTAAAATAGTTATTTAACTTTATGTCAACTATTTCATCGAATATTTTTTTAATTTTTTCTCAACTTATAGTTTTTTTATAATAAAATCTGTCATCATGTTGTATAAGTGTAGTCGTGTGTTACCACCGGAAATTCCATGGTTTCTGTTTGGATAAGAAAATTGAGTGAATTGCTTGTTTGCTTTTACTAAAGCATTTATCATTTCAGCAGCATTTTGAAAATGCACATTGTCATCAGCCATTCCATGAATCAACAAGTAATTTCCTTTAAGTTTTTCAACATGATTTATAGGAGAATTTTGATCATATCCTTCTGTGTTTAATTGAGGCGTTTGCATATATCTTTCGGTATAGATATTATCATAAAATCGCCAGTTTGTAACGGGTGCAACTGCAATTGCTGACTTAAAAACATCTGACCCTTTTAATAAACAAGAACTTGAAAGATATCCCCCAAAACTCCATCCAAAAATACCGATTCTGCTTCCGTCAATGTAGGGCAAGGTAGAAAAATACTTAGCGACAGCAATTTGGTCTTCAGTTTCATACTTACCCAGTTGCTTATATATGCTTTTTCTAAACTCCGCTCCTCTTCCTTCTGTTCCCCTATTGTCAACACTAAGAACAATGTATCCTTGGCTTGCCAAATGCTGAAACCAAAAAGAATCAAAATTATCATAATCGTTTGTTACCACCTGATTTCCATCACCGCCATATACATACATGAAAAGAGGATATTTTTTTGTCGAATCAAAATCAAATGGTTTTAGAATCCATGCATTCAAATCTACTTCATTTACACGCACTTTAAAAAACTCTTTTTTTGACAAATTATAGTTTTCTAAACGCTTTATTAATCCTTCATTGTCATTGAGTAAACGAAGTGTTTTTCCATTATTTCCGTTTACAGAAACTTGAAAAGGAGTGTTTGCATCTGACCAAGTATTGATAAAATACTTGAACGTTGCACTAAATGAAGCATTACTTACCCCCTCTTTTGAAACCAAAACTTTTTTATCGCCTCCATTTAACTTTATGCTGTATATATTTCTATTGATTGGTGATTTTTCAGTTGATTGATAATATAAGGTTCCGGTTTTTTCATCAACTCCATATACAGAAGTTACTTCCCATTCTCCTTTTGTTACTTGTTTGATAAGTTTTCCGCTTAAATCATACAAATAAACATGGTTGTATCCGTCTTTTTCACTGGTAATAAGAAAACGATTTGACATTTTAAGAAACTCCGTTGTTGGAATTTCAACATATCTCTCGTCTTTTTCCTCATATAAAACTCTCGAATTGTTACTAACAACATCAACAAAATGAACTGTTAGATGATTCTGTAGCCGATTTATTGTTTGAATTGCTAAATTTTTTGAATCATTGCTCCAGTTGATTCTTGAAATATACTCATACGTAGTCGGTATATTCATTTTTGTAGTTGACTTCGTTTTTACGTCATACACATAGATTTCAACTTTTGAATTCTCCTCACCTGCTTTCGGATATTTGAATCGTTGCTGTTCGGGATATAAATTGTTGTATATCTCCATATTCCATTCCTTTACGTTGCTTTCATTAAATTTATAAAATGCAATTTTGGAACCGTCTGGCGACCATTGAAAAGCTTTAACCAGTGTAAGTTCTTCTTCATAAACCCAATCACTGGCTCCATTAATAATTGAATTGGTTTTTCCGTCTGATGTGATTGCTGTTTCTACACCTGTTGTTAAATCATAAAAACACAAATTGTTATTTTTTACATAAGCAACTTCCTTACTGTTTGGAGAAAAATCAGCGTACATAATTTTTTCTTGGCTTGAAAGCGATGTGAGTGTTTTTGCTTTTGTGTCATAAATGTAATAAAATGCTTTGCTGGAATATCTGTAAATTCCTTCCTCTTCAGATGAAATCAAAACTTTTGATTCATCTCCGTTAAAAGAATACCCATCAAATGAAATGTTATTGTTTAACTTTTTTAGTTCACTTTCTTTAACAATTACTTCGCTAAAATCAGGTTTTAAATATGAGTATTTTGTTAATTCATAACCATCTTCCGTTCGATCCAGTTCAGTGTAATGCAATCCATCTTTCAATGAGCGAATATCTCCGGATTGTCTTGCATAAAATGAATAATTTTTCCAAATATCTTCTATAGACACATTTTTCTTTTGAGAAAGAGCCGTGAAATGTATAAGAAAAAAAGTAGCAAACGCTGATAAGAATATTTTCATAGAAATTTATTTTGACCACGAATTTAATCAAATCTAATTCACATTGAGTTTCATAAATAGCAATTGTTTTTAACTACATTTGTTGACCTTATTAAAATCGAGTTTATGAAAACCTACCAAGACTATATAAATCATTGTAAAAAAATAGCAGACTTACAATATTCTATCTCAGTTTTAAATTGGGACCAAGAAGTGAATATGCCACCCAAAAGTGCTGAAAGAAGAGCTCAACAAATTTCAACATTAGCAGGAATTGCCCATAAAATATCAACAGATAAAGAATTTGGAAAATTATTACACGCATTGAGTAAAAAGAAACTTTCTGATGAAAAAAAACGAAACATCAATGAATCCTTAAAAGAATATTCAAAATCTACTAAATACACCACTGAATTTGTTCAATTGCTAAGTAAAACCATTTCAGAATCTTTTATAGCATGGCAAAAAGCCAAAGAAAAAGATGATTTTTCAATTTTCGCCCCAAAACTCAAGGAGTTGGTAAAATTAAAAAGAGAAGAATGCAATCTTTTAGGTTACAAACACCACCCTTATGATGCTATGTTGGATATTTACGAGCCAAATAGCACAGTAAAAGACTTAGATATTCTTTTCAAAGATGTTCGACAACATTTGGTTCCATTTGTAAAACAAATTGCAAAGGCTAACCAACACAACGACAGTTTGATGCATAACTATTTTGAAAAAGACAAGCAACTTGCATTCACAGAAATCCTTTTGGCTCAGATGGGATATGATTTCAAGGCAGGTCGCCAAGATGTTTCAACACACCCTTTTACAACAAATTTTAGTTCAACCGATGTGCGAGTAACCACCCGTGTAAATGAAAACAACCTGAGTGAAATTATTTGGAGCAGTATCCACGAAGGTGGTCATGCACTATATGAACAAGGTTTGAAAGACGAAAATTATGGTCTTCCTGCCGGAAACTATCTTTCATTAGGCATTCATGAATCACAATCCAGAATATGGGAAAACAATGTAGGTAGAAGTATCTTTTTTTGGAATTATAATTTTAAGAAGTTACAAAACGAATTTCATAGCAATCTGGGGCATGTTACCGTTGAAGACTTTTACAAAGCCATAAATATTGTAAAACCTTCATTTATCAGAACCAGTGCCGATGAACTTACATACCACTTTCATGTAATGATTAGATATGAAATTGAAAAAGACTTACTTTCAGGAAAAATAGAGGTTGAAGATTTACCAAAAATATGGAATAAAAAATACAAAGAGTATTTAGGAATAGATGTCCCATCTGATTCTTTTGGAGTGTTGCAAGATATTCACTGGTCACACGGAAGTTTTGGCTATTTTCCGACCTATTCTATTGGGAGTTTTTATGCTGCACAGTTTTTCAATCAAGCAAAAAAGGAAATCAATCAATTGGAACATAAAATAGAAATTGGAAACCTAAAGCCCTTGTTAGAATGGCTAAGAGAAAAGATACACATTCATGGCAAATTATTTGCAGCAGATGAATTGTGTGAAAAAATTACAAGCGAAAAACTTAACTTTAAACACTTTTTAAACTACGCAAAAAAAAAATACAGTAAAATATATAACTTAAAACCTTAGTCTCATGAAAAAAATGGTAATTATCCTCTCAGCTATAAGTATGATAGCGTGTAAAAGCAGTTCAAATGCAACAAACACAAAAAACTTTACTTCCGGTACAGAAAGTACAAACCCAGAGGATGTTGTTTTTGATGTAATAGTAAAATTCATTAGTAAAGGTGAGGGAATCGCCAGAGATTTAAAAACTACGTTTGAAGAAGCTGTTGCAAAATTTAATAAACAAAACCACACCAATATAGAAGCAGATGTTCGACATTGGGGTCGTGAAGGAGAAACTGACTTGAATTACAACTTAAAAAACTTATCAACAAAACAAAAAAGTGCTTTTATAAGTATGGTTAAAGAAACGGTGGGACATACAGACATGGTTCAAATTAAATTTAATGAGAAAGGTGTTCAAAAAAGATAAGTATTATCATAAAAAATTAAAAAACTTAGAAAGAAATTTGTTTTTTTCCTTTCAAAAAGGAACAAGTTTTAATTCAATTTTAACAATACAAATACATTAATTTATGAGTTTTAATTTAGAATCAGTCAAGAAATCATTAAGCAATTTAGGAATCACCGAAACTACTGAAATCATTTACAATCCATCGTATGAAGAATTGTATAAGATGGAAAGCCAATCCCAATTAGTTGGTTTTGAAAGATGCCAAATGTCAGAACTTGGTGCTATGAACGTTATGACAGGTGAATTTACGGGGCGTTCACCAAAAGACAAATACTTTGTTAATGACTCAATCAGTAAAGACACAATTTGGTGGACATCTGACCAAGTTAAAAACGACAACAAACCAACAACTCAAGCTGTTTGGAATGACTTAAAAAAAACAGTTACTGACCAATTATCAAACAAAAAATTATATGTAATTGATGGATATTGCGGAGCAAACACAAGTACCAGACTAAAAGTTAGATTTGTTATGGAAGTGGCTTGGCAAGCTCATTTTGTAAAAAATATGTTTATCAGACCAACCGAAGAAGAACAAAAAAACTTTGGTGAACCTTATTTTTATGTTTTAAACGGCTCTAAAACAACTAACCCAAAATGGAAAGAACACGGTTTAAACTCTGAAAACTTTATAGTTTTTAATTTAACCGAAAAAATACAACTTATTGGTGGCACTTGGTATGGTGGAGAAATGAAAAAAGGATTGTTTTCATTAATGAACTATTATCTACCGCTAAAAGGAATAGCCTCAATGCACTGCTCTGCAAATGTTGGTAAAGATGGCGATACTGCAATCTTTTTTGGACTATCAGGCACTGGAAAAACAACTCTTTCAACAGATTCATCTCGACAGTTAATTGGAGACGACGAACACGGTTGGGATGATGATGGTGTTTTTAACTTTGAAGGTGGTTGTTACGCAAAAACAATAAACTTAGATAAAGATTCTGAGCCTGAAATATATGGTGCTATTAGAAGAGATGCATTATTGGAAAACGTAACACTTGATGCTAACGGTAAAATTGATTTCTCTGATAAATCCGTTACCGAAAACACTAGAGTTTCTTATCCAATTTACCATATAGACAATATTGTTACTCCTGTCTCAAAAGCCGGACACGCGAAAAAAGTTATCTTTTTATCGGCAGATGCTTTTGGAACTCTACCTCCTGTTTCAAAACTAACTCCTGAACAAACAAAATATCACTTTTTATCAGGTTTTACAGCAAAATTAGCAGGTACTGAAAGAGGTGTAACAGAACCTACACCAACATTTTCATCATGTTTTGGAGCTGCATTTTTATCGTTACACCCAACAAAATATGCTAAAGAATTGGTTAAGAAAATGGATGCGCACGGAGCTAAAGCATACTTAGTTAACACCGGTTGGAACGGTACTGGAAAACGAATTTCAATTAAAGACACAAGAGGTATAATTAATGCAATACTTGATGGCTCTATTGAAAATACAGAAACAAAAACTCTTCCAATTTTTAACCTTGAAATTCCTACTTCTTTACCGGGAGTGAATCCAGCAATTTTGGATCCTAGAGATACTTATGAAAATAGAAGTGAATGGAATGAAAAAGCAACAAAATTAGCAGCTCTATTTATTAAAAACTTTGAAAAGTTCACAGATAATGAAGAAGGCAAAGCCTTAGTTGCTGCAGGTCCATCAATGCCAATTGAAGCTTAATTCCTAAAATTAAATTAATAAAAAAAGAGTCCTTTCGGACTCTTTTTTTTTATTTAACCATTGCTAAACATTTCTTTATTGTTTGATAGGTTCTTTCAGGGTTATTATCCAACCCAATACTAATTCTAACAAGCCCATCTGTTAAACCGATTGCTTTACGTTCATCTTCAGGAATTTCTGAAGAAGTGCTACCACCCGGTGCACTAAACAACGTTTTGTAGTTCCCCAAACTAACAGCCAAATATCCAACATTATTATTTTGCATCAATTCCATTAACATATTCGCCTTTTCTTTTGTTTGCATATCCAACACAAACAACCCACCAAATCCGAAACCTTCATTCCAAGATTTTTGCATCAAGATGTGCTGTGGATGAGATTTTAAACCCGGATAAATAACTCGTAATCCATCTTTACTTAGTTTTTCGGAAATATACATTGCATTCTCGCTATGTTGCTTCATTCTCACATGAAGAGTTCGAATGTTTTTTAATATTCCGGCAGAACGGTAACTATCTAAAACTGGACCTAACAACATACTTGCTCCCGAATTTACATCAGATAATGAATCTATGAATTGTTTTGAACCACATATTACTCCTGCAACACAATCGCTCATTCCATTAATAAATTTGGTTAAACTATGCACAACAATATCAGCACCTAATTTAGAAGGCGAAATAATTAAAGGTGAAAATGTATTATCAACAACCAATTTACAACCAAATTCTTTTGAAACTTTTGAAAGAGATTCTAAATCAGCAACTTCTAACATGGGATTACTAACACTTTCGCAATAAATAACTTTCGTATTTTTAGTAACAGCCTCTCGAACTTTTTGAATATTCGTAGAATCTACAAAAACAACTTTAATTCCCAATCTAGGTAAAAAGTTTTTAAAAAAGGCATAGGTACCTCCATATATAGTTCTACTAGTAACTATTTCATCACCCGATGAACATAATTGAAGGATTACATTTGTGATTGCTGCCATGCCTGAAGCAGTAACCGATGCACTTTCTGTTCCTTCTAATTTGGCAAGAGCATTGGATAAATATTTATTCATCGGATTCCAATGTCTTGAATACAAATAACATCCTTCTATTTCTTTTTCAAATAATTCTTCCATTTTACCCGCTTTTAAGAATGTAAAAGTTGAAGAATCAGATATAGATGGATTTACACCACCAAACTCACCAAAATATTGCAAATCTTGAATTTGATCTGCAGGAAAATAATTGCTCATAAATTAAATATTTTAAAATTATATTCTACAAAATTGAATATTTACAGAATAATAATCTATTTTTTATATAAAAATTATATTTTGAAATCAACATGTTTTTTGTTAGTTTTTGATATAAAATATTGAAGTTGGGTTAAAAAAGTAGTAGAAATTTATCCAAAAACAACATTTGTTTTTATCTGTTTTAGAATTAGATTCTATTACTTTTGCATGTGTGAAAAATCGATATGATTTGATAATTGTTGGTGGTGGTGCTGCAGGTATTTTTGCTGCTATTAACTGTAATTTATTTAATCCCAACATTAAAATTGCTATTCTCGAAAAAACTAGCCAACTTCTTTCCAAAGTGAAAATTTCTGGTGGTGGCAGATGCAACGTTACAAACGCTTGTTTTAACCCAAAAGAGTTGGTAAAATATTATCCCAGAGGAAGGAATTATTAGGCGCATTCAGTCAATTCCAGCCTTTAAACACTATTGATTGGTTTAAAAACCATGGAGTTGAATTGAAAACAGAATCAGATAACAGAATGTTTCCTGTTTCAGATAAATCTCAGACAATAATTGATTGTTTTATGGGTTTATTAAATCACTCAAATGTTGACATCCACTATAATGTTAAGATTAACAAATTTGAAAAAAAAGAAAACGTCTTTCATATGTCAAGTCAATTTGAAACTTTTCTTTCCGATAAAGTCTTAATTACTACTGGTGGCTTTAGTAACCCAGAACATTACAGTTGGATTTCAGAACTCGGAATTCAGATAACCCCTCCTATTCCATCGTTGTTTACCTTTAATATTTCAGAACCTAAACTAAACGAACTGCAAGGAATTTCATTATTTGCTAAAGTAAAAATTGCCGAAACAAAATTTGAAGAAAGTGCTCAATTACTGATTACTCATTGGGGATTAAGTGGACCAGCTATTTTAAAATTATCTGCATTTGCTGCTCAGTTTCTACATGCAAAGAATTATAATTTTGAAATACTTGTAAATTGGCTGAACGACTGCAACGATGTTTCTCTAAACTCATATTTTCAGATACAAAAAGAAAATTTTGGTTCGCATAAAATTAACTTACAAAACGAGTTTCAACTTCCTCGAAAATTGTTAATCTACTTGCTCAATAAAGCTGGAATTAATGAGCAACTCAAATGGGCAGAGGTTTCAAAGAAACAACTCATCACACTTACTGAAATTCTGCTAAGAGACAGATATAAATCAACCGGTAAAACTATCTTCAAAAGCGAGTTTGTTACCTGCGGTGGAGTGAGTTTAAATGAGGTGAACTTCAAAACAATGGAAAGCAAAAAAGTATCCAAATTATACTTTGCGGGTGAAGTTATGGATATTGATGCTGTTACTGGTGGTTTCAACTTTCAAGCAGCATGGACAACTGCTTGGATTGCATCAAAAGCTATTGCTTCAGAAGAATAATCGGGTTATTTAAAATACTTTTCTAACGACTTTATAAAGTATTCTGGGGCTATACAAGGCTTAGCACTGATCTTATTAACAAAAACCAATGTAGTCTTTGCTTCATTAATCAATTCATTTTTGGAGTTATAAGATTTGTATAAAAAATGAATTCTCGCTTTTGGCAGTTCTTCAATGGTAGTTTCAATTGTAATTAAATCATCGTAAAAAGCGGGTTTAAAATATTTAATCTGATATTCCAATACAGGCAAAGCAATTCCACTATCTTCCATTGCTTTATAACTCAACCCTAATTGTCTGAGAGAATCAACTCTAGCTACTTCAAAATACGCAGCATAGTTTCCATAATAGCAATACCCCATTTGGTCAGTTTCAGAATACCTTACTCTAATTTGTGTAGTTGATTTATACATTTATCTATTTTATGTCTTAAAAAATTGAGGAGGAATGTTAAATTTGAGGTAAAAGTAAACAATTGATTAAAAAGAATAACAACATATCTGTTTTGTGTGTATTAACAATCGTTTTCATATTTTTTTCGTGCAAAACGTCGCTTCATTATACCAACACATACTTTAATCAATCAGTTGATTCTACTCAAATTACCGATATACTGGCTGAAAAATTAATAGCACCATATAGAGATTCACTTGAAAAGGAAATGAATCAAGTTATTGCTGTTTCTGAAATAGAAATGCCTAAAGAAAAAAATAAATCAGAAACATTACTAGGAAATTTTGTAGCTGATCTTTGTTATCAAATTGTAACTGAAGATATGCACCTTAAAGTAGATTTTTGTTTGCTTAATAATGGTGGTCTTCGCACAAGCCTTCCAAAAGGAGAAATAACCCGAGGTAAAATATTCGAATTAATGCCCTTTGACAATGAATTGGTAATAGTTCAAATGACTCCTTTAAAAGCCATTGAAATGCTGGATTATATTAAAAATGTAGGTGGACAACCAATTAGCGGATCAAAATTGGATTTCACAAAATCAACTGAAATACTTTTAAAAGAAATCAGCATAAGCGACACTTTAAATATCCTAACATCAGATTACCTAGCATCAGGTGGTGATAAAATGACTTTTTTTTTACAACCAACCTCTACTATTCAGACCCATAAAAAGGTAAGAGATGCTATTATTGAATACTGTTTAAAAGAAAACAAAAAAGGCAATCAACTAAAATCAACCATAGATGGGAGAATACAGTTTAATCAATAGAAGAAATTTTTTAAAAAGTGCCGTTATTGGAAGCGGAGGTTTGCTCTTTTTAAGCTCATTGCCGGAAAAATTGCTTGCTAACACAGAAAAAACTACCCAAATAACCATTTTACATACCAATGATGTGCATAGCCACATTGACCCTTTTCCAAAAAACGACCCAAAATATCCTAACATGGGAGGAGCTGCACGAAGAGCTTCACTCATTGAAAAAATAAGAAGTCAAGAAAAAAATGTACTCCTTTTAGATGCAGGAGATATTTTTCAAGGTACGCCATACTTCAACAAATACGGTGGTGAATTAGATTTTAAACTCATGAGTTTAATGCAATATGATGTAGCTACTATTGGAAATCATGATTTTGATAATGGTATTGAAGGATTAAAAAATATGCTTCCACACGCCCATTTTCCTTTTGTAAACTGTAACTACGACTTTAGCCAAACAATTCTTTATAACTATATTTTAAAATACAAACTTTTTGAATTTGAAGGACTTAAAATTGGAGTTTTTGGTGTTGGAGTTGAACTTGAAGGACTGGTTAGTAAAAATCTATATGGTGAAACGAAATATATAGACCCGGTTTTAACCGTACAACAAACAGCCACACATTTAAAAAAAGAAGAACACTGCGATTTAATTATATGTCTTTCCCACCTTGGATATTCATACAACGAAAATAAAATTAGTGATATAATACTTGCTAAAAACACAAAATACATAGATGCAATTATTGGTGGACATACACACACATTTTTAGAAAAACCAACAGAAATTAAAAATATTGAACAAAAAATGACAATAATTAACCAAGTTGGGTGGGCAGGAATTTTTTTAGGTCGTATCGATTTTTATCTAACTAACAAGAAATCTGATAAGTACTACCGCTCAAGTATAGCATAAGTTCATACTAATTTTTAACAGAGAAAAAAGTTTTAAAAAAACAATAGTAAAAAAGTTTTTTTTTTCACTTTTTTATTCAAATCTTTGTTAGGACTAAAAAAAACAGAATTTATTTTATTCAAAAGCTTGATTTTAAAAGAGTTTTGTTAATTTTAAGACTTAATAATTTTATCAACACGAGATTATTAAAAATATCGACGAATAGATTAGAATAATAGTATCAAATATAAAAGCAAGAAATAAAATGCAGAAAGATTTTACAACAGTGTGGGAAAATTGCCTCCAAATCATCAAGGACAACGTTAATTTACAAAGTTACAAAACATGGTTTGAGCCAATAAAAGCTGTAAAATTGAAAGATAATGTATTGACTATTCAAGTGCCAAGCCAATTTTTTTACGAATGGCTAGAAGAACATTATGTAGCGATTTTAAAGAAAACCATTAAAAAAGAACTTGGCTCTGAAGGCAGATTAGAGTATAGTATTGTTATGGAAAACACTCAAAACAATACAAACAAACCATATACTGTTAAAATACCGGCTACAAATAGCCAAGCGACAAAAAACAATCCGGTAAATATGCCAATTGACATCAATAAAGAAAAAGGCATAAGAAATCCGTTTATAATACCCGGATTACAAAAAATAAATGTAAACTCACAATTAAACCCTAACTACTCTTTCAAAAACTTTGTTGAAGGCGATTGTAATAGACTTGCTCGTTCTGCTGGTTTTGCTGTTGCTAAAAATCCTGGTGGCACAGCATTTAATCCATTGTTAATATACGGCGGCGTTGGTTTAGGAAAAACACACCTTGCTCATGCCATTGGAATTGATGTGAAAAATAAATTTCCAAATAAGACAGTTTTATACGTTTCATCTGAAAAATTCACACATCAGTTTATTGAAGCGGTTAGAAACAATGAGCAAAACGACTTTATTCACTTCTATCAAATGATAGATGTATTGATTATTGATGATGTTCAATTCTTTGCAAATAAAGCGAAAACCCAAGATGTATTTTTCCATATATTCAACCACTTACACCAATCTGGAAAACAAATAATTTTAACTGCCGATAAAGCTCCTGTTGAAATTATTGGAATGGAACAACGATTGTTATCTCGTTTTAAATGGGGATTAGCAGCCGATTTACAAGCTCCTGAGCTTGAAACAAGAATAGCCATTTTAGAAATGAAAATGTACAACGAAGGGCTCGAACTTCCTAAAGACGTTGTCGAATACATTGCATACAGCATCACCACTAATGTTAGAGAATTAGAAGGTGCTCTAATCTCTTTATTAGCTCAATCATCATTGAACAAAAAGGCTATAAACTTAGAGTTAGCCCGTCAAATGGTAGATAAATTTGTGAAAAACACTGCTAGAGAAGTTTCAATAGACTTTATTCAAAAAGTAGTGTGCGATTATTTTGAAATGCCAATAGACCACTTAAAATCAAAAACTAGAAAAAGAGAAGTAGTTCAAGCTAGACAAATTGCAATGTATTTTTCAAAACAACTCACAAAATCCAGTTTAGCAACAATTGGTATGCATTGTGGAGGAAAAGACCACGCAACAGTTCTACACGCTTGCAAAACTGTCAATAATTTAATGGATACTGACAAGCGTTTCAGAAGCTACATTGAAGATTTAAAGAAAAAAATAAGTTTACAATAATTCTAAATTGCACTTTCTAAACAGGAATCTTTTCGGGTTCCTGTTTTTCTTTTTAATGGGTTTACTCAACAGAAAATATGAAACTCCTCATCACTACAAACCTATTGGTAAAAAAGGGCAATCAATTATTTTTTATTTTATGATTGGAATTCTTATACTTACTTTTATTTATATTTTTTCGTTTTACCTATGAAAAGGGTATTATTTGTTTGTTTAGGTAATATTTGTAGATCGGCAATGGCCCAAGGAGTGTTAGAGCAACTTTCAAAACAAAATAACCTGAATCTGTCAGTTGATTCTGCAGGCACCTCAAACTATCATGTTGGCGAAGCTCCTGATATTAGAATGCAAAAAAAAGCCAAAGAACACAACATAAACATCTCTACCCAGAAAGCAAGACAATTTACTCGTGATGATTTCCATAATTTCGACTATATTTTTGCTATGGACCAAAACAATTTCAATACCATTATATTGATGGCTAAAAATGAAAATGAAAGAAAAAAAGTATCGTTACTTTTAGAACAATCCTCACAAATTAACTTCAAAAACGTACCCGATCCTTATTATGGAAATGAAAAGGATTTTGAGACAGTTTATCAAATTTTAAACTCAACGTGTATCGAGTTTATTAATACATTGAAAAATGAATAAACAAGGAAAACTATATCTTTTTCCTGTAACATTAGGTGAAACACCAATTAATCAGGTAATTCCGGAATACAACTTTAATGTGTTAAATCAAATAGATATTTTTTTGGTTGAAAACATCAAAACTGCTAGACGGTTTTTAAAACAATCTAACATTGAAAAACCCATTCATGAAATAGTATTATTTGAAATTGGCAAACACGGTGAAACTGAAAAATACCCTACTTATATCAAATACCTTTCCGAAGGAAAAAATATAGGTGTTTTATCGGAGGCCGGTTGTCCAGGTATTGCTGACCCTGGAGCTGCTTTAGTGGCATTAGCTCAGGAAAAAGGATATAATGTTGTTCCTTTGGTTGGTCCCTCGTCTATTTTATTATCATTGATGGCTAGCGGTTTTAACGGACAGAATTTTTGTTTTCATGGCTATTTACCAATAGAGAATAAGAGCCGAATTAGTAAATTAAAAGATATGGAAAGACTGGCTTTCAAAGAAAAACAAACACAACTTTTTATAGAAACTCCATTTAGAAATAATCAACTCATGAAAGATATACTTCAAACATTAAACTCAAACTCAATGTTATGTATCGCTGTTGATATTACTACTACAGATGAAAGTATTCAAACAAAAACAGTAAGTGAATGGAAAAAAACTCAGATTGATTTACACAAACGTCCTTGTATGTTTTTAATCGGCTAAATTATCTTTTATCCAATTCTCTGTATAAATAAATTAATTCTTCATCATTTTTAAGCGGTTCATTTAAAAGTAATAGCAGTTCTTTTGAAGTATCAAAAACAGGTGTGTCCGGATAAAAATGGTGTTTTGCAAAATGAACAAATTTCAACACCTTAAAAGCATTGAACCAATTAAAAAAAAGTTGTTTGAAATGGCTTTTTGAAGTACTGTTTAGTCTAATTTTTTTTAAATTTTCTTCAAAATCAATAGTTTTTAGAAATTGGCTAATAGTTGATGAAAGCTCAATATCATCTTCAAATAAAAGGTCTATTTTATCAACTAAATCTTTTAAGTCCAAGTATGATTTTATTGAATAAGTAAGAAACGTGTCGTTAGGAAATTCTAAGATTTTTTTCATGGTTCTTCCCGTTCCAAATGGTACTCTGTCAGATATTCTGGGTGATGGGAAAATTGTAGTAGTTTTCAATTCAGTGAAATTTCCGAGAAGCATCATTTTTTGAAGAAAATAAAAATCTTCCCCTGCCTTTCGTTTATTCATTCCTCCTTGTTTTTGATAAGCTCTGCTTTTCACCGCCATACTTGAACCAATAGTATGAAAAGCATACGGAAAACCACAAAATTTCAAAGCATTTTTATAAACTCGTAAGTGTAATTCATAAGCCTCAATTGCCTTGTAGTTTTCAACAGGGAAATTTGTCCCGGATAGTGGATGTTCAAAATGAATAGAACAAGCCGGTGATTTTGGATAGGTTTTAAAATGTTTATGGAGTTCAATTAGATAGTTAGAGGAACAAACAGAATCAGCATCAAAACAAGCAATTATTCCATCTTTATTAATGGTTTCGAAACGATAAGCCGCTATATCCATTCCAATTTTACGTGCTAATCCAACTCCTGCTTCTTTTTGTGGTAAATTATTGGCTTCAACAAAATAATAGAACAACCCTGGTTCAGCATTCAATTTAGCCCATAACTCAGCGTGTTTTTTAGCATTTTCATTAACAAGTTTAATTTCCGGAGTAGATTCAGAAGTATTGAAAATAATTATTATCTCCACCTCTACACCAAATAATTTACAAGAATTAATACTTTCAAGAGATTCAATCAAATTTAATTCGTTGAAACATGGAATTACAATACATATAGCTAAATTTTTACTGGGAGAAACTTCTATTTGATTAGAATAATTATTTGGAAAATTGTTAAAATAATAATTCACAATATACCTTTATATTTATTCAATTTTTGAATGAGTTGTTGAAATAAGTTTGTTTTTTAAATACTTACCTGTAAAAGAACTTTCGCTTCGAATAATTTCTTCCGGGGTACCTTCAAAAACGATATTTCCTCCGTTTTTTCCTCCTTCAGGTCCAATATCAATAATCCAGTCTGCAGATTTTATAACATCTAAATTATGCTCAATGACTAGCAATGAATGTCCTTTCTGAATCAACGCGTCAAAGGCTGTTAATAGTTTTTTTACATCATGAAAATGAAGTCCTGTAGTAGGCTCATCAAAAATAAAAAGCAGATTATCAGACTCGTCTCGTTTTCCTATAAATGAAGCCAATTTAACTCGTTGAGCTTCACCTCCACTTAATGAACTAGATGATTGCCCTAAATGAACATATCCAAGCCCTACTTCTTGTAATGTTTTTAACTTCTGAATTATTTTTTCCGAATAATTATCATGAATACAATTAAAAAAATCTATAGCCTCATCAATAGTTAAATCTAAAATATCAGAAATTGATTTATCATTGATTTTGATTTCTAATATTTCTTCTTTAAACCTTTTACCATTACATTCTTCACATTTAAGATGAACATCAGACATAAACTGCATTTCAACCGTAATTTCGCCTTCACCTTTACAAGTTTCACACCGACCACCATCAATGTTAAATGAAAAATGTGATGGCTTTAATCCTCTTGATTTTGCTAACTTCTGTGCACAAAATAAGTTCCTGATGTCGTCGTAAGCTTTTATGTATGTTGCCGGGTTTGAACGCGACGATTTTCCTATCGGATTTTGATTTACAAATTCGACTCCTTTTAAACGAGATAAATCACCGGATAAGTTTGTGGGATTAGATGATAAATCGTGATAACCATCAAATTTTCTTTTTAATGCTGGAAGTAAACAATTTTTAACTAATGTTGATTTTCCAGAGCCGCTAACACCAGTTACTACAGATAAAACCTGTAAAGGAAAACAAACAGTTAGATTTTTAAGATTATTTTCATTTGCATTTGAAATTTCGATGAATTTACTCCATTTTCTCCGTTGATTAGGCAATGGAATTTTCTCATCTCCGTTCAAGTATTTGGCTGTTAAACTTTTTTTGTTCTTAAGCAATTCATTAATTTTTCCTTGAAAAACCAATTCTCCGCCCAAATGACCGGCATAGGGTCCCAAATCAATAATATTATCAGCCGCTCGAATAATTTCTTCATCGTGTTCAACAATAATCACCGTATTTCCAATTTTTTTTAGATTATTCAGCACTTCAATTAATAGTTCAGTATCTTTTGAATGTAAACCAATGCTAGGTTCATCAAGAATATACATTGACCCCACCAAACTGCTTCCCAACGAAGTAGCTAAATTTATTCGCTGAGATTCTCCACCGGAAAGAGTAGATGATAATCGGTTTAGTGTCAAATAGCCCAATCCAACATGAGTTAAGAATTTTAATCTGCTGCGTATTTCAATTAAAAGTCTGTTTGCAATAGCCAATTCATTTTTTGTAAGCTTCAGTTCATCAAAAAATAAACTCAAATCACTAATAGGCATCAACACCAAATCGGTAATGGATTTAGTATTAATTTTCACATATCCTGCATCTTTTCGAAGGCGTGTTCCTTTGCAATCTGTACACACTTTTTTTCCTCGATAGCGTGAAAGCATAACTCTGTATTGAATTTTATAACTTTCTCCTTCCAACATTTTAAAAAACTTATCAATCCCGTCAAAATATTTATTCCCGCTCCATAATAACTTATACTGTTCTTCAGTAAGTAACTCAATAGGCTTATGAATAGGAAAATTGAACTCAAAAGCATTTAGTATTAATTGTTCTTTGAAATATTTCATTTTATCACCTTTCCAACAAACAATTGCATCTTCAAAAACTGACAATGCAGGATTTGGTATAACTAATTTATCGTCTATTCCAATAACACTTCCATATCCCTCACAGTTTTTACAAGCTCCAACAGGATTGTTAAAACTAAAAAAATTGGTGTCAGGCTCAATAAAATTCATCCCGTCTAGTTCAAACTTATTATTGAATGTTCTGGTTTGATATTCTTCAATTGAATCAACAATAACTTTACAAGAACCTTTTCCCTCATAGAATGCCGTTTCAATACTATCAAAAATTCTGCTGTTCAACTCGCTGTTTTCTGAGTCAATAACAAAGCGGTCAATCAATACTTCTATATTATTTTTGTCAAGTAATGTCAAATTGAAAGTTTCAATTTTTTCAATCTTATTGTTATACCAAATACGACTGTATCCTTGTTTAAGTAGAAACTCCAATTGCTCTTTCGCAGTTTTATCTGAATTTTGAATAGATGAGAGTATATATACTTTGGATTGAGGTTTTAACTGAATTATCCAGGTAAAAACATCATTTACCTGCTCTCTTTTTACTGGATTTCCAGAAATGGGTGAATATGTTTTTCCTATTCGTGCAAACAACAACTTTAAATAATCATAAATTTCAGTTGATGTTCCAACTGTGGAGCGTTTGTTTACTGTATTCACCTTCTGTTCAATGGCAATAGCAGGTGATATTCCTACAATATGGTCAACATCTGGTTTCTCGATTTTGCCAAGAAACTGGCGTGCATACGCCGAAAGGCTTTCTACATATCTACGCTGCCCTTCGGCAAATAATGTATCAAATGCTAATGATGATTTTCCAGAGCCAGAAAGTCCTGTAATTATCGTTAGTTTATTTCGCTCAATTTCAACATCTATGTTTTTAAGATTGTGAACTCTTGCCCCCTTTATATAAATGTAATTTTTAGTCTTTATTTTTTGATTTTCGGTCAATTCCATCACAATAAAAGGAGGTATTTTTTATTAGAACAGCAAAATTAACATTTCTTTTTTGTAGTTTTGTCAGCTAACTTTTTACTTTTAAAAAGTTTTGATGCAACATTTTTAATTTATTTTCGTTTAGTCAATAAAAAAGAAAATTCGCCTATAAGACATACTCTACTTTTTTAAAAAAAAATTAAAGGTTTTTCTAATTATTAACCGTTAAAAGTAGATGTTATGTTACTATCCAATTATTCCGAACAAGAGTTGATTCATGCCTATCAAAATGGCAATGAAAATGCACTCGAGCAACTGGTTCTAAGACATAAGAATCGAGTTTACAACTATATTTACTACAAAGTCAAAGATGAAGAGCTCGCTGAAGACTTATTTCAAGACACCTTCATAAAAGCCATTAACACTATTAAAAAAGGAGCTTATAATGATGAGGGAAAATTTTTGCCATGGCTATTGCGTATTGCTCATAATTTAATCATTGATTGCTTTAGAAAAAATTCAAAAATGCCAATGGTTAAAGGAAATGACGATTTTAATATTTTTGATGTAATTGGAATTCCTGAAAAAAATATTGAACAAAACATTCAAACTACTCAAATGCACAAGCATTTGAAAAGTATAATTAAAAAATTACCTTTTGACCAGAAAGAAGTAATCATCATGAGAATCTATTTTGATATGAGTTTCAAAGAAATTGCAGAAATGACAAACGTGAGCATAAACACAGCTCTTGGACGAATGCGTTATGCTTTAATAAATTTAAGAAAACTGATTGAAGAAAAAAATATTTCATTAGTAGTTAAGTAGTTTTTTTGTTTTTAGATTAATCTGAATAAATCCCAAAAAAAATTCGGGATTTATTTTTTATATACATACTAAACCAAAAAACATTTCGTTTAGATAATGTATAAATTTTAAAAACTGCCTATGCAAAACTTTACACATTTTGAATTTCAAGAACAAACTAAAAACGAAAAAAAAATCAACAAACTACAAAACCCTGCTGAAGAAACTAGTAAATCTATCTCTCCAAGCAAACGTAGTATTGATTTAATTTTAAATTATTCAAAAGCACTATCGATAAAAAAATCAAAATATGTGCAACACATTGAAATAATTAATAACTAAAAATTGAAATTCAAACAGATTGTTGAGGCTGATTGTAATAATCAGCCTCATTTTTTTTAGCTTTGTTTGTATGATTGCATTCTTTAAAACAATTTTTTGTTCGTTTTTTGTGGGATTTACCATCTTTTCTAATGCTCAAACACCTTCGACTCATGAAAATAACAATAAAAGTCCAATAAATATTATCCTGCCAGCAGCATTTATTGTTGGTGGAGTTGCACTTAACGGAAGTACACTTGAAAAAAAGTTAGCAATAGATGTTCGGAATACAGTAGGTAATGATTATCAATTTAAAATAGATGATTATATTCAATATCTTCCAATGGTTGAAATTTATGCCGCAGATGCTTTTAGTGTTGCTTCAAAAAATAATTGGAAAAACCAAACAAAATATTTAGCTTTAAGTCAATTGACAACAGCTCTAATTGTGCATACAATTAAATTTGGGCTAAAAAAAGAGCGACCCGACCACACAGCAAACTCTTTCCCATCAGGACATACATCGCAATCTATTGTAGGAGCTACAGTTCTTTTTCATGAATTTAAAGATGAAAAACCCCTTTTGGCATATAGTGGGTATATTTTTGTTGCAACTACAGGGGCATTCAGAATTATTAACAATAGACATTGGCTTTCAGATGTAGTGTTTGGTGCCGGTGTTGGTTTATTAATGACCAACATAGTTTATCATTTAGAGCCTCTTAAAAAATTATCCTTTTCAAATAAAAAAAATGAAATGTCTTTCTTCCCTTATTATAACGGTTCTGAAACTATGATTTGCTATTCACTTCGCTTTTAAAGTATTTTCAGTTTTTTTTGAAGTTACATCATTATCAAGTTAAATAATCTTAACTTGAGAACATTAAACTCTAACGTGTACAGTTTACTTAAATTGGCTTGAAACTATCAAATCTTTTGTTGTGTGGTTCCAGTTGTAAAATCCTTCACCGGATTTAACACCTAATTTTCCGGCTGTTACCATATTGACTAACAACGGACAAGGTGCGTATTTTGGGTTTCCAAAACCTTCATTAATTACATTTAGAATTGATAAACAAACATCTAGCCCGATAAAATCAGCCAACTGTAAAGGTCCCATAGGATGAGCCATTCCCAATTTCATAACAGTATCTATCTCTTCTACTCCGGCAACTCCTTCGTATAAGGTTATTATTGCTTCGTTTATCATAGGCATAAGTATTCTGTTGGCTACAAAACCCGGATAATCATTTACTTCAACCGGAACTTTACCCAATTCTTTTGACATTTCCATGATTGAAATTGTCGTTTCATCAGAAGTTGAATACCCTCGAATAATTTCAACCAGTTTCATAACAGGAACAGGATTCATGAAATGCATTCCAATAATTTTATCAGGACGAGTAGTTACTGATGCTATTTTTGTAATAGAAATTGAAGAAGTATTAGTTGCTAGAATAACATCTGGAGATGTTATCTCATCTAAATTTTTAAAAATTTTAAGTTTCAAATCAATATTTTCTGTAGCAGCTTCTACAACTAATTGAACATCTTTTACACCCTCAGAAATTTCTGTATATGTTTTTAGATTCATCAAAGTATTGGCTTTATCAGAGGCAGAAATAGTTTGTTTCGCAACCATTCTATCTAAATTCTTTGTGATTGTTCCAATCGCCTTATCTAAAGCTGCTTGAGAAATATCAATCATATTTACACTAAATCCTTTTTGAGCAAATGTGTGTGCAATACCATTTCCCATGGTTCCGGCTCCAATTACTGCTACTTTTTTCATCTTTTTATTTTTATAGATTAATTTTTATTCTTTTATTGCCAAATATCGTTCGGCATCTAAGGCTGCCATACATCCTGTTCCTGCGGCAGTAATTGCCTGACGATAGTTTTTATCGGCTGCATCACCAGCAACAAAAACTCCAGGAATATTTGTTTTTGATGTGCCTGGAATATTTTTGATGTAACCAACTTCATCCATATCGATGAATGGTTTAAAAATTTCAGTATTGGGTTGGTGTCCAATCGCCACAAAAAATCCTGTACAGGGAATAATTTTCTGTTCTCCTGTAACACTATTTTTAACTTTCACTCCGGTAACCAAGTCATTTTCACCAATTATTTCTTCAGTTTCTGTATTGAACAAAATTTCAATATTTGGAGTATTTTTTACTCGGTCTGCCATAATTTTTGACGCTCTAAACTCATCTCGTCTAACTAACATGGTTACTTTTTTGCAAATATTTGATAAATAGTGAGCTTCTTCGCATGCTGAATCCCCTGCTCCAACAATAACAGTTTCTTGATTTCTATAAAAAAATCCATCGCATACAGCACAAGCAGAAACTCCGCCACCTAATTTTAAATAATGTTGTTCAGATGGTAATCCTAAATATTTTGCTGATGCTCCTGTAGAAATAATCACTGTATCCGCGTGAATTTCTTTTTTATCTTCAATCCAAGCTTTTAATACAGTTCCTGAAAAATCAACTTTTGTTACCCAACCACTTCTAATATCAGTATTAAATCTTTTCGCCTGAGCCTCTAATTGAATCATCATTTCAGGTCCTGTTACACCTTCAGGGTATCCAGGAAAATTTTCTACTTCATTGGTTGTGGTTAGTTGCCCTCCGGGTTGCATTCCTTGATACAAAACAGGTTTCATATTTGCTCTGGCTGCATAAATAGCTGCTGTATATCCAGATGGACCAGAGCCTATTATTAAACATTTTACTTTTTCTGCTACTTCTGACATTGAATTTTATTATTGATTTTCGTTACAAAATTAATTAAATAGCCCATTTTACCAATTATAATTTATACACAATAAATGTAAAAAAAATAACATTTTTTCATTAGACTTGCAGTCTCTTTTCGGGATGTAGCTCAGCTTGGTAGAGTACACGTCTGGGGGGCGTGTGGTCGCAGGTTCAAATCCTGTCATCCCGACAAAAAAAAAGCTCTTAAAATTTTTAAGAGCTTTTTTTGTTATCTAAAATTAACTATTCTTCGTTTACTTCGACCATTTTGAAAGGCACACTGATTATTGCCTGATAATCTTCTCCTGCTTCAAGCATATCCTCATCATCAGTTTCATAAAACCAATTTATTGTTACCTGACTACTTCCTGAATTAATAGTTTCAAGCTTTTTAAAAACATCAAGAATGCATTTTGACGAACTCGTATTGAAATATTCCAACTGAATATCAACGTTAGTTTGAGGCTTAGCACTTTTATTGTATGCTTCTAAAGCATCTACCAATGGTTTATAAAATTCTATTGAATTTTCTGGAATTGATCTTCCACGAACAAGCAAATATCCATTACTCGGATTAAACTTAATTATTGGTGTTTTTGGTGTACCATCTATTACTAACTCTTCCATATCTTTAATTTTGAGAAATTTTTACTATTAAACTAAAAAACGAAAATCTTTCGTCAACATTTTTAAAATTATAATCTAACTTTTTTCCTGATTTTCTGGCGATATCAATCATTCCTAATCCGCCCCCACCTTTAGAAGACATTTCACCATTATTCAACACTTCTTTGTAATAATCTTTCAACTCTTCCTTATCCATACTGTTAATCTTATCCAATTTTGATTTCAACAAATGGATATTTTCATTTGCAATATAGTTACCCGTCATGATAGAATATTCACCATCTTCATTTTTTCGAATCATAAACAAAGCTGTTTTTTCATTAGCTGCTGTTAATGTATCGTCTTCATCTATATGATGGTAGAGGTTTTGCAAACATTCTACCAATATATTATAAACCTTCTTTTTAATTTTTGGAGATTCATCTAAGTTTTCCATCTTAGATTCCATAATCTGAAGTATAGATGTCAATAAATCCGAAGTTACTTCACCATTAAAAGACAACATTATCTTTCCGTCTTCCATCATGTTGTAAAAATCATGTATATCTCTCATTTAGATACCTTAAAAATTGAATTTCGTCTTCAAAGATATTAATTTGCTCGAATAATTTAACTTTTCTTTAATTTATTTTTTAATTAATCTGATTTAGTTATGATTCTAAATTAAAAAACTAACTATATTATCTTTAGAATGGAGAATTAAAAAACGAATTATGACTATCAAAATCAGCACCTATACTGTTAAAAAAATTTCCTGAATAATTTCTCCTTGTATCATTGAATCTAATTTCTCCTTGTAAATATGTGTTTTCGGTTATCTTATATTCAAAAAAAGCCGAATAACCTATTCTGTCAAATTGTGTGCTGTTTTGATTTTGTTTAAACTGTGCTGAATTAATATCCGTTAAATTGTAATGGATTCCCCCTCCTATTTTTATTTTATCAGTCAAGCGATATCTGGCTGAAACAGAAGTATAATATTGTGAAATATTACCATTAAATGGAATAAAGTTTATATCATTTATATTATTTGAATTTCTGATGCTTGAATTTATATAGGTTAATCCTGCTGATATTTCAAGTTTCGGAGAAATTTCATAATTTATTCTCGGAGAATAAAATGTTGAAAAGCTGCTAGACGATTTGCCTGAAAATCCCATCTCAACACCAGTTGAAAAGCTATAACTTATTTTATCTTTAGTTTTAATAGAGTCAAAAGGAAGCACATATTCTTCAGGAGCTTTAGTATTTTCTTGTGCAAATGCAGATTGAATACTAAATGATAAAAATACAATATGACAAACTCTTAATAATTTCATTTACACACCAAAGATAGAAAATGTTATAGCTATAAAAGTTAATTTTAACTAAATTTAATAAAAAAAGCCCGTTGCGATTGCCTCGGGCTTTAATTAACATAAAACTTATCTAAAAAAAGGGGGTACAGATTTGCAATAACTATGAAAAGTATTTCTTTTCTTTATAATTCATCTTATTTTTAAGATTCTCATTAATACTGTTTCCATAAGTGCTTCCTTCACCCTTTAAAATATAGAGTAAAACTAGAACAATCGAAACTATCAAAATAAAAACTAACATAAAAATTAATACTAATTATCAATTATTTCGTCTACAAATATACAACTTTTATCGAAATAAAAATATTTGTCGAAATATTTTTTATATTCATCGAAAAAATAAACTGATTTGTCTGTTGAAAAAAATGGTTCTATATATATAAAATCAACCAAATCAAGTGTATAGAATAAAAATTATTTTTTTGATTAGGAACTAAAATTTTTAAACTTTATTCATAAAACATTTAAAAATCAAACTCATATTTTGTTTTAAATCGCAATAGATAATTATACCTTTGGAAAAAAATTTTATAAATAAGTATGGCAAAAAAAGAGGACTTAGAGTTTAATAAAAATGAAGATATAAATAAACAGCTTGTTTCAGAATTGAATAGAAATTTGGAACGGATTTATTTGGGTGGAGGAAAAAAAAGAATTGAGTCTCAACACGAAAAAGGAAAATTAACCGCAAGAGAAAGAATAAATTACTTATTGGATAAAGATATGCCTCAAATTGAGATTGGTGCGTTTGCCGGTGAGGATATGTATCCGGAACATGGCGGGTGTACTTCTGGCGGAGTTGTTGGCGTAATCGGTTACGTGTCAGGGAGACAATGTATTGTTGCTGCAAATGATGCCACAGTTAAGGCTGGAGCTTGGTTTCCAATAACCGGAAAAAAGAATTTGAGACTTCAAGAAATTTCAATTGAAAACCGTTTACCAATTATATATTTAGTTGACAGCGCAGGTGTTTATCTGCCTATGCAAGACGAAATTTTTCCTGATAAAGAGAATTTTGGGCGAATTTTCAGAAATAATGCAAAAATGTCTGCTTTAGGCATAACACAACTTGCTGCGATTATGGGAAGTTGTGTTGCTGGTGGAGCGTATTTGCCAATTATGAGTGATGAAGCGATGATCGTTGATAAAACAGGTTCTATATTTTTAGCCGGCTCATACTTAGTAAAAGCTGCAATTGGAGAAACTATTGATAATGAAACATTAGGTGGTGCATCAACACATTGTGAAATATCCGGTGTAACCGATTATAAATGTAAAGACGACCAAGATTGTTTAGATAGACTAAAGAAAATAATGGATAAATTAGGTGATTACGAAAAATCTGGATTTGACAGAAAAAAATCACAAAAACCAAAATTAGATCCAAACGAAATTTTTGGAATATTACCCGATAGTAGAGAAAAACCATATAATATAAAGGATATAATATTAAGATTGGTGGATAATTCTGAATTTGACGAATATAAAGAAGAATACGGAAAAACAATAGTATGTGGTTATGCTAGAATTGACGGATGGTCAGTTGGAATTGTTGCCAACCAACGTGTTGTTGTTAAATCAAAAAAAGGTGAAATGCAATTTGGTGGAGTCATTTATTCAGACTCTGCGGACAAATCAGCCAGATTTATCATGAATTGCAACCAAAAGAAAATTCCATTGGTTTTTCTTCAAGATGTTAGTGGGTTTATGGTTGGCTCTAGGTCAGAACACGGTGGAATAATAAAAGATGGAGCGAAAATGGTAAATGCTCAAGCAAATTCTGTAGTACCAAAATTTACGGTAATAATTGGTAACTCATACGGAGCAGGGAATTATGCAATGTGTGGAAAGGCTTACGACCCAAGATTAATAGTTGCATGGCCAACAGCACAACTTGCCGTTATGAGCGGTGCATCTGCAGCTAAAACATTATTATCTATTGAAGTAGCTTCATTAAAAGCTAAAGGTGAAGAAATTAGCAAAGAAAAGGAAACCGAATTATTTAATACAATTAAAAATAAGTACGACAAACAAATTTCACCCTACTATAGTGCTGCAAGATTATGGACTGATGCAATTATTAATCCATTAGATACGCGAAAATGGATATCAATGGGGATTGAAGCAGCAAACCATGCTCCGATAGAAAAATACAACGTAGGCATAATTCAAACTTAATAAAAAATAAATTTTGTTGAAACCATCTAATTTTCATTTATTTGTATTATTAATTCACTAACAGAAAAACAATATGAAAAAATTATCTTTTAAATTAATATCAATAGCAATTGTATCTAGTGCTATTATCTACTCTTGTGGAGGAAATGAAGAACCCAAAGAGGTTGAAGAAACAACAACTGAAGAAGTAAAAGTAGATGAAAATGAAACCACTTATGTTTTACCTTCTCCGCTTCAAATTGTTAACTTGTTCAAAAGTGCGGGATTGGAATATGTAGGAAGTTTAACAAATCCTATTGATAATGCCAATAAATACAACGACAAATCAACTCAGAAAGTAAATTTTGGGATTTTCTCTGCTGATATGGCTTATGCAATAACAAACAACCAAACTCAAGAAGCAATCAACTACCTAAATGCTCTTAGAAAAATGTCTGAAAAAATTTGGATGACAGATATTATCAATTGCATTGGATTGGCTGGTAGATTAGAAAAAAATGTTGGAAACGAAGATTCTTTAACAAGTATAATGGCTGATTTACAAATGGACATGGATCAATATCTTGAAGAAAACGGTTCTAGCAATACAGGTTCAGTTATTTTTGCAGGTGCTTGGATTGAATCTATGTATCTAGCTTTGAATGCTAACAAAAATTCAAACGAAAAACTTAACAATCGATTAGCAGAACAATCAATCATTGTTTCAAACATTATTAATGCGGTTAAACAAGCAAACGAGGACGGAAGTTTAAATAACTTAGTTTCTGATTTAGAGAAAATCAATACGAGTCTATCAGCTACTGATGCTAATGGTGCTCTAACTCCAGAAAAATTAAATGAATTAAAAACTACTGTAACTGACATTCGAAATAATATCACTAAAGGCTAAAATCAGATATGAAAACTATAAAATATTTATTTTTATCTATACTATTCACTGGGCTTTCGCAACTAAATGCTCAAGAAACTACAGACAATTGTGATGCAACTTCATTAAAAGCAACATTAAAACCATTTTTGATGCCAATTTATAAGTATGACTCCTCAACAATTACAACGTTTAGTTATAAATCAGAAAAACAAGGAAAAGAAATAGAAGTTCCATTATTTGCCAGTGAAAAATATAAACTTTTGTTTAATGCTTCTGCTGCTCCTGGTGTTGAAATTTTTGTTTACGACAAACCTGCAGGTAAATCAGGAAGAAATTTACTTTATACCTCAAAAGGAAAGAATGCAAAAGAAGGACTTTATGCTTTTGAACCTGAAAAATCTGTACCTGTATATGTAACATACATAATACCTGAAAATGGTGCTGTTGGAAGTGAAGGATGTATTGTATTTTTAATGGGTTATAAATTTTAAGAACTATGGACAATAAAAAAGTAATTATTACATCTGTAATCACAACAATAGTAACCCTTCTTGTTGCTTTTTTTGTTGTAAAAATGTGTTGTAGAAATTGTGAGGGGAAATCTTCCTGCTCAAAGTCAAAATCTGAATGTAAATCTGAATCAACTGATTGCAAAAAAATGGAAAAATGTGAATCAGAAAAAGAAAAATCTTGTTGTAAAAAAGAAAAATCAGAATGTGGAAATCATTCAGAAGTTTCAGATTCAACATCAACAGAATAAATTCAAACACAGTATTGTTAAAGCCTGAACAAATGTTCAGGCTTTTTTTATAAATTTGTCATTAATGGCACTACTTCAAGGATATTTATTAGGATTAGGTTTTGTGATTTTTCTAGGACCTGTATTCTTTTATTTGCTTAAATGCACTTTAGATTCTGGATTTAGCTCAGGACTTTCTGTTGCATTAGGGATTGTATTTGCCGATTTTTTATGTATTTCAATATGTTCATTAGGTGCAATTGCATTTTTTGAGAATAAAGAAATTCAATTATGGTTAGGGCTTTTGGGTAGTATTATTTTATTTTTTTTAGGACTAAAATTCATATTAAAACCTTCTGTTTTTTCACAATCCAATGAACCCGTTAAGTTATCTAAATCAAACTATGTTTCATTTTTTACGCAAGGCTTCTTAATCAATTTTGTTAACCCATTTGTTTTTGTAATTTGGATAGTAATAACCAGCAATGCTAAAGCTGAATATGGAAATTCAAATGATTTCTATCTTTTTCTCGCTGCTGCATTAGCCGGTATTTTTACCACAGATTTTTTAAAGGTGTTAACTGCACATCGTATTAAACAATTCTTACGTCCTGAATACCTTTCTAAAACATATAAAATTTTCGGCATCATTTTGATTATATTCGGAGTTTGGGTTTTATATCATATTTTGAATAAATATTTTTAAAACAAAAAGGGTAGTGAAAATCACTACCCTTTTTGTTTTTTCGGGTTAATTTTTCTTTATTTCTGATATTTTGCTTTTGTAGCTTTAGCTTTGTCGTATTGTTCAGTTTGTGTATAAACTTTAATTAACATATTTGCTACATCAACGTCATTGGGATTAATTTGATTTGCTTTTTCAATGGAAGGAATTGCTTTTTCAAACAAAACTTTTGCTTCACCTTTTAATGCTTCAAATTTTTTAGTTTCATTGTATGGTAATTTGTTTGCCTCGTTAATTTTTTCAGCACCGGCATTAAAATAATATGTACCCAAGTTAAAGTTAGCATCAAAATATTCAGGTTTGAGTTCAATTGCTTTGTTGTAGTCCTTTATAGCATTTTCAGGTTGTTTTAAATTTTCAAAAACTGTTCCTCTAGCAAAATATAACACTTCGTTTTTAGGATTGTTTTTTATTGCTAAATCTAAATTTTCTAAAGCTTCAGAGTGATTGCCTTCTGCTATGTAAATATCCAATTCAGTAACTATCAAGTTATAATCATTTGGGTACGCCTCTCTACCCATTCGGATATATTCTTTTGATTTATCTAATTTTCCTTCTTTTTTATAGATGCTTGCAATTGAGCGGTATAAATTTGGACCATTTCCGTCAACGTTATATTTCAACTTTATCAATCCGTCATACATTTGTTTTGCTGCCTCATTGTCTCCAGCTAACTCAGAAGCCAACGCTGCATTGTATATCATCATTGTATCAACTCTACCTGTTAGTTGGGAAATCATCATTGATTTACCGAAATTTTCTTGAGCTGCTTTGTAATTTTTTGCTTGAAACTCAGTGATACCTTTATTCCCGTATTCACCTGCTATTCCAGGTAATTTTCTACCGATAATGTCCATAGTAAACATTTCATCATCAACTTTACTTTGGTTTTGAAGTGCCATAAAGAATTTCATTACATCTTCATCTTTCTCTAAATTTAGCTTTTTTAATTCAGGATCTTGAAAGTTGAGTACCATAGCTTTCATGTATGAATCTGTACATTTTTCTAAAGCATCAGCATCAAAAGCAATACAAGATTCTTTTGCTGATTTGCTGGCTAGTACATTGTAATACAAATTACCTCTATAATACCAAGTTTTTGCCCATTCTTTTGTAGTAGCGTCTTCTGTGGCTTTGTTTATAGATGTTAAGCCATTTTGTAATTCACTACACTTTAAAGAACGTTCGTAAGCTTTATTATAATTATAAGCACTAACCACCTCTGCCTTTTGAGCATTTACAAACATTGAACTCGAAATGGCTGAAATTATTAAAATTGTTTTTTTCATAAAATTATTTTTTGTTTCTAATCTTCTAAGTTATTTTCTTCATTGTTATCAATCTCCTTGCCAAAATAATCATTTTCAATAGAATCAGATGTATTTTGAATTTGGTTTTCTTCGTTGACTTCATCGTCGTGGTCAACACGAGTTACTGCAGCAATTGAATCACCATTTCTTAAATTAATCAGACGAACGCCTTGTGTTGCTCTTCCCATCACTCTAAGGTCTTTTACAGCAAGTCTAATCACAATTCCTGATTTATTGATAATCATTAAATCGTTGATATCTGTAACATTTTTAATGGCAATTAAATCTCCTGTTTTATCAGTAATATTTATTGTTTTTACTCCTTTTCCTCCACGATTTGTTACACGATAATCTTCAATATTAGATCGTTTTCCGTATCCATTTTCAGATACAACCAATATGGTTTCATTTGCTGGGTCTGTAACGGTTATCATACCAATAACTTCACCATTTTCAGGTATTGAAATTCCTCTAACTCCTGAAGCGTTTCTTCCCATTGGTCTTACTGTTGATTCATTGAATCGAATAGCTCTACCGGACTTGATTGCCATAACAATTTCGTCTTTTCCTGAAGTTAATTTGGCTTCCAAAAGGTTATCTCCTTCTCTAACAGTTATCGCATTAATTCCATTTGCTCTTGGTCTGGAATAAGCTTCTAATGTGGTTTTCTTAATTACACCTTTTTGGGTACACATTATAATAAAGTTGTTGTTTATATATTCTTCGTCTTTCAGGTCTTTCACATTGATAAATGTTAATATTCTATCATCTGGCTCAATGTTTATAAGGTTTTGAACAGCTCTTCCTTTCGATTGTTTTGTACCCTCAGGAATTTCAAATACTCTCATCCAATAGCATTTTCCTTTAGCTGTGAATACGAGTAAATAATTATGAGTAGTTGCAACAAACAAATGTTCAAGGAAATCTTCATCTCTTGTGGCTGTTCCTTTTGAACCTACGCCTCCTCTATTTTGTAGTTTATACTCAGACAATGAGGTTCTTTTCATATATCCTAAATGAGAAATTGTAACAACAACTTCCTCATCTGGAATCATATCTTCAATACTGAAATCACCACCTGCGTACTCGATTTCACTTCTTCTTTCATCACCGTATTTTTCTTTGATTTCAAGTAGTTCATCAACTATAATTTGCATTCTTCGAGCTTCGTTTGATAAGATATCTTTCAAATCTTCAATCAATTTCATGATTTGGTCATATTCAGCTCGCAATTTATCTTGTTCTAAACCGGTCAATTGTCTTAATCTCATTTCAACAATTGCTCGAGATTGAATATCAGACAAGTTAAAACGAGTTATTAAATTTTCTCTTGCTTCATCAGGGCTAGATGATGCTCTGATTATTTTTATTACTTCATCAATATTATCTGAAGCAATAATTAATCCTTCTAGTATATGGGCTCTTTCTTCAGCTTTCTTTAACTCATATTTTGACCTACGTACTACAACTTCATGTCTAAATTCAATAAATTCGGTTATAAGGTCTTTTAGATTGAGTAACATTGGTCTTCCTTTTACCAATGCTATATTATTTACACTAAATGAGGTTTGTAGAGAGGTGTATTTAAAAAGATTGTTTAATACTACGTTTGGAATAGCTTCTCTTCTTAGTTCGTAAACAATTCTCATTCCATTTCTATCCGACTCATCTCTGATGTCAGAAATTCCTTCAATCTTTTTCTCGTTTATCAAGTCAGCCGTTTTTTTAATCATTTCAGCTTTATTAACTTGATATGGAATTTCATTAACAATAATTTGCATTCTACCGGATTCAGTTTCTTCAATTTCAGCTTTTGCACGAATTACAATTCTTCCTCTACCGGTTTCAAAAGCTTCTTTTACCCCTCCGTATCCATAGATAATACCTCCTGTTGGAAAATCAGGAGCTTTTATATGATTCATCAACTCTTCAATACTAATTTCTCGATTTTTCACATAAGCAACAGCTCCGTCAATTATTTCAGATAAATTGTGAGGTGCCATGTTTGTTGCCATACCAACCGCTATACCGGAAGCTCCATTTACAAGTATGTTTGGAACTCTTGATGGCAAAACGGTTGGCTCTTCTATTGAATCATCAAAATTTAATTTAAAATCAACAGTTTCTTTGTCTATATCAGCTAGCATTTCTTCAGCCAGTTTTCTTAAACGAGCTTCAGTATATCTCATTGCGGCAGGGCTATCGCCATCAACAGAACCATAGTTACCCTGACCATCAACCAACATATATCGTAACGACCATTCCTGAGCCATTCTAACCATTGAATCATATACAGCAGTATCTCCATGTGGGTGGTATTTACCGAGAACTTCCCCAACAATTCTTGCAGATTTTTTATACGGGCTATTGGCTCGAACTCCTAAATCCATCATTCCATATAATATTCTTCGATGTACGGGTTTTAAACCATCTCTAACATCTGGAAGTGCTCTTGAAACGATAACCGACATTGAGTAATCAATGTATGCTGATCTCATTTCTTCATCAATATTAATTTTTAGTATTTTTTCTCCTTCAGCCATATCTTGTTATTATTGGGTTTATACTGTTTTTTTTACTATCTTTTAAAGACCTTCGAAAATACGCATTTACTCTAGGTTTGCTTTATTTTTTTTCTGTTTACTTACTAACAAAATTTTGTTGAAAAATGAGGATTTTTAATGGTTATTCAATCAATGAGTAATCTTTACTTTTGAATTGACTACAATTAGTCGTAACTTTACTACAACATTTAATGTGTTATAGTTGTAATTTATTTAAAATATGGATGCAAATTTTTCGACAAAAGTTAGAGATGTAATTTCTTACAGCAAAGAAGAAGCAGTAAGATTGGGACATGATTTTATTGGAGTTGAACACTTGTTATTAGGAATAATTAGAGAAGGTGATGGTTTAGCAGTAAAAATTATTAAATCACTTGGTGTAGATTTAAAAGAATTACGAGTCCAAATTGAAACTTCGATTAAACCCGGTGAAGCAGTTGTAAATCAAACAACAAATATTCCACTTGTCAAACAAGCTGAAAAAGTGTTTAAAATTACATATTTGGAAGCTCAAGACTTAAAGAATAATGTAATTGGTACAGAGCATTTACTACTTTCAATTTTAAAAGAGCATAACAATATTGCTACAAAAATATTAAATCAATATAACATCAATTATGCAGATGTAAAAGACGAAATTAAATCGATGAATTTGATTGAAGATGACCAATCTCCAAAATCTGAATTTCCAAGCTCGGATAATGATGATGAAGATGACAATAAAGGATTTATGGGGGGAGGTGGCTCTGGACCTACAAAAGCAGGAGAAACAAAATCAAAGACACCGGTATTAGATAATTTTGGAAGAGATTTAACCAGATATGCAGAAGAAGGAAAATTAGATCCTATCGTTGGTCGTGAAAAAGAAATTGAAAGAGTATCACAAATTTTATCCAGACGTAAAAAAAATAACCCGATATTATTAGGAGAACCTGGTGTTGGTAAATCAGCAGTTGCTGAAGGACTGGCTTTACGAATAATTCAAAAAAAGGTATCCCGTGTATTGTTTAACAAACGAATTGTAACACTAGATTTAGCGTCGTTGGTAGCTGGAACAAAATACAGAGGTCAATTTGAAGAAAGAATGAAAGCAGTGATGAATGAACTTGAGAAATCACCGGATATCATTCTATTTATTGATGAGATTCATACTATAATTGGTGCAGGAGGTGCTTCAGGTTCATTAGACGCATCAAACATGTTTAAACCGGCTTTAGCCAGAGGTGAAATTCAATGTATTGGTGCTACTACTTTAGATGAATATCGTCAATATATTGAAAAAGATGGGGCTTTAGAGCGTAGATTCCAAAAGGTTATGATTGAGCCTACAACAGTGGAGGAAACTATTACCATTCTTAACAATGTAAAAGAAAAATACGAAAATCACCACAATGTAATTTACACTCCTGAAGCGATAGTTGCTTGCGTTAAACTTACTGACAGATATATTACAGACAGACATTTACCTGATAAAGCTTTAGATGCATTAGATGAAGCGGGATCAAGAGTTCATATAACGAATATTAAAGTTCCAAAAAACATTCTTGATATAGAAAAGAAAATTGAAGACATCAAAGAGCAAAAAAATCAAGTTGTTAAAAGTCAGAAGTACGAAGAAGCTGCTCAATTAAGGGATTCTGAAAGAAATTTACTTCGAGATTTAGAAAATGCAAAAAATGCTTGGGACGAAGAAACAAAAAATCATAAGGAAACTGTTACTGAAGACAACGTTGCCGAAGTTGTAGGAATGATGACAGGTATTCCAACACAAAGAATTGCACAAGCAGAAGGGGAAAAATTATATAAAATGTATGACCAAATTCAAGGAAAAGTAATTGGTCAAGATGATGCTATAAAGAAAGTAGTTAAAGCCATTCAGAGAAACAGAGCCGGACTTAAAGATCCTAACAAACCAATAGGTTCTTTTATATTTTTAGGTCCTACCGGAGTTGGAAAAACTCAATTAGCAAAAGTTTTAGCAAAATATTTATTTGATTCAGAGGACTCACTGATTCGAATTGACATGAGTGAATACATGGAAAAATTTGCTGTGTCGAGACTTGTTGGCGCACCTCCCGGGTATGTTGGGTATGAAGAAGGTGGTCAATTAACCGAAAAAGTAAGAAGAAAACCCTATTCAATAGTGCTACTTGATGAGGTTGAAAAAGCTCATCCAGATGTGTTTAATATTCTTTTACAAGCTTTAGATGATGGACAACTAACAGATAGCTTGGGTAGAAAAGTGAACTTCAAAAACACTATAATTATCATGACTTCTAATATTGGAGCCCGCCAATTAAAAGACTTTGGTCAAGGTGTTGGGTTTGCTACAGCTGCCAAAAAAGATTCAGCTGATGAACATGCTTCTTCTGTAATTCAGAATGCACTTAAAAAAGCTTTTGCCCCTGAGTTCCTAAATAGAATCGACGATGTAGTAATGTTTAATCATCTATCATTGGAAGATATACACAAGATTATTGATATTGAACTTCAAAGTTTATATAAAAGAATTATTGAATTGGGTTATCAAATTGTGCTCACTGAAGCTGCCAAAAATTTCATTGCCGACAAAGGGTATGACTCTTCATTTGGAGCAAGACCTTTAAAAAGAGCAATTCAGAAGTATTTGGAAGACCCATTGGCTGAAGAAATTATTCAATCCAAATTGAATGAAGGAGATATAATCAATGTAGATTTAAAAGATAATAAGGAATTGGTTATCAACATTACCAAAGCAAAGAAAAAGAAAAACAATTCTGAATCTGAAAAAGAATAAAAAAAAGCCTCGATATTCTAGGCTTTTTTTATGAAGTTGCTTAGCTAAAACTACTTTTTAGTAGTTTTCTTTGTAGTAGTCTTTTTTTCCGAAGCTGATGCAGTTTTTTTGGTTGTTGTAGAGGCTGCTTTTTTGGTCGTAGTTTTTGCAACAACAGGCTCTGGAGTTTTCACATTAGATACCTTTTCTTTTTTAGGTTTTGAACTAACTGCTAATTTTGCTTTTGAGTTACTTTTTCTTTTCCTAGTTACTCCATAACTACCATTGGCAATTTTTCCCTTTTTAGTTTTAATATCTCCTTTTCCCATAGTTAAATTGTATTAAAAATATTCATATCTAAGCAAATATAAAAAAATGTACTCGATTTTACTTAAATTTTAGAAAAAAGAAAATTAAATGTTATTCAATTCAGTGATTGCTATATAAGTCATCAATCCAACAGATGTTGATAATGAATTTTCATTAGCTTCAAATGTTGATGTGTGTAATCCTGAAGAGGCACCAACACCCAACCTATAGAAACAAGAAGGTTTAACTTGTGAATAATAAGCAAAATCTTCAGCAGTCATTCTCATTTCTAAATCAATCACGTTTTCTTTTCCCAAAAATTCAATAGAAATTTCTTTTAATCTATTCGTTAAATCAGTGTCATTTACCAAAAAAGGATACCCTTTTTCAATTCTAAAGTTACACTCCCCTTCCATCTCCTTACATACTTTTTGTGCAATCTCATTCATGATAGAATGTGCTTTTTCCCGCCACTCTTCATTCATGGTTCTAAATGTTCCCTCAATATGAACTTCATTTGGTATTATATTGGTAGCACCATTTGCTATCATTTTTCCAAAGGCTACAACTGTTGGGATTTTTAACTTTGCCTTATCTTTCATAAACTCTTTATCTACTTCTAAAAGTATTTTTGAAGCAATGAGTATTGGATTGTTATATTTATGTGGTAAGGCAGCATGTCCGCCTTTACCCTTTACTGTCAGATACAGTTCATCTGTGCTTGCCATATACATTCCTGACCGAAAGCCAACCTTTCCTGCATCAAGTTCTGGAAAAACATGTTGACCAATAATCACAGATGGTGTGGGATTTTCAAGAACCCCTTCTTTTATCATTAATGAGGCTCCTCCGGGTAGCTTTTCTTCACCGGGTTGAAAAATAAGCTTTATTGTACCTTCAAATAGGTGTTTATTTTCGTTCAATAATTTAGAAACACCCAATAATGAAGCTGTATGTATATCATGACCACAGGCATGCATAATTCCGCTATTTTTAGAAGTATAACTTGTATTATTTTCCTCTTGAATAGGAAGAGCATCAATATCAGCACGAAGGGCTAAAACTTTTTTTGTCGGATTTTTTCCATTTATTTCAGCAACAACACCGGTTTCAACCATTCTATAGATGTTAGTAATTCCATAATCTTTGAGTGTTTTTTCAATAAAATCGGCTGTATTGAACTCTTTAAAAGATAATTCAGGATGTTGATGCAAATACCTTCTTATTTCAATTATTTCATTTTGAATTTCGTTTGCTCTGTGTTTTATGTTTTTAATTAGTTCTATATTCATTGTCTTATATATCTAAACTTAATGACAAATAAAATACAGGTCGTTCGTTAACTACGCCATTTTCAATACCCCAAGCCCAATCAGCCCTTACAAAGTATCCAAAAATTGATGTTCTAGCTCCAAATCCATATCCACCTACTATTGGGTAAGATTCTTTATACACAACAACCAACAATGGACCGTCTTCATAATATTCTTTTGTAAGTGTGTTTTCTTCACTGTATGGGTTTAACCCATCCCAAGCCATTCCAGCATCTGCAAATCCAATTAATTGAAAGTTTTTAATAAATTCAGAACGAATAGGTCTTCTAATAAAATATCTAAACGCTGGAAATCGAATTTCACTATTTATTACTGAAAAATTTGCCCCTCTTCTGATGTTTTGAGAAAATCCCCTAAGATTTGCTCCCAATGCTTGAAATCGATAATTATTTTCCACTTTAATATCCTCTTGATTAACAAATCTGGGGCTATTACTAAACTGGTCAAACCAATTGTCTAAACTTCCAAGATAGTATATTAGCTTCTCTTTACCTAATGAAGTACTTGCAGCAATTCTGTTAACCCAAATTAATTCTTTATGAATTTGCAACGAGTGTCTAAAATCAAGTCCAATTACTTGAGTGTTGCCATTTAAGCCATCGTTATCGTCTAATGCTTCTTGAAAATATTCAGCAAATATTTTTAGTTTGGTTCCGTAATATATATTAGTCATTACTGGCAACGAGTTATCAAAAACATAGGCTGCTTTTAATGTCCCTCTATATTCATTGAAATTTGGAGCAAGTAAAGATGTTTTGTCAATTGATTTAACCACAACATGGTCATTTCTAAGTCCTGTTGAAAATTGAAGTGAGGCGACTTCGCTAAAAGGGTATTTTACAGAATATTTAAGTGTGTTGCTGGTTACTCCAAAAACATCAACACCATCTGTTGCATCAGAATTGATTCTTGCGAAAGTATATTCTTTGTCTCTGCGTTGTGCATAATTTTGAAGTGTCATAAAGTATTCTTGTGATCCGGAGGAAACTCGAATACCACCAAATAGTTTATAATCTTCAAATAAATCAACTATACCTAGTTTTAAAACCCCTCCAATATCCGGACCGGTAAATGGACCACCGGTGAACAGTTGATATTCTTGGTTTGTGAAAGAATTTGTTAATTTCAATGATGAATTGTCGTTAAAAAAAGAAAGGTTATAGTTTCGCTGATTAGGCATTTTAAATTCTTTTTGAATAGTGTCTCTACTGTTCTGCTTTAATGAGGAAACCTGTTGATTTTTTTTATTTATTTTATCCAGTTCTTTATCAAACACGTATTTATCGATATTAACAGTGTGGGTATTTGTGTCTGATTTTGAGTTTGGCAAAACATGGAATAAAATAAAATTGTTAGTTGTTTGATTTTTACTTAAAACAGTATCTGTATTTATTTTTTGATTAGCAATATTGCTATCTATATAGGGCATTAAAATTTTATCGTAATTCTTATTGATTAATTTGTATTGAAAATTATCTACAAAAATTTCAGTAAAATTCCCGTTTTGATTGATATTTTGCTCACTAATTCCTCTACTGTTGTTTTGTGGTGCTGGTTTTGATTCATAAAATCGATGATAATGAATTGTTGTGTCAATATTTACAATAAAACTATCTTTTACAGAATGATAGCGTTTGTATATGTTATCTTCAACTCCCAAGTAAAACAGAGAAGTATCAACGCCAAAAGGTTGTTTTTCATTGCTTTTTAATGTGTTGCTTACTTTGAATAATGTTTTTTCGTTTGCTGTATGGTTTAAAACCCAAATATCAAATTGTTTTGAAGCTAAATCTTTTTGATGTTCTTTAGTTTCTAGTGTATCTGAGGTTCTATTTGAAGAAAAAACAATTTTTGTTGAATTGTCAATAAAACGAGGATTGATATCATCAAATATATCGTTGGTTAAATTCTTTTGTGAATTTGAAGCAATATTATATAAAAACAAATCGGATTGTCCTTTAGAAACAGCTGATAAAATCAGCTGCTTTCCATCATCTGAATATGCGAAATCTAACACTTTTTCAATATTAAACAATGCTTTTACCTGAATTCCTCCTGTATTAATATCAAAATAGTGCATCATCAATAATCCTTTTTCTTCAGTTAAAAATGCCAGTATTTCTCCTGAAGGATGCCAACTTAAAATGGGGTAAGATTTATCATTAATACGGAACATTTTATGCTCTCTTTTGTATATCTTATACTGTTTTTTATCGTCGAGATAATACACGTATATTTTATACTTTCCAAGTTGGTCTGTAACAAAAGCAAACGATTTTCCATCTGCACTTGCTTTGAATTGTTTATACTCTCTTCTTTTTTTTATTTTTAAAATTTCAAATTCCTTATAAACCTTATTGTTATCAGGTAAGTTTTCAAATTCTTGTTTGTAATATTCAATCCAGTCGGCTCTTAATGTTTTTAAAGGCACTCCAAGAACATACAAAAATCCTCTGTCAAGGCTTTGTGTTAATCTTGTCATATACAGAATATTTGGAATTACAGATGTTCCGTATGTATTTGAGATATATGACCAGATTGAATGTCCGGCTATTACGCTTTCATCATTGGTTAGTCTATTAATTTTTTTATATTTTCCTGTAATGATACCATCTCTCACTTGGTTTTCTATTTCAGGGTTCCATGATTCAGCCATAAATGATGATAATCCATCTATGTACCACTCTGGAATATTTAATAAACTGGAGTTTTTAACAACAGCTGCCCAACTTGCTCCATACACTTGCTGATTAATCAAAACAGCGGCAATTCCACGTTTGATTTGTTTATCAAAATCGGCATGGCTTCCATTGAAATAAATAAATACTTTTGAACCCATAATTTGAGTAATACCAGCTATTTCACCATTTTCTATGCTTAGACCCAAATTGCTTTGTTTAAAATCAGAATGCTTGTTATAGATAATGAACTGAATTTTTTCTTTCAAATCAAAATCAAAGAAATCTTCCATTTCTTCGATGTATTGAGGTGCTAATTTTGATGTATATGTAGCCAATTCACTACCTCCTGTGTAGAAATAGGTTTCGTAGTTTTCAAACCGATAAAATTTCCATTCAAAATTTTTGAATTGAACTCTATTTTTTCCAAAGCCTGTATTTGTTCCGTTATAAAACTGAGCCGATGTTGAATTTGAAAACATCACGAGCAGTATTCCAACTTGTATCGCTGAATAGCACAAACGAAAATATGTTTTGATATTTTTTATAACTCAATGATGTTATCGGTTAAACGTGTAAAAATAATCAATTTTCAAACACAATTTTCTACAGAAACTACAACTCAAAAACCTAAATTAATAGTGTAACTTTACAAGTAAAATCACAAGTTCATATTATGATTACTATACATACATTCGTTTATAACGGCTTTCAAGAAAATACTTTTGTATTAGTTGATGAAACCAATGAGGCAGTAATAATAGACCCTGGATGTTATTCATCTGAGGAACAGCACGAGTTGTTTAACTTTATTATTAAAAACAACTATAAACCGGTTCATCTTTTAAACACACATTGTCATATCGACCATATACTGGGTAATAATTTTATTAGTAAAAAATTTAATATCGGACTATCCATTCACAAGCTTGATTTGCCGACTTTAGAATCCACAACAGAATATGGGCATTTGTATGGATTTTCTGTTGATAAATCTCCAACTCCTTCAAGTTTTTTAGAAGACAAACAAATCATACAATTTGGAAATTCAGAACTGGAAGTTGTTTTTACTCCGGGTCATTCTCCTGGTCATGTGGTTTTTATCAACCACAAGCAAAAATTTATTATTAACGGAGACGTACTTTTTAGAGGAAGTATTGGCAGGACAGACCTTCCCGGTGGAAACCATAATACTCTGATTGAAAGTATTAAAAATAAGTTGTTTTGTTTGCCTGATGATTATGAAGTTCATACCGGTCATGGACCAACAACTACTATCGGAAACGAAAAAAAATACAACCCATTTCTCAACTGATTCATGTTTGCAAAACAAAATTCAAAATAAAACAACAAGTATTTATCAGCCAATAAAAGATAAAAGCAATAAAGCTTTACTATGGTCAATAGTAGCCTATTTCATAGGTTTTTCTCTTGTTGTATTCTTTTATTCTCAAACGTTGATTGATTTATTTTCATTATCAAAATTTTATGTTGGTTTTGCAGTAATCGGTTTTTTGATACCGTTACGATTGTATTCAAAATGGTTTCATGTCATCAAGTATGAAATGATTATAATAAACCTGATTGGAATAGGTCCATTATTAACCGGAATTTTTTTATTGTTAAATTTTATTTTTAGTTCAAATCCTAAACTAGTTACGTATGAAATCCGAGGAATAGAAGTGAAAGGTATGGATGTGCATTTAGATTTATCTCCAAAAATCAGCTCAGAAAATCAAAAAATAAAAATTGTGAGTGATATTGATTTCAGTGAAAATGCCATGTCAGATTCTGTTGAAATTACAACTGCACATGGTTTGTTTGGATATATTGTCATCAAAAATAGAAGTTTTATAAAATAAAAAAGCTCCTGAATTGGAGCTATGTTGCAGAAGAGAAGGGATTCGAACCCCCGATACATTGCTGTATACACGCTTTCCAAGCGTGCGCCTTAAACCACTCGGCCACTCTTCTTAATCGAGTTGTAAAGTTAATCTTTATTTTTCAACAACAACAAACTCAGTTCTACGGTTTTTTGCTCTACCCTCTTCTGTTTTGTTATCAGCAATTGGTTTAGATGCTCCAAACCCTTTGAATGATAATCTTGTTGGGTCAATATCTTCCAATATTAAGTAGTTAAATACTTCTTTTGCACGATTTTCAGACAAAACAAGATTCTCGTTTGAATCTCCTATGTTATCCGTATGACCATGAATAGCTACTTTTACTTTTGGATTTTCTTTTAAGAAAGATATAAATTCGTTCAAAACAAGAGTGATTTTTGGGGTAATTTCATACGAGTTTGTTGCAAAGTTTATATTGTTGATTTTATATGCTTCACCGACTTCTATTGGCTTTATTTCAATTTTTTGAGTGTTAATTGGTTTTCCTATCACTATTTCATCAGAACCAATCAGTTGTGAACTAAAGGCAAATCCCTGTTTTTTAGCTGTCAGCATTATATCTTCATTATTATTTACAGTAATAACTGCAACATATTCTCCGGTTTTTGAATCTATAACCCCTTCAACCTCTCTGTTTGTTTTCGTGTTTTTCAGTAATACTTTTGCTCCTTCTGGAACTTCTCCTTTGTTGTTTTTTATCTCACCATTCACAAACAACACCTTTTCTGGTCTGGCTTTTTCATGCAAATCAAATGAGAAAATATTCAAATCTTTTGAAGTTTTATCTTCAGAGCTGTAATATGCTTTATCTCCGTCTCGATTTACAAAAAAACCATGTTCATCATTTTCAGTGTTTATTGGGTATCCAATATTTTTTGGTTTTGAAAAAGATTGAGTATTTGGGTCAAATTTTGAATAAAACACATCAAAACCTCCCAAACCAATGTGTCCTGTAGATGAAAAATACAAAGTATAACTGTCAGAATGCATAAATGGAGACTTTTCATCTTCTCCAACTGTATTTATTGTAGTTCCTAAATTTATTGGGTCGCCCCATGATCCATCACTACGTCTTTCAGATTTATAAATATCCATATCAGGTGCAAACGGATCTACAACACGTGTAAAATAAAGCGTCTTATTGTCAGCAGAAATTGAAGGTTGTGCTTCCCAAGTTGTTTCTGTGTTGATATTACTGCCAATCGATTGAAGTTTAGTCCATTCACCATCAATCAATTCTGAATAAAAAATATCGGCATTATCAAATTTTTGCCCTCTGCCAAGTGGATTTTTTCCACGATATGGAATTACATCTACAATTGTAATAAAAATCATTTTGTTGTTTACCGAAACACTCACGCCGCCTTGAAACTGACCTAAATTAAAAGGAGATGGCATAGGAATTCCACCTGAGAATTTATCTTTTGCAATTTGCCTACTGACAACAAACAATTCTTTATCTCCACCATCAACTGGCCCCTTTGTTTCATCTGGCATTTTACGAGTAAAATATAAATACTTATTGTCAGGTGACAACATTGGTAAATATTCATCTCTGTGGGTTGCCGGACCGACTACAATTTGTGGATTGAATGGAACAGAGTCTTTTAACAGTTGAAAATATACGTCAATTTTTTCAATTCTATCTTGAGCTTTTCTTTCATCTTCTTTATATGCTTTGTGTGAACTGACAACTGTTGCGTAAAAAGGTCTTGCTTGTGCATATTTTTTTAAACTAAAGTAATAATCTCCTAGTCTCATAGGAGCATAAAAACCTCTATATTCGGGACATATTTCAATAATCTTGTTGTAATATTCCAGAGCTCTATTTACATATTGCTCAACCTCTTTTCCAGGTTTTGCTGTAGCAGATTTTCTTTCGTTAATTTTAGCTAATTCATCGTAGGCTTCTAAATAGTTAGGGTCTAACTTGATTGCATCAATCAAGGCTTTGTAATAAGCATTCATATCCCTTTGTTTGGCAGATTCAACCATTTTAACAGCTTTCTTTTTAGGCTCAGGACAAGATTCATCTTGAGCGTATAAAGAAAAAACAAACAAACAAAAAATGCTAATTACAATTGTTTTCAATCCTTTTCTATTTTTGAGCTTCAGCTTTTGCTATGAGTTTATTGGCTTCTTCTTGTGCTTTTATATCAACTTGATTAGCTTTTTCATTGGCTTCAGCTTCTAGTTTTTGAGCATTTTTTTCAGCAGTTTGTTTTAGTTTTTTGCCGGCTTCTTCAGCAAGTTTCTTTTTAATTGGGTTACCACCGGCTTCGTTCATTAGCTTTTGAGATTGACTTTCTGCCTCGCTACGTAATAAATCGCCTGCTTTTTTTCCTTCAGCTCGTAATTTATCAGATTGATTTTTTGCTTCAGCAACTAATTTAGCTGCTTCTTCTTTGGCTTTCGCTATAGCTTGTTCCTTAGCCTTATCAATTTCTTGATTTATTTTTTCTTTCACTTGTTCTTTTACATCGCTAACTATACCTCCTACAGCACCTTTTAGGCTTGTTGAAATTTTTGGGTCTGTAAAAGTACCTCCAATCAACACATCAACATTTACATGCTCTGCAGCTTTCAAATTCAAACCTATTCCTGATGCTTGAGCATTTAATTTGTTATAAGCTTCACTCATACCCAAATCTTTGCTAGGAATTTTTAGAGCCATCTTATAGTCTATGGTTTGATCAATACCACTAGAGCCTGACATTGTTCCTGTTGAGTTCCCTAGTTTCACATCAAATGGTTGGGTAAACACTCTTCCGTCTTTGATTTCATAAGTGATATTTGTATTGTTTAAACTGTAATTTTTGAGTTTATCATTTTTCAAAACATCAGCTAATTTAACCATAGGTTTAAATTCCCTAACTTCAATGTTCTGAGTTTGTAAAAATCCGTTTCCATTCAGGGTTTTAAGGTTTGGTTCCATTTTGTCATTTAACACTCCTTTAACGTCAAGTTTTGTATTAAATTTTCCATAGGTTTGTTTGATGATTGGAGCCATTTCAGCAACTGAACTAAAATTGTTTGCAACAGTTTGAACATCAAAATCTTTTATGTTTATATTGAATTTAATTCCAGGTTCTTTTGGATTTGTTGTTTCATAAAAACCACTCATAATCATACTTCCTCCTAATAAATCCATGCTTAAATTTTGCATATCAATTTTTTGATCTTTAACTATAAGTAAACCTTTAACATTATTGATTGTTAAGCTGTCGTATATAATTTTTGAAAAGTTTGAAACTAGTGTAAAGTCAATATTTTTAGGTACTTCAAAAACCGATAGCGGTTCGTCGGTTTCAGCGGAGTCGGTAGGGTTAGATGAAGCCTCAGAATTGCTCATAAACTCATTTACATCAAGGTTAGAGGATGTTACATTGAATTTTCCTGTTAGCACTTGGTCGTCACTGAATACATAAGACAAAATATTATCAATTCTGCCGTTTGCTTGTAAATCTGTTTTTCCAACATTTGCATCAAATTGAGAAAGTTCAACGTGTTGTGGAGAAAAGTTTAATCCAATTGCTTTTATAAGAACTGAGTAAGGAAGTGAATCGGATTTGTAGTTCATATTTTCAAGTTTCATTGTACCTTCAGCGTGGAATTCATCGTATTTTTCCTTTTCTATTGCCGACATTTTACCTTTGACAGTAACGTCAGATGTAAAAATACCATTCAACTCATCGCCTTTTTCAAGCGGCATTACATCTTTAACTGTTGATAAATCAAGTTTAGCCTTTAAATTAGCAAAAATGTTGGGGTCTGAAATTGGAGTTTTTAGAAGCAATTTTGCATCAACAGGGTTACCTGCCATTTCCATGTGGAATTTTCTTAAATCAATAACAGTATGATCTTCAACTCCGTCTTTATTTTCTATGTGCAAATCAATATCAATATTGTTTACTGATTTAGGTAAATCGGGGTATTTAAACATTGCATTTTCAACTAAAAGATTTAATGCAAAGGCTGGTAACTTCGTTTCAGAAAAAATTCCTTTTGCAAACCCATCTAACGCAAGTTTTCCAGATGTTTTAACTTTGTTAAAGTCTTTCATATAAACTGCGGGAACCATTGATAATATATTTTTGAAATCGGTTTTTTTGGCATTAAATTTTAAATCCATATCAATGTCTTCGGTTGGCATTGCAACCCAACCATCCAATCCCATTACCAACTCATTTACTTTAAATTCATTTTCTTTAAATGTATATTTTGAATTAGCTAAATCGGCATCAATATCTGCTTTTGCTTCAATTTTTGCATTTTTCATGTAATTGATACCAGTCATTGAAATGTTTACGGTATCAGCAGTTGTAGTAGTTTTTAATGATGTAAAATCGGCTGTCATATCACCTCTTAAATTGAAGTTTACTCCAAATAACTCAGCTTTTAAATTTCCTGTTTCATCTGTGTAAGTAATTCTAGCATTTTCAATTGTCAAATCATTAAGTCCCAATTTAAAAGCAGATGGCTCAGAAACTGTAGTATCTTCAACTTCTCCTGTATCTTTCATTATATCCCAGTTTGCAGAGGAGTCAGCTAGAACTAGTGCATTTATACTCGGGTTAAGGATATATATAGATTTTATTTTTATTTCATCACCACTAATAACGCTCATTAAATCAACTTTTAACTTCAAATTATCGAGACTAGCTAATGTAGTTCCTTCAAATTTTTCAACACCATCAACCTTTACGTTGTTAATTGAAAAATTAAAATCTGGAAAAGAACTCAATAATCCCATATCGAAATCACCAAAATCAACTTTTGCATTTAGCATATTATTGGTTTCTGTTTTAACAATTTCAACTATTTTTCCTTTAAAAATGAACGGCAATGCCACTATGATTAGAAGAAGTACTAAGATTGATATTCCTGAAATTTTAAGAAATTTTTTCATTGTGATGTATGTTTAGTGTTTTTATAAAACAAATTTATTTAAAGATTAATTATGATTATTTTCCAATTTTATTCTTTTCTGTTTTTGCAATTATTACTGATACAATAATATCACCTGTAACATTAACAACGGTTCTGCACATGTCTAATATTCTGTCTATTGGAAAAATTATAGCTATCCATGCTGGATTTAATCCAACCGAATCCAAAACAATCATTAGCATTACAAGACCTGCACTAGGTACTGCAGCAGAACCTATTGATGCTAATGTTGCAGTTAAAACAATGGTTAATTGTTGGGTTATATCTAAATCTACCATGTGAATTTGGGCTAAATATACAACTGCAACAGCTTGATAAAGGCTTGTTCCATCCATATTCACTGTAGCACCAATCGGTAACACAAAGCTTGAGACTTCTTCGGGAACTTTTAAATTATCATTAACACACTCCATTGTAACAGGAAGAGTTGCTGCACTTGAACTGGAAGAGAATGCCAACAATTGTGCAGGGCTAATTTTTTTATAAAAATCGAAATATGCAAATTTGCCGACAAATAATCTGATTAAAGACGGATATACCATAAAAACCATAGTACATAATCCTAACACAACAACTAAGCTATATCCTCCTAAATTTAATAACATATCTTTAATCACAGTAGGATTGTTTCCAGCCATTTCAGACAATTTAGATGCCATTAATGCAAAAACAAAAAATGGAGCTCCTTTCATTATAATATCAACCATTTTTAAAAAAATATCATTAAAAGCAATCAATATGGATTCTATGTCTTTTGATTTTGATTTTTCAATTTGAATTAAAACAACTCCAAAAAATATGGCAAAAAATATAACTTGCAACATCAATTTATTGTTGGATAAGGATAAGAAAATATTGTCCGGTACCATATCTACCAAAAACGACATCGGACTTGCTTCTTTTGTTTGTTTAGCTTCAGTTTTTCTTTGGTTGTAATCTTGGCTGTTTTCTGCTTCGGCTTTATCTTGTTGAAATTTAGTTGTGGCTTCATTAATATGTCCGGAGTATTTTTCATCAGTTAAAAATGATTTATGGTCTTTTACAGTAATTCCACTTTCGTTTGCCCATAATTCATAGGTAATTCTGTTTTTAATGCGTTGATTTTCTGGCAAATTATTTCCTGGTTTAAAAACATTTACCAACACCAATCCGAGTGAAACGGCAAAAATTGTAGTTGATACAAAAGCTATCATTGTCTTCAGCCCTACTCTACCTAGTTTATTAATATCTTTCAATCCAGCTATGCCTGTAATTACTGAAAACAAAACGAGTGGTATTGCAATCAATTTTAACAGATTAATAAAAATTACTCCAAAAGGTTCTATCCAGTTTTTTGTGAATGCAGCCCACCCCATATTAGCTGAGAGAATTGCCCAGAGAATACCAAAAATTAGTCCTATAATAATTTTCCAATGAAGTGCTAACGATTTGCTATTTTTCATACTATTGATTTAAGTTTTGATGTCTTATTTAATAAAATATGATCTGCAATAACAATTGAAGCCATTGCTACTACAACCGGAACTGCTCTTGGCAATACACAGGAATCATGTCTTCCTTTGCCAGTAATCTCAACTTCATTAAAGTTAACATCAACTGTAGTTTGTTTTTTCATGATAGTAGCCACGGGTTTGAAAGCAGTATTAAAGTATATGTCTTCACCATTACTAATTCCACCCAAAATTCCCCCTGAATTGTTAGTTTTAGTTCTAATCTTTCCATTTCCAATGAACATTTCATCATTTTGCTCAGAACCTCTTTGAGTTGAACCTAAAAATCCGGAACCAAATTCTACACCTCTTGAAGCATTTATGCTAAACATGGCTTTTGCCAAATCTGCTTCAAGTTTGTCAAAAACTGGACTACCAAGCCCTGATGGTACATTTTTTATCACGCAACAAATTTTGCCACCAATAGTATCGCCATCTTTTCTTGTTGATTCTATTAAAGACTTAAATTTATCCATCATTTCAGCGTCAGCACATCTCACTTCATTTTTATAAATCGAATTAAAGTCAAGCGTAGAATAATGTTTATCGGATGAAATTCCTCCAATTTGGGTAACAAAGGCATTCACAGAAATTGAAAACATATTAAGAAGTAGTTGAGCAATTGCTCCACCTACAACTCTACAAGCAGTTTCTCTTGCTGAGCTTCTTCCTCCACCCCTGTAGTCTCTAATTCCATATTTAGCCCAGTATGTATAATCTGCATGAGAAGGACGAAATTTATCTTTAATCTGTTCGTAATCTATCGATTTTTGATTGTCGTTTTTTATGATAAACCCAATAGGAGTTCCTGTTGTAACACCTTCAAAAATACCGCTTAAAAATTCTACCGTGTCACTTTCTTTTCGTTGAGTAGTAATTTTTGATTGTCCGGGTTTTCTTCTATCCAACTGTTGTTGAATAAAATCAAAATCTATTTTTAATCCTGACGGGCACCCATCAATAACACCTCCTATTGCCGAACCGTGTGATTCACCAAAAGTGGTTAGTTTAAAAAGATGTCCAAATGTGTTTCCTCCCATAAAGTATTTCAAAAATAAGGCTAAAAATACAACATTTTAAAGGCTCTTTCATTTTTTTACTAACTTCGGGCATTAAAGAAAATGAAATGGGAAGACTACTCATAAAAAACATTAAAGAGTTGGTTCAAGTTTTGGAACCACAGGTGAAAAAACTGTCAGGTAAAGAAATGGATAGTTTATCGACAATTAAAGATGCTTGGTTGGCTATTGAAGATGATTTAATTGTTGGTTTTGGCAAAATGGAAAACTGGGAAGGTATTTCAGATTGGACCAACCTTAAAGTTATTGATGCAACAGGAAAAATGGTTTTCCCAACTTGGTGTGATTCGCACACACATTTAGTATTTGCAGCCAGCCGAGAAGAAGAATTTGTAGATAGAATTAAGGGACTTACGTATCAAGATATTGCAGCTAAAGGTGGTGGTATTTTAAACTCAGCTAAGAAATTACAAACAAAAACTGAAGAAGAACTTTACAACGATGCATTAAAAAGAATTCAAGAAATACAACAAATGGGAACGGGTGCTGTTGAAATTAAAAGTGGCTATGGACTTAGTGTTGATGCCGAACTGAAAATGCTTCGGGTAATCAAAAAATTAAAACAAACAACTGGAATGGAAATTAAAGCTACTTTTTTAGGAGCTCATGCCATTCCTGTTGAATTCAAAGAAAACAGAACAGCTTATATTGATTTAATTATCAATGAAATGTTACCAAAAATTAAAGAAGAAAAATTGGCTGATTATATTGATGTTTTTTGTGAAACCAATTATTATACAGTAGAAGAAACTGATAGGATTTTGGCTGCAGGATTAAAATATGGATTAACTCCAAAAATTCATGTTAATCAGTTTTCTTCTATTGGTGGAATTCATATTGGAATAAAACACAACGCCTTATCTGTTGACCACCTTGAGGTTATGAAAGAAGATGATTACAAAATTCTTATAAATTCTGAATGTATGCCTACCCTTCTGCCTACCTGTTCTTATTTTCTGGGTATTCCCTATTCACCTGCAAAAAAAATCAAGGATTATGGATTACCTTTTGCTTTAGCATCTGATTTTAATCCAGGTTCAACACCTTCTGGAAATATGAATTTTGTGATTTCATTGGCTTGTATTAAATACAAGATAACTCCTGAAGTAGCTATTAATGCTGCAACTATTAATGCTGCTTATGCAATGGGAATAGAACACACTCAAGGTAGTATAACTGTTGGAAAAAAAGCCAATTTTTTCATTACTGAAGAAATACCATCGATTGCTTTTTTACCTTATTATTTTGGTAAAAACTGCATTGAAAGTGTTTATATAAATGGTAAGAAAATAGATTAGAATTACTTAATAATCTTATCAATTGTAACATATTTTCCAATTCTGGGTTGAACAGCAATAGTTTTATTTGCAATTGAACCTGAAGTTCCGTCTTCCCATTTCCCATTCTTTATTTCACCTTTTATAATAATTTCTTTATCTATGTATTTTGAAAGAGTATTTTCTTTTACAAAACCTTCTGAAAATTTTACAAAATAATATTCGTTGTTAATTTCAATGTAATACTCCTTTTTGGAATGTTGACTAGCTTCTCTTGATGAATTAACTGGGGTAGAAAATTTTACGGTACCCAAAAACTGATTTTTCTTCAATTGAATCTCTTGTTTGTTCAATGTGGAATTGGAATTTTTGCCAGACTTACAGGAAGTAATAAGAAAAATAGTTAGCGTTAAAATAATAAGTTGTTTCATAAAAATCAAAATTACAAAAAAGGCTCTGCGAAAATCACAGAGCCTTTTTTTTTGAATGAAATTTTATTTTATTGTTTTACAAAAGAGTTAGTAGTTATTTCTTTGTCTTTCGAAATTCTAACTATGTACATTCCTTTTTCGTAATTAGCCACATTTACATTGTGGTTATTGCTATTGATAACATTAGAATAAACAGACTGACCAATTGCATTAATAATTTCAACAGTTGAACCTACAACAGCATTATTAATTAAAATTTGTTCTGTTGCCGGATTTGGATATACTGAAAATTCTGCATTGCTTAACTGATTAATTCCAACACCAACAGGAACAACACCAAAGTTTGGTCTAATTACAAACGGTTTTGAAAAGTTAGCTCCAAAATTTTCTACTGCAGTCCATGCTCCACCGGCATTACCATTCCATTTTACATAAATAGAATTATTTTCAAAAACCTGAGGGCAATTACCTACAGTAATGTTTGAATCGTTTTCTTCTACTGCAACAGCAAAAGTACCTGCTGAAAGAATAACAGGACTAGCAAAACTTAAATTATATAAAGAATCTTCTCCCATTCCCATAGTAATTGTATTAGAAGTACCTAAAACAGTGTTTGTTGGAACGCCTGAAGCTGTAGAATATATATGAACTCTCAAAGGTTGACCATTCAAACTACCATTTCCATTACCAATAAATATATCAACCGAAGTTAATGTATCAGCATTAACTAATGTAAATGTTTGACCTAATCGAGCATCTTGACCAGCTCCGGCACCAATTCCTAAATAACCACCAACGCTTAACACATTTGCATAATCTCTTGCATAAGTTGAGTCATCTACTTGAAAAATTACTTCTGCTGAGTCAGATACATTTGAAGTGTTGTTTGTGCATGTAGAAACATATTCTATGTAATAATCAGCAACAGTTGCAGTAGGCATAAACGGAGTAAAGTTTACAGCTGAAGTAGCTCCAACAGCTAAAGCAGCAGCAGTAGAAGTTTCAGTATAAACCGGTGTTGGGTTTGGAATTTCATATACATTAACAGTCATTTGAGCATCAGTGGCTGCAGCTAATCCAACATTTTTGATTGTTGCACCTAATGCAATAGGAGCCAATTGTGAAATTGGAACAATCGGATATCTGTTCATAAGTGGATTAATAACTGTTACATCAGGTGTTGCTGGAGTTCCAAAAGGAATATATTCGAAATCATCAATACCGATATAATTAGAATTAGAACCACTTGGACCACCATCAGTTACATAATATCTGATTGCAATTCTTCCTGAAGTTGGTGCTCCAAGACCTGTAATTGTTACAGAATATTGGGTCCAAACTGTTGGAAAACCATTTGGAGCCATTGCTGCATTGTTTTCTAATAATAAAGTTGTAAAATCACCAACCGAAACATTGGTTGAACCAGCATTTACACTTGCTCCATTTAAACTCAAACGAACTTGAATATTATCAGCAAAAGATCCTGCTGATCGAGCATAAAAGCGAACAATATCACCATTATTAAATGTTCTTGTTGGTGCAAACAACCAGTTGCTGATTGTTCCTGCACCTGCTACACTGTTGTAATTAGCTGCAACATAAGAATTACCTGCTCCTGAATTTGAAGTAAATACAGAGGTGCTTCCTTGTCCCCAGGTTGGATTTGTTCCAATAGGTGTGCTTAAGTTTTGTTGAGCCCAACCTGAACCAGGCAAAGTTGTAACATCATCAAAACCTTCATTAATTGCTTGAGCAAAAGATACAGTGGATATAGCCATTGCAATTCCCAAGCTTAAAATAGAATTGTAAGATTTTTTCATAAATTATTTTTTTTATTTTTTACAATTTTACTCATAAAACCGGATAAGAGAATTGTAATAAATATAAACTTATTAACACCACATATAGGTTTCAACAATCCAATAATTTATTAAAAAAATAAGTTTTCATGTCTTAAGAATAGTTACTTTTAGGCTTCAATTTTTTAATCTAAAATAAATGATAAAACATACAATATTCGTTTTGGCAATGGGTTTTTCTATGCTAAACAGTAGTGCTGAAGCTTATGAATTATATGGCAAAAAAGCAGATGAAAAAATAACTGGCAGCGAAGTAGTTCGTTATAAAAGTTTTACAGAAATACCAAATTTTGTACGATTTAAATCCGGAAAAGAACTTCCTTTAAATAAACTGGAAAATTGGTTTGCACAATATTTTAGCTCGGATCAAAAATTTGGACTGCAACTCTTGAGTAGTGAAACAGACCGTTTAGGTTTTACACATTACAGGTACAGACAAACCATAGACAACATTCCTGTTAAACTGGGTATGTATATTGCCCACGTAAAAAACGGAATGGTGGTTTCAATGAATGGTGAATTTTTTAATCCTCAAATCAGTAATACTATAGCATCAATAAGCGAATCATCTGCTCTTACTAAAGCTTTGAACTACATTGGAGCAAACAAATACAAATGGGAAATTATATCAGAAGAAAATCATTTAAAATGGAGCGAAAACAATCCAAACGCTACCTACTTTCCAAAAGGAATTTTAACTTACATTCAAAAAGGTGGAAAACCCGAAAATGAAGTTCGATTGGCTTATGTTTTTAATGTATATGCTCAGGAACCATTATCCAGACAAGAAATATATATTGATGCAGTAAACGGAGAAGTTCTTTGGTCGGAAAATAAAATTCATCATGCAGACGTTGTCGGTTCTGCTGTAACAGGATATAGCGGAACTCAAACCATGACTTGTAATAATGCCGGAGGCGGTACTTATACCTTACAAGAAACAGGTCGCGGAAATGGAGTACGCACATTCAATTGTGGAACTACAACGAATTATACAAATACTGATTTCACAAACAATTCAAGCAATTGGAATTTATCAGGAACCGATAAATATGCCACAGATGCCCATTGGGGTGCTGAATCAACTTATGATTATTTTTTCATAAAACACGGAAGAAATAGTATTGATAATGCTGGTTTTAGACTAGACAGCTATGTACATTATGATGTTAATTTTGGTAATGCATTTTGGGACGGACAGCGCATGACTTATGGCGACGGAAGCTCCGGAACATCACCATTTACAGCTCTTGATATTGCAGGACATGAAATCTCACACGGTCTAACAACATTTACTGCTAATTTAGTGTATCAAGATGAGTCTGGAGCATTAAACGAATCATTCAGTGATATTTTTGGAGTTTCTGTAGAATTTTTTGCTCGACCAGGAAATTCAAACTGGTTAATGGGTGAAGACTTAGGTTTTACTATTCGAAATATGCAGAATCCCAACTCAAAAAGTGATCCTGATACATATATGGGAACCTATTGGGCTGCTTTAGGTGGCGCTGATAATGGCGGAGTTCACACCAACAGTGGAGTTCAAAATTTTTGGTATTATCTTCTTACATCAGGAGGTACAGGAACAAATGATAATGGAGATAGCTACAACGTTGTTGGTCTAGGATTAGATAAAGCCTCCCAAGTAGCATTTAGAAATTTAACTGTTTACCTTACAACAAACTCAGTGTATGCTGATGCTAGATTTTATGCAATTCAATCGGCAATTGATTTATTTGGAGCCTGCACTCCAGAAGTTGAATCCGTAACAAATGCCTGGTATGCAGTTGGTGTAGGTTCTGCCTATCAACCTTTCACAGTAAGTGATTTTGATGCTTGTATAACATCTTCTTGTTCCATTCCATATACTGTAAACTTCAATAATACCAGTGTTAATGGAAATACTTTTGCGTGGGATTTTGGCGATGGAGGAAACAGTACTATTATGAATCCTTCTCATACCTATACCTCCTTCGGGACTTATACTGTTGAGCTTTTTGCTGATGGCGGTCCTTCATGTGGTTCTGACACAACAACCAAAATTGCCTTTATTACTATTGATTCTAATTTAGCTTGTACAGAATTAATGCCTACTTCCGGTTCAAAAACATTAACTTCTTGCTCAGGAACTCTATACGACAGCGGTGGGCCATGTTCGTTATACGGACCAAATCAAACGTCTCAAGTTACTATCTCCCCTACCGGTGCCGGAAAAGTTCATTTGAATTTTACATTTTTTAATGTTGAAGAAGGCGACCAAGGTGGAACAATTTGTAATTACGACAATATGAAAATTTATGATGGTCCAACAACATCTTCACCATTAATTGGAACCTATTGTAACAACAACCTTCCACCAGCAACAATTTCTTCAACTAGCAGTTCGATAACCATTTGGTTTATGGCTGACCCAGGCTTAGAATTATCAGGATACCAAATTGACTGGACTTGTGACTTGCCTTCATTAGCTCCAAATACTGATTTTGCAGTTGATATGGATACAACTTGTACTGGAGTTGTTAAATTCACTGATTTAACAGCTAATGGTGCTTCTACTTGGTTTTGGGAATTTGGAGATGGAAATACTTCTACTCTACAAAATCCAAGTCATACATACTCCAATCCAGGCTTATACAATGTGAAACTAACTGCAACAAATATTGTAGGTTCTGACTCTGTAACCAAAACAAATTTTGTTTTTGTTGATATGCCGGCAGTACCTGTAGTTATAGGAGACAGTATCTGTCAAAACAATGTTGCAAACCTATCTGCATCAGGCGTTGGAACATTAAAATGGTACACAGCCCAAACAGGTGGTAGTTCAATATATACCGGAACAAATTACACAACTCCTGTATTAAGCAATACGACTACATATTATGTTGAAGATTATATTCCAGCTTCAATTCAAAGTTTAGGTAAAACAAATAATACTGGAGGTGGTGGATATTTAAGCAATGAACATTATCTAATTTTTGACGTTTTCCAACCTATGTTTATTCAATCTGTAGAGGTTTATGCAAATACTTCTGGTTCTAGAACCATTCAACTTCAAAACAGTTTAGGAACAGTAATAGCTACAAGAACTTTAACAATTGCTGCAGGTTTAAAAACAGTAACATTGCTTTTTAATGTTCCACCCGGAAATGACTACAAACTTATTTTGTTAGGCACTTCTAGTGTATTAGACTTATATCGAAACAATGCAGGAGTTACCTTTCCTTACTCTTTAAATGGATTAGCCTCTATTAAAAACAGTAGTGCTGGACTTAATTATTACTATTATTTCTACAATTGGAGCGTAAAAGGTGTTGATTGTAAAAGTTTAAGAACTCCAGTTACAGCACAAGTGAGTGTGTGTACAGATGTAAATAACTTTAATTTACAGGAAAATATTAATGTGTTTTACAACTCAACAAACCAAGATATTGAATTGTTTATGAATAATACTAAAGTTGGTAATTATAATATTCATGTATATAATTTGGTTGGACAAGTAGTATATCAAGAAGAATTTGCTGTTTCAGAAAATGAATTCAAAAAATTAATTGATATTTCAAATTCAACTAATGGTGTGTATTTAATAAAAGTATCTTCAAAAACAGATTCCTATTCATTTAAACTAGTTAAATAATAACCGGTTTCGTACAACAAAAAAGGCTCTTAATTTTTAAGAGCCTTTTTTGTTATTCAACTAAATTTTCTATTTTTTTTCATCAGGTACCTCTTCAAAATCCACATCAGTAACTTCATCTGAGCCTGAAGCTCCTCCAGAATTTGAACCGGTTGATTGATTAGACCCTGAATTTTGTTGAGCATTGTACATCTCTTGCGAAGCTGCTTGGAATGTTGTATTTAATTTTTCAATACCAGCTTTCATTGAAGCAACATCTTTTGATTCGTATGCTTTTTTCAACTCTGCCAAAGAATCTTCAATTGGTTGTTTTTTGTCAGCAGGAATTTTATCTCCATATTCTTTCAATTGTTTTTCGGTTTGAAAAATTAAACTGTCAGCTTGGTTGATAACATCTACGTTCTCTTTAGCCACTCGGTCAGCTTCTGCATTTTCTTCAGCTTCACGTTTCATTCTTGCAATTTCTTCATCACTCAAACCGGATGATGCTTCAATTCGAATACTTTGTTGTTTTCCTGTTGCTTTATCTTTAGCAGAAATTTGCATAATACCGTTGGCATCAATATCAAATGTAACTTCAATTTGAGGTACACCTCTTGGTGCAGGTGGTATATCAGTTAATTGAAATCTTCCTAAAGATTTATTGTCTTTTGCCATTGAACGTTCGCCTTGAAGAACGTGTATGTCAACAGCAGGTTGATTGTCAGAAGCAGTTGAAAAAGTTTCTGATTTTTTAGTCGGTATTGTTGTATTGGCTTCAATTAATTTAGTTAACACTCCACCCATTGTTTCAATTCCTAACGAAAGTGGAGTAACATCTAATAGCAATACATCTTTTACTTCTCCTGTTAAAACACCACCTTGAATTGCAGCTCCAATTGCTACAACTTCGTCTGGATTAACACCTTTGCTTGGTTCTTTTCCAAAGAATTTTTTAACAGCATCTTGAATAGCCGGAATTCGTGTAGAACCACCTACAAGTATAACTTCATTGATATCTGAAGTAGAATAACCAGCATTTTTTAAAGCAGTTTTGCAAGGCTCAATTGTTCTTTTAATCAAATTATCAGCCAATTGTTCAAATTGAGCTCTGTTTAATGTCCTAACCAAGTGTTTAGGTCCGCTAGCTGTAACCGTAACATAAGGCAAGTTAATTTCTGTTTGAGTTGTGCTGGATAGTTCAATTTTAGCTTTTTCAGCAGCTTCTTTTAATCGTTGAAGTGCCATTGCATCTAATCTTAAATCAACATTTTCATCTTTTTTGAATTCCTCAGCCAACCAATTGATAATGGTTTGGTCAAAGTCATCACCACCAAGATGCGTATCTCCATCGGTTGATTTTACTTCAAAAACACCATCACCTAATTCTAGTACTGACACGTCATGAGTTCCTCCACCGCAGTCAAATACAATAATTTTTAAATCTTGACTTTTTTTATCAAGTCCGTAAGCTAGTGCTGATGCTGTTGGTTCATTGATTATTCTTTTTACTTTAAGACCTGCAATCTCACCAGCTTCTTTAGTAGCTTGACGTTGAGCATCATTAAAGTATGCAGGAACTGTTATAACTGCTTCAGAAACAGTTTGTCCTAAATAATCTTCAGCAGTTTTCTTCATTTTTTGAAGAACCATAGCTGAAATTTCTTGTGGAGTATATAATCTATCGTCAATTTTTACTCTCGGGGTATTGTTATCTCCTCGAACAACATCGTAAGCAGATTGCTTAATTTCTGTGCTTACTTGGTCAAACGAATTACCCATATATCTTTTTATAGATGCTATTGTTTTTTTGGGATTTGTAATTGCTTGACGTTTTGCTGGATCTCCAACAATTCTTTCTCCACCTTCAAGAAATGCTACAATTGACGGTGTAGTTCTTTTACCTTCTGCATTAGGGATAACAACCGGTTCGTTTCCTTCCATAACAGAAACACATGAGTTGGTAGTTCCTAAATCTATTCCAATAATTTTGCTCATAAGTTTAATTTTTAGTTTTCCATTGTTTAGTCAAAGGATATGCCATTAGCAATTAACTTGTTTTTATAGAAAAAATGACAGTAATAAAAAATAAACTGTATAAAATATGACACATTCGGCTGTCAAATAGTCAGAAAACAATACTTATGAATGGGTTTTAAGGATTGAAAGTACTCCAGTTTGAAATCACATCTTCACATCTAACTTGTAGAGGTGGAAACGGTAGTCCAACGGAATTGTTTCTTGGGTTACAAAAATCTAATCCCATTTCCAAAAGTTTTCTTAGTGTGTCATCGTGATAATTTACAGACCCATCTAAATTAAATCCATTTGGATTTGTTGCTATCGGTGAACTATAATAGGTTTTTATTCTCGATGAAAAAACACCAAGTGCATTTGTTAAATTAGTAAACTCTGGTTTATTTTGGTTAACTGAAGTTGATGGTTCGTTTACTGCGATATAGGTGCTTAAGTCAATACCGGCAACTATTATTTCTATTGTACAATTATTAATCCTTCTTCTTTGGAGATTTGGAACATTTGCTGTTATTTCATTTTGAATAGCTGAAAGAAAGTTAGAGCCTTCTAATGTGAATTGTAAAATATCTCCGCCTTCATTTGATGTTGTTTTTTGTTCGCCCAAAGAAATTTTAATTTCTTTTGTTACGGGTGTAATAGTAGTATCGGTATAATGTTCAGTGTAACTAAACACAAAATTTACTTTTACCCTACCTGAGTTTTTATTGGGTTTAATTGAAAAGGCATGTGTTAGTGATTGACCGGTGGCTGTAAACAATTTTACTTTATTCAACTCGTTTTGACTGGCTAAAGTTGGAGCATTTACCAGATTGGTTTCAGAGGTAATGTCTTTATCTAATTTTGTATTGTGAATGTTTAATTTATAGATGTAATCCTTTTTTAAATTGGGCTCAACAAATTTATACAATACGTTTGTGTTGCTTGAGAAAATCCCATTGTCTTTAGGCACTTCGTTCACTGTTCTGGAAAGTGTAAACGATTTAACAAAAACATCAGAGGAGTTGTACTCATCAATTTTAACATCTAGTTCACCTGCAGGATAATTAAAACTCTCAGCATTTGCAGCCATGTCATTTGCATTACCACTTCCGCTAAAAGCTTTAGTAACTTTTATATAATGTACAGAATCGTTTGGATTCAATAATCCATAAACTATTGCAACATCTTTATATTCAGCATTAACGTCAATTTCTGTTTCACAAGATGTTAAGAATAGAACAGTTAAAGCAAGAATACTATACTTATAAGAATTTAACATTTTACTTTTGTAATTTTTATGAGCAAATTTATCATTTAAAATTAAAACAAAGTTAATTTGTAGATTTGCCTGATTAATTTTTTGTCAACTCAATATATTAATTCCAAATTTTTTATACCATGTCGGTTCATAAAGATATAAAAAGAGTAACAACACATGTCCTTCAAGAAATGAAATTCAGAGGAGAAAAAATTTCAATGCTTACAGGTTATGATTTTTCTATGGCAAAAATCATCGACAATGCAGGAATAGACATTATTTTAGTTGGTGATTCAGCTTCTAACGTAATGGCTGGACATGAAACTACTCGTCCCATTACATTAGACCAAATGATTTATCATGCCTCATCAGTTATAAGAGCAATTTCAAGATGTTTGGTTGTAGTTGATTTGCCTTTTGGTACCGATCAAGGAAATTCTAAAGAAGCTTTATCATCAGCAATTCGAATTATGAAAGAATCTGGTGCTCATGCTGTAAAATTAGAAGGAGGTGACGAAATTTTAGAATCAATTAAAAGAATATTATCTGCCGGAATTCCTGTTATGGGGCATTTGGGATTAACACCTCAATCCATTTATAAATTTGGAACATATACAGTCCGTGCAAAAGAAAAAGAAGAAGCAGCAAAACTAATTTCAGATGCTAAATTATTAGAATCTGCAGGGTGTTTTGCAATTGTATTAGAAAAAATTCCTGCAAAACTTGCAGAAAAAGTAGCCAAAGAAGTTAAGATTCCTGTAATTGGTATTGGTGCCGGAAATGGTGTTGACGGACAGGTACTAGTTATGCACGATATGCTTGGAATTACCCATGAATTCAGCCCACGATTTCTTAGAAGATACGCAAATTTATACGACGAAATTAAATTAGCCGTTGAAAACTATATTGCTGACGTAAAAAGTTTAGATTTTCCAAACAAGAAAGAACAATATTGAATCAAAAGTTATACTTTTATGGTATAACAATTTTTTGATTTAATGTTAAAAATGAAAATTAGAATTTCTGTTTTATTATATTTTGTTATAATTTTTAACATTCATTTGGGTTTTTCGCAAAAACTTCACTATGAACTTCCTGAGAATGCCGGACGGCTTTTTAATTCAGGCAACTATACTAAAGCCAAAGAGTTATACAGAGAACACTACAAGAAAAATATGCTAGATATTAGCACCACTTATCATTTTGGTGTTTGCATGATTCACACCTTTGAACCGGAAAACGGAATAAAAATGCTGGAAAAAATAACTCAAAAACCGGCATGTCCGAATGAAGTTTGGTATCATTTAGCAAAAGGTTATCACTATATTCTTCGCTTTGATAAAGCCATTGAACTCTATCAGAAATTTTTAAAAAATAATTCAAATCCAGTATTAAATAAAGAAGCAACCAGAAGCATAGAAATGTGCGAAAATGCAAAAAAGTTAATCAAAACTCCCTTAAATGTAACCTTTGAAAATTTAGGCGAAAATGTTAATTCAAAAGGGAAAGATTTCTTGCCCTATATAACCGACATGGAATCCTATTTAATCTTTACAACCAGAAGAGAAGGAACTACAGGAAAAGTGTATGACTTGGAAGAAAATTACACCGCCGATATTTACCATTCTAAATTTAAGACAAACGCATGGAGTAAAGCTTCATCTATTGGATTTCCAAATTCCTATGGAAATGAACAAACAGCAGGTATTTCAGAAAACGGAGACATTATTTTCTACTACGTAAACAATCCCGACAGTAAAAATAATTTACAAATTGCAGAAAAAACTAAATCTGCCTATAAAAAATCTGTCTCAATCAAAGAAAAATTCATAAATACAAAAGAAAGCGAACAAATTTCGGCAACTGTTTCAAATTCAAAAGATTTAATGATTTTTAGCAGCAACATTTCAAATGGAAAAGGTGGATTCGATTTATATTTTTCAAACAAACTCCCAAATGGAAGTTGGTCTGCACCTCAAAATATAGGAAATGAAATAAACACTCCTTTCAATGAAAATTATCCCTATTTGTCAAACAATGGCAAAACATTATATTTTGCATCTGAAGGGCATTCGAGCATTGGAGGATATGATATTTTTAAAAGTGAATATAACGAAAACACAAAAACATGGGGTGCGGCTGAAAATATAGGTTATCCAATCAACACTCCTTGGAACGATTATTCTATTTGCTTTAACTCGCAAAAAAACACAGCTTATATTAGTGCATATAGGAAAGATTCTTACGGCGAATATGATATATATAAAGTTACATTTAACGACGAATCCCCTCAGTTGACAACACTAAAAGGAAACCTTGTTAACCAAGATTCTGTAGTTTTTAATCAACCCCATCGAATCGAAGTTTTTAACTCGGTTACAGGAGATTTGCAAGGGATTTACGAAAACAAAACCAAAGGTAATTTTATCATGATACTTCCTGTTGGAAAATACGAATTATTGATTGATGTGTTTGACAATAAGCAATACAAACAAAAAATAGAAATTAAAGGAAGAAAACAATACAAATCAGAAATAAACCAAAATATTCAAATTAACTTTACCGACACCGAATCCATGCAAGAAGATAAAAAATGACAGACAAGTCAAACTTAATAGATGTTTTATACGAAGATAATCACTTAATAGCCGTAAATAAAAGACCTTCAGACATTGTTCAAGGCGACAAAACAGGTGATGAACCACTGAATGAAATAGTAAAATCGTATTTAAAAAAAAAATACAATAAAACCGGCAACGTTTTTTTAGGGACTATCCATAGAATTGATCGCCCAGTTAGTGGTGTTATCCTCTTTGCAAAATCAAGCAAAGCTCTCGAACGAATGAATGCGATGTTTGCAAAAAAAATCATTCAAAAAACCTATTGGGCTATTGTAAAAAATAAACCTGCTGCTGTAGAAGGAAGACTCACCCATTATCTAATAAAAGATCAAGCAAAAAATAAATCAAAAGCTTTTTTTAAGGAAGTAGCCCATTCCAAGAAATCAGAATTAGACTATAAAGTAATACATGAATTTAATAATTATTTTTTACTGGAAATCAAACCATTAACAGGGCGTCATCATCAAATAAGAACTCAACTTTCCGCAATAAAATGTCCGATAAAAGGCGACCTGAAATACGGTGCAGACAGACCAAATTTAGATACTTCAATTTGCTTGCACGCTTTAAAAATTGAATTCAATCACCCCGTTGGAAATACACCGATGGTTATAACAGCACCTCCCCCACAAAGTGACCCGTTATGGAAAGAAGCTAAACAAGTTTTTGCAGTTCTATTTTCTTAATTCTTTTGTAAGTTACACCATAAGTTGTTCCTAATAAATTGGTTAAACGTTTATCAAAATGTTAAAAACTAATTCTTTCAACATACCTTTTTGATTGACGATTGGTTAACTTTATAGCTCAACAAAATCACAAAAATTTTCACAATTTATGTTTTTAATTTTCGATACGGAAACAACCGGATTACCCCGAAATTACAAAGCACCTGTTTCAGATTCAGAAAACTGGCCTCGAATGGTGCAATTAGCTTGGCAATTACACCAAGTTGACGGTTCATTAATTTGCCAAAAAAACTTTATCATAAAACCGGAAGGTTTTGACATTCCAATCGGAGTATCAAAAGTTCATGGAATTACAACAGAAAAAGCCAATTCACTTGGACAAAATTTGGAAAGCGTAATTCATGAATTTTTGTCAGATGTAGAAAAATCAACCTTCTTTGTTGGACATAATGTTGAATTTGACATAAACATTGTTGGAGCCGAATTATTCAGATTGAAAAATGCAACGGATATTTCAAATAAAAAAGTATTGGACACCATGCACTCGAGCATTGAATTTTGTGCAATTCCTGGAGGAAGAGGCGGTGGTTTCAAATATCCTTCATTAACCGATTTACACAACAAACTTTTTCAAAAAGGTTTTGGTGACGCACATGATGCTTCTTATGACGTTGATGCCACTGCTCGATGCTTTTTTGAATTACTTAAAAAGCAAATAATTAAACCTAACGGAATTTCAAAACTCGAGGAGATAAAATACGAGTCCCCCACCCTCACATCAACTAATTTTGAGTCTTTACAAAAACATGAAACGAGTAATAAGGCTACAATAGAAGATACTCAAGTTGATGAAGTACTTTCTGATATTTTGTTTACTCACTTACACAATCATTCTGAATTTTCTATACTCCAAGCATCAACAAAAATTCAAGATTTAGTGAATAAAGCAAAATCATTCGGAATGAAAGCAGTTGCCCTTACAGACACAGGAAACATGATGGCTACCTTTCAATTTGTTAAAGAAGCAACAAAAGCCGAAATAAAACCGATAGTTGGTTGTGAGTTTTATTTGTGTAAAAACAGGCTTGATAAAACTGTAAAAGACGATGGATTTCAAACCGTTTTATTGGCAAAAAACAAAAAAGGCTATCAAAATTTAATCAAACTGATTTCTCTAGCTAATTCTGAAGGCATGTATTATTTTCCTAGAATTGACCGCGAACTTTTGATTAAATATAAATCTGATTTAGTGGCTCTCTCCGGAGGTATTTGGGGAGAAATACCCAATAAAATACTTTTTGAAGGAAAAAAACAAGCCGAAGAAGCCCTGATTTGGTGGAAAGAAAATTTTAAAGATGACTTTTATATAGAAATCAACCGTCATGGTATTTCTGAGGAAGATGAAATCAATGAAATTTTATTGGAATTTGCAAAAAGCCATCAAGTTAAAATTGTTGCTGCTAATAACAATTTTTATCTTAACAAAGATGATGCTGTACTACAAGATATTTTAACATGTATTAAAGACGGAAAAACCTATGCACAACCAAAAAAATTCATTGGTTCAAAAGGACGTGAATTCAGATTTGGATTACCCAATTCTGAATTTTACTTCAAATCATCAACAGAAATGGCAGCTTTATTTAAAGATTTGCCGGAAGCCATTGAAAACACAAAAGAAATTTCAGATAAAATTGAAAGCTACCCATTGGAACGTGATGTTCTACTTCCAAAATTTAATATACCAGAAGAATTTGTAGAAATAAAAGATGAAGAAGACTCAAAACTAAAAATTGGCGAAAACAATTATTTAAGACATATTACCTATAAAGGAGCAGAAGAAAGATATGGAACAATAACATCTGATATAAAAGAAAGAATTGATTTTGAGTTAGATGTAATAAAAAAAACAGGATATCCGGGCTACTTTTTAATTGTTGAAGATTTTATCAGAGAAGCACGAAAAATGGGTGTTTCTGTAGGTCCAGGAAGAGGCTCTGCGGCCGGCTCTGTTGTAGCCTACTGCACAAAAATCACAAATATAGATCCGATTAAATACGATTTACTCTTTGAAAGATTCTTGAACCCCGACAGAGTTTCATTGCCGGATATTGATATAGATTTCGATGATGAAGGACGACAAAAAGTAATTGATTATGTGATAAACAAATATGGTAAAAATCAAGTAGCCCAAATAATTACTTATGGTACAATGGCTGCAAAATCATCTATTAGAGATGCTGCACGTGTACTTGAACTTCCTTTAAATGACGCAGGAAAGTTAGCTGGACTAGTTAGCGAATTATCTCTAACCCAAGTAAAAAAATTAACGAATGCTGAGATTGAAACAAAACTTGAATCACGGAGAGACGATATAAATAAATCCCTTTTATTAAAAGATTATTTCAGTGGAGACTCATTAGAATCAAAAACAATACAACATGCCGAGCGAATAGAAGGAGCTGTTAGAAATACAGGAACTCACGCTTGCGGAATAATTATCACACCCGATGATATCAGCAACTATGTACCTATTTCTTCTGTAAAAGAATCTAACATGATGTGTACGCAATTTGATAATTCGGTTGCTGAAAATGCCGGACTACTCAAAATGGATTTTTTAGGACTTAAAACACTAACCATCATTAAAGATGCTCTTGAGATTATTAAAGACCGGCATAATTTAGAACTAGATCCCGAAAAATTTGACATTGAAGACAAAAAGACTTACGAGCTATTTCAACGCGGTGAAACCGTAGGAATATTCCAATACGAGTCCAACGGAATGCAAAAACACCTGAGGAGCTTAAAACCAACAGTGTTTGCAGATTTAATTGCAATGAATGCCTTGTACAGACCAGGACCTATGGAGTACATTCCGTCTTTTATTAGACGAAAACAAGGTGATGAAGTGATTGAATACGACCTTAATGAGATGGAAGAATATCTCCAAGAAACTTATGGAATTACTGTTTATCAGGAACAAGTAATGCTACTCTCACAAAAGCTTGCTGGTTTCACTAAGGGTGAAGCCGATGTATTGAGAAAAGCCATGGGAAAAAAGCAAAAAAATGTATTGGATAAAATGAAGCCTCAGTTTATTCAACAAGCCATGGAAAAAGGACATGCCGGTGAAAAGTTAGAAAAAATTTGGAAAGATTGGGAAGCTTTTGCTGCTTATGCATTTAATAAATCACACTCCACCTGTTATGCATGGATAGCTTTTCAAACAGCTTACTTAAAAGCAAACTACCCTGCTGAATTTATGGCATCAACCCTTAGCAACAATATGAACGACATCAAACAAATTACCTTTTTGATGGATGAATGTAAACGAATGGGAGTACCGTTTTTGGGACCGGATGTAAACGAATCAGTACATAAGTTTACAGTAAACTCAAATGGCGAAATACGCTTTGGTTTAGGTGCAATGAAGGGCGTTGGAGAAAAAGCAGTTGATTCAATAATTTCTGAAAGGAAAAAAAACGGAAATTTTTCATCTGTATTTGATATGGTTAGCCGAATTGATTTAAGAGCAGCAAACAAAAAAACATTAGAAAGTTTAGCATTGGGCGGAGCATTTGATTCATTCAAAACCTCACATCGTGCCCAATATTTTGCACCTCAAGATGATGGCACCCTTTTTCTGGATAAAATAATCAAATACGGAAACAAACTGCAAGAAAGTAAAAATTCTTCTCAAGTTTCTATGTTTGAAATGTTTGAGAATAATTCCGAATCAAATGTTGAAGAACCACCGTTCCCAAAAATTGAAGATTGGAGCACAATTGAAAAGCTTAAAAAAGAAAAAGAAGTTGTTGGTATCTTTATTTCTGGGCATCCTCTCGATGATTTTAAATTCGAGATTACCCATTTTTCAAACGGACAACTTTCTGAACTTAAGGATTTTCAACAAGTAAAAGGTAAGCCATTTTCAATTGCAGGTATTTGCACCAATTTACAAGAAAGGGTTTCAAAAAATAACCTACCTTTTGGTATAATTACGATTGAAGATTTTTCAGATTCATTTGAATTTTTACTCTTTGGTGATGAATACATAAAATACAAACCTTATTTTACCAAAGATCAATTTTTATTTGTTAAAGGGCAGGTTAAAGCCAGAGAAAACAAATGGAAAAAACCAAATGAAGTACAAGAAGAAAAATTAGAATTTAACATCAGTATGGTTCAATTGCTTTCTGAAGTTCGAGAAAAATTAACTAAAGGTATTATCGTTGCTATTAATTCTACAGATGTAACAAATGAGCTTATTCGGCAATTAGATGAAATAGTAAGTAAAAACCCTGGTGAATTTCAATTTTCAATTCATATTGTTGACATAGAAGAGGGTACTGTTGGGCTTTTTTCAAGAACAAAAAAAATAAATGTATCAAATCAGTTTATAGATGAATTAAATAGAATTCCTGAAATAGAATTTTCTGTGATTCAATAAATTCATTTACAAATTCAATTAATTTTGAAAAAATAAAAATGGAATCAACTTGTAAAATGACATTTTGACATTTTTTTTACGATTGGTTTACTTATTGAAAAAGAAAAGAAAGTATTAACATTAAATAAATAAATTATGGCATTAGAATTAACAGATGCAAACTTTGCAGAAAACGTATTAAACTCAGACAAAGCAGTGATGGTTGACTTTTGGGCAGTTTGGTGTGGTCCGTGTAGAATGGTTGGTCCAATTGTAGAAGAATTAGCAAATGAATATCAAGGAAAAGCAATAGTAGGAAAATTAGATGTGGACAACAATCCTGATATATCTCAAAAGTATGCTATTCGAAATATTCCAACCATTTTATTTATCAAAAATGGTGAAGTTGTTGACAAAGTTGTAGGAGCAGCATCTAAAGATGCTCTTGAATCTAAATTAAAGGCGATTATGTAATCTGATATTTTTGCATAAAAAAAAACCTCACCAATGGTGAGGTTTTTTTTTATGCCTGTAGCAAATATATTAATATTCGTCTTCGTTAAAAAAGAAATCTTCCTTACTAGGATAATCAGGCCAAATTTCTTCAATGCTATCATAAGCCTCTCCCTCCTCTTCTAATTCTTGTAAATTTTCAACAACTTCTAAGGGGGCTCCTGTTCTTATAGCGAAATCAATCAATTCATCTTTTGTTGCCGGCCAAGGGGCGTCTTCTAAGTACGATGCAAGTTCTAACGTCCAATACATAATTCAATCTAAATTAAGAGTTAATACAAATTTTTCTTCGACCAAATTTCCAATTTGGCTCCGCTTTGGATTAACGCAAAAATAATTTTTTTGTTTACACACGCAAGATTAAGATATTCACAAGTGTTGATAACTCCATAATCTGTTAAAATACTACTATATTCGGGCTTTCCAAGGAATTTCTTCTACACTTTTTTCTACCGATATCATTCTGGAAAGAACAAAAAGGTAGTCAGACAAACGATTTAAATATTTAATTACATCTTCAGAAACAAATTCCTCAGATGCCAAATGAACAACTAATCTTTCGGCTCTTCGGCAAACACATCTGGCAATATGGCATTGAGCAACAACAATATCACCACCCGGTAATACAAATGATTTCATTATGGGGAGTTTTTCGTTCATTTTATCAATTTCATTTTCTAAAAAATTGATATCCGACTCGTTTAATCCCGGTATCTTAACTTTTTCGTTGCCTGGAACTGTTGCTAAATTTGAGCCAATTGTAAACAATCTATCTTGTATTTCAATTAATGCAGCATTAACTTCTTTTGAGTTTTCGTAAGACCTTAATAAACCAACATGAGAATTTAATTCATCAACAGTACCATACGATTCAATTCTTAGATTATACTTAGGTACTCGTTTTCCTCCAAACAATGAGGTTTCTCCTTTATCGCCTGTTTTGGTATATATTTTCATTGCTTTATTTTTTTTACCCAAATTTATTCAATAATCAACTAATTATTTCCATACAACAATTAATTTTGGGAACATGATAACACAAGAAATAATAAAAGAACTTTCAGAGCGACACGGTGCGTTAAGGAGGTATCTTTGACATCGATTCTAAACTTATAGAACTCGAAGAAGAACAACAAAAAACTTTGGATCCAAACTTTTGGGACAATCCAAAAGAGGCTGAAAAACAGCTCAAAATAGTTAGCAGTATTAAATATTGGACGGATGGTTTCAGCAAAATTTCCGGTCTAATAGAAGATTTACAAATTATTTATGACTTTTTTAAAAATGGAGAAGGTTCTGAGAATGATGTAGAAATTCAATACAATTTAGTTGTTGAGGCTTTAGATGAGCTTGAATTTAAAAACATGCTCAGTTCCGATGAAGATTCTCTTAGTGCAGTACTTCAAATAACTGCCGGAGCCGGTGGAACAGAAAGCTGTGATTGGTCGTCAATGTTATACAGAATGTATAACATGTGGGCAGAAAAAAACAAATTTAAAATCAGAGTGCTTGATTTTCAAGATGGTGATGTTACAGGCATAAAAACAGTTACAATAGAAATAGAAGGTGAATATGCCTTTGGTTATCTCAAAGGTGAAAATGGTGTTCACCGCTTAGTGAGAGTTAGTCCATTCAACGCACAAGGCAAAAGAATGACATCTTTTGCTTCGGTTTATGTTTACCCACTTGTTGATGAAACAATTGATATTAAAATCAATCCGGCTGATATAACTTGGGATACTTTTAGAAGTGGTGGTGCTGGCGGTCAAAATGTAAATAAAGTTGAAACCGGTGTCAGACTTCATCATGCCCCTTCAGGAATAGTGATAGCCAATACAGAAACTCGCTCTCAACTTGGAAATAAAGAAAAAGCACTTCAACTTCTAAAATCGCAACTCTACGAATTGGAATTGAGAAAAAAATTAGAAGCCCGAAATGAAATTGAAGCAGATAAGAAAAAAATAGAATGGGGTTCACAAATCAGAAGCTACGTGTTAGACGACCGAAGAGTGAAAGACCATAGAACAGGGTTTACTATCAATGACCCGGATAAAGTTTTGAACGGAGAAATTGATGGATTTCTCAAAGCATATTTAATGGAATACAGTAAAAATTAAAAAAATGAAACTAATCTCTTGGAATGTAAACGGTATTAGGGCTATTGCCAAAAAAGATTTTTTTGACCAAATCAAAAAGATGAATCCTGATGTACTTTGTTTACAAGAAACAAAAGCACAAGACGACCAAGTTAAAGAAGCTTTGAAAGATTTAAACAACTATTTTATCTATTCAAACTCAGCCTTAAAAAAAGGATATTCCGGAACAGCAATTTTGTCAAAAAAACAACCATTAAATTTAATTTACGGGATAGGAATTGAGGAACACGATCAAGAAGGAAGAGTAATAACTGCTGAATTTGATGATTTTTATTTAACAGTTGTTTATGTACCAAACTCCGGCAGTGAACTCAAACGCTTGGATTACAGACAAATTTGGGATGCTGAATTTTTAAAATTCTTGAAGAAATTGGAAGAAAAAAAACCGGTACTTTTTTGCGGAGATTTAAACGTGGCTCACAAGCCGATTGATTTAGCAAATCCAAAGGCTAATTACAACAAATACGCTGGATTTATGCAGGAAGAAATTGATGGAATGGATAATTTCATTAAAGCTGATTTTATAGATACCTATCGTTACTTTAATCCACAAAAAGAAAAAGCATATACCTGGTGGAGTTTTAGAGGTGGTGCCCGAGAAAGAAATGTAGGCTGGAGAATTGATTATTTTTTAGTGAGTAAATCAATTATAGATAAAATAAAAAATGCTGAAATACACGATAACGAATATGGTTCAGACCATTGTCCTGTTAGCATAGAAATTAATACATCACTTTAAGCCGTCAACTTTAACTCTTATTTTACCACCAATATTTATAAAAGCAATTGTTGAAGTATTGGTTATTTGAATATTTTGAAACTGAACATCTCCCAACTCGCCATTTATATAAACTCCTTCAAAAGGAGAATAATTTTGAGTGTATTTTATTAGCTGATTTTTAGCCTCATCTAAATTTTCTTGTATTGAATAACGACAAGCTGAATTTATCTTTTTAAGAACAATGCCTGAAAGTAACCAATTTGCCGATTTGAGTAATTTATTTTTGGTATCTAAAACATATTCCAACTGATCAAAATATATTTCTTTTGTTGCATTATCAAATTTTGGCACACCTACAAGATAAACAGTTCCGTTTATACTCCCTGCTAATTCTAAAGCAATGACTATTTTTCCTGTTTTATGCCACAAGTCTAAATTTTGAATGGTTACTTTTCTTTTTCCATCACCAAATTCTTGTCCCTTAAAATTATTTAATAAAATTCGTTTGGCATCTGTGAATGTAGAAACTGCAGCAACATTTATCATAATTTTATCTGGCAATGAGGAAACGGTTTTTAGTGCCAATTGTGTTTTGTCAAACTTATCGTTTGGTAGCTGACCAACTTTAGTTTCAATATTACACTTCATTCCTAAATCTATCCCAATAGTTCCATCTTTCAGAGTGGCTTTTGTTGCGTATAATTCTGAAGGGAAAATATTAAGCCAGGTTTCGTATTCCTTACTAATCTCAACAGGCGACACTAACTTCTCAACAGCTTCAAGAACACGAGGTTTAAAATCCATAGATTTTCGCACGGCATCATCAATACTTGTTTCAATTTTTTTTCTGAAAATTTTTAATGCCTGATTCACAAGAAAGGTAATATTTAAAGGGTTACCTCCAATAGAAATTGTTGGAATTTTATTCCAATCCAATGATTTTAATGAGGTTTGTGTACTTAATTTCCAGTCGATAAGACCAACATTACTCAACAGCTCTATTTTTCCGTCAAGGTCAATATCTTTAATATCGGTTATCGAGATACCTAATTTATTAAACCCATACCTATATTTTATTTCAGCTCTAAGGGGTAAAATTGTTTTTATTTTTCCTTCTTCTTTATTCTCAAGAATTATTGGTGCTTGTTTCCAAATTTTTATAATCAAGTTATCGTCTTCAATATTATTGTCTTCATATATCAATCCTTGAAGGTTTTTATTAACGATGCTTTCAATGTCTTTAACTTGAATTACAACAGGAACGCTAACAAATGAAGGGTTTGTTTTATACACAATAGGAGTAGGTTCATCCGACTCCGGTTTAAGTGCATTTATTTTTTTTGTTGTAGAACAAGAACTAAGAAAAATTAGCCCTACTACTATGGTTGTTGATAAAGTGTATGTTATGCGAACTACTGAAAACAAAAAATCCCTAAATAATTGAATATGAAGGGATTTTATTTTGTTTGTCATGGTCTTTGACTTTGGCGGAGAAAGAGGGATTCGAACCCCCGGTACCTCGCGGTACAACAGTTTTCAAGACTGCCGCAATCGACCACTCTGCCATTTCTCCGCTGCAAAATTAACAATTGATTTTATATAACCATTTTTTTTCTAATTATTTTCCTCATTTTTTTTAATTCAACTTACAATCAATTGGTTATATAAACTGTAATAAAATGAGTTGCAAATATTTAGCGATAATATAGTAATTTCGTCGAATGAGAAATTTCCCAACGAAAAATTTATTTTTATTATTTTTTATCGTTTTATTTTCTAAACAGTCTGTATCTCAACAATTACAAGCAAATTTTTCATATTGTGCATTTAATTCTCCTGAAAATTTACCCTATTTAGAAACGTATTTACTTTTTCAAGGCAATTCTTTAATATACAAAACTAAACCGGACAGTACATCACAAGCATTTGTTGAAGTTACATTTATCTTTAAACAAAACGACTCAATTATTGACTACCGAAAAAATATAATCAGCAGCCCGATTTTGCTCGACAGCACTTCTCAAAAGATTAATTTTTTCGATCAACAACGAATTTCTCTCCCATCTGGTAAATATGAATTCGAAATTAGCATCAGAGATACAAATAGCACTGAAAAAGCATTTTTAACAACCCAAGAAATTGAGATTGATTTTAATGTTTCAACCATCAGTTTTTCTGATGTTGCTTTGATTGAATCAGCAGTAAAATCAACAAAAAAAACATTTCTAACCAAAAGTGGATATGATTTAACACCATACACCAGCGATTTTTATCCTGAAGATTTTGAGAAAATTATGTTCTATAATGAAATTTATAATTCTGAAAAAGTTTTTGAAAAAGACGAACCATTCTTGATAAATTATTTTATTGAATCTTTTGAAAGTAAACAAATTGTAGGAAATTACAAAGGCTTTAAAAGAGAAACTCCAAAACCGGTTATTGTCCTATTAAATTCGTTTGACATAAAAAAACTACCTTCCGGAAACTACAATTTGGTTATAGAAATTAGAAATAAAGAAAATAAGAGCATAGCTTTAAAAAAAGTATTCTTTCAACGCAGCAACCCACCAGCAAACAACTTCGTTTTAGACCATAGTTCTTCTAATACATTCGTTTCAACCATTCCATCAAATGAATTAATCGAGCACATAAAATCCTTAGCTCCAATTTCTACTCAAATTGAATTGAGTTTTGCAAAAAATCAATTGAATAACAACGATGATTCCTTGAAACAACAATTTTTTTATAATTTTTGGTACAATAGAAATTCTATAAATCCTGAAGAAGAATGGAAAAAATACCAGGATTTAGTTCAAATCGCTGAAACTCAATTTTCTACTTCTATCAAAAAAGGATATGAAACCGACAGAGGTAGAATTTTTTTGAAATACGGAAAACCAAATACACTCTCTGAAATGAAAAACGAGCCCAGTTCATACCCTTATGAAATATGGCATTATTACGGAATTAATGGAAGAAGTAACGTGAGATTTATATTTTACAACCCCGATGATGTTTCTAATGATTATCAAATGCTACATTCTACACTTCCAGGAGAAATATACAATGCACAATGGCGAGTTGATTTACATAAAAGAACCAATCAACCCAGAGACTTTAACGCTACAAATCCTAGAGAATATTCGCAAGACCGAACCGATGAATATTATGTTTTGCCAAAATAATCACAACTCGTGAAAAAAACAGCAGTTGTCATATTGAATTGGAACGGAAAAAAGTTTTTAGAACAATTTTTACCTTCAGTAACAAAATATAGCAGTCATGATGCTAGAATAGTTGTAGCCGACAACCAATCAACCGATGATTCAATACAATTTATCCAAGATAATTATCCTGAAATTGAAATTATTGTTAACGATAAAAACTACGGTTTTGCTAAAGGATACAACGTAGCCCTCAAACAAGTTGATGCGGAATATTTTGTATTGCTCAATTCTGATGTTGAGGTTACTGAAAATTGGATAACCCCAATAATCCAACTTATGGATAGCAATCTGAACATTGCTGCCTGCCAACCCAAAATCAAAGATTTTTATAAAAAAGAGTATTTCGAATATGCCGGTGCAGCCGGAGGTTTTATTGATTATTTAGGATACCCTCTTTGCAGAGGACGAATTTTCAATACTTTGGAAAAAGACAACGGACAATTCAACGATACATCTGAAATATTTTGGGCTACTGGAGCTGCACTTTTTATTCGTGCAAAACTCTTCAAAGAAATAAACGGATTCGACGAACAATTTTTTGCACACATGGAAGAAATTGATTTGTGTTGGCGATTAAAAAACTTAGGCTATCAAATTATGTATTGCTCAGAATCAATTGTTTATCACGTTGGCGGAGGAACTTTAAATAAAATTAACCCTAAAAAAACATATCTAAATTTTAGAAACAACTTACTGGTTTTGCACAAAAACCTACAAAAAAACAAACGATTTAAAATACTATTTTTACGACTGATTCTTGATGGAATGGCTGGGATTAAACTGCTCTTTGAAGGAAAACCAAAACATACTTTTGCAATAATCCAAGCTCATTTTAGCTTTTACTCCAGATTAAAAGAAAATAGGAAAAAACGCAACCGAGTTACTTCTCCAAATTTATTTGGAATTATCCCAAAAAGCACTCTGCTTGCCTCTTTCCTGCTGAATAAAAAAACTTTCAAACAAATAATTGAAAATTAATTTGTTAAAGTTTGTTAATTTGACACAATTTTATTTAATTTATCCAGTTTTTATTACTAATTTAGACTCATTATAAATAACATTTAAAATTATGGGAAGACCGGCAACAAAACCAACGAAATTAAAAGATGGTTACTACATAGAAGTCAGAAACAAAGGTTCTAAAACTGGAATTAAAATCAGAAGAGATTCCAGAGAAGCGATGCTTAGTGCTATAAAAGAGTACGAAAGAGTTAAAGACGTTGTAGTTTTAGGAAAATCTAAAAACGGAAAACTATCTGAAGTATAATCGCTACTGATTTATTTCAGCGATTTTAGTTACTAGTTTTTCAAGAATCAATTTCATCATTTGTGGCGAACAATTGTAATTGTTAACCATAACGGCAAATCCAACCTCTCGGTTGGATTTTGTTTTTATATAACCCGCATAACTTCTCACTCGTACCATATATCCACTTTTAATTCTTGCATTTTCTTCAAGTGCAGTTTTTGCACCAAAACTTCTCACTGTTCCTGATATTCCGGCTACAGGAAATGATGCATTATATACTTCATAATTTTTACTTTTTCGCATCATTTTAAGCACTTCCACAAAATGTGTTGCAGTGATTGAGTTAAACCTTGACAACCCACTCCCATCCAACAAATAGAATCCGGAAACATCAATTCCTTTATTTTTTAAAAAATCAACGATTGCAACGGCACCGGTATCTGTATCACCAAAATTTTTCTGTTTAACCCCTATTTCATTTAGAATATGTTCGGCATATAAATTTATGCTGTGGTGGTTTATTTGCTTGATAATTTCAGAAAGAGCAGGAGACTGTGTGGTTGCAATGTTTTTCGACATTAAATAATTAATTTCTGTACATTCTATTTTCGTTGTTGTATATTTTCCGGATACACTTACTCCATTATTTTTTAGTTCTTCTGAAAGTTCAAACGAGAGTAATAAAGCAGGGTCTGGAATTGAACCTTTAACCTCATAGTTGGTTTTGTTAACCGGAATTTTTCCTTTTGCATATTTGTTGTTTTGATAGGGACCGCCATAAAAGAAGGATTCGTCTTTATTTGTATTTGCACTTTTTACATAATTTTCAACCTCCAGCCCCGGAATAAATGGTTTTATTGCCACTATTTTTGTTGAATCACCTTCAAGTTTGCCCGATGTAAATTGTGCTGTAAATAAATTTTCGTAAACACTAAGTCCGGAAGCAACCGCTCCATAATAATTTCCCATATCTCCCCAAATCCAAGTTGATGGAATTGACTGTTGGCTAAAATAGGATGCATCTGAAATTATGTCTCCACAAACAGAATCTATTCCCATTTGTTTTATTGCTAAAGTCCATTTATTTATAAAATCACCATAATTTGAAGTAAATCGATGAGAGCCTAAGCATGGATCTCCAAATCCCCTAATGATAATATTTCCATTTAAAATCTTTTTTTCCTTATCAATTTTGCCGGTGTAATAAATCTCTGTTTTGAACCGATAGTCAGTTCCGAGGATTTCGATTCCACAAGCAGTTGTTATCACTTTGGTTATTGAAGCCGGAATTAAACTTAAATTCGGATTTAGTTCGCCAATAATTTCATTGGTTTTCAAATCAACAGCATAAAATCCTACAGATGCATTTTTCAATTCAGGCAAAGCAGAAAATTTTGTTAATTCGCTTTTAAATTCTTGTATCGTTTGTCCTTTGCTAACTCCGAACAAACAGAAAATAAAAATGAATACAAATTCTCGCATTAGTTTTGGGTTGATTGTTGTGATAGGTTGTAAGCCATATCCATACGTTTAAACTGTTCTTCTTGAATAAGTGAACATCCGGATTCCAACAGCTCAAAAATTTCTTCTTCTCTTTTCTTTTTATAAGGTTTGACTGTTTTGTAAATTATCAAATCTCCTTTTATCAAATCAAATGGCTGTTTGGTGAAATCAATTTCCTTTCTTTTACACTCTATCCCAATCAAAATCATTTCGTTTTTTGAACAAAAAAAAGTGCTGATACTGTCTTTAGCAACAAACTCCAAAAATTTCACGTTAGCCAACGCTTTTTCAACAACAATATCGCTAAACTTTTCAATAAGTTCTTTCACCCTTTTATCTTTATCCTGATTCAACTTTTTCCATTCATCGTCATACACAGAATTAGCTATCAAAAAATGCTTAAAATCATTTTCTAATTCTTTTAGTTCGATATCGCTCAATATTCGATATTTCATAATTTTTTTTATAAAAATATGGAATTCTAAAAAATTTTCATCTAACAAGAAAAAAAAATATCAACTAAACTCATTTATTATGAAAACTTCAATTGCTTGCATCGGTTTCATTTTCATATCAACCTGTATTTTCGGGGAAAGTGTAACTAAATTAAATTCAAAAATCAATAAAGTAACCGTATTCTTAAACGGAGCACAAATAACGCGTGAAGCTGATTTTTCATTCAGTAAGGGCGTTTCAGAATTTGTGTTCGACAGTTTGTCGTATGGAATAAACAACAACAGCATACAAGTTAGCGGTAAAGGAAAATTCATTATTTTGGATACAAAATACCGTGTTGTTCAACCCGATTATTCGAATCCGAATGCTCATTTGCCTGCCCAAATCATTAAACAACTTCAACAATTGAATGATTCCATTGAAAATGTTACTTACGATATTGAAGAATCCAATAGCACCAAACAAATGTTAGAAACCGAAAAACAGTTTTTAATAACCAACAAAACCATGATTACTGACTCTTTGCCAGTCCTTAAAGATGCTTTGACCTATTTCCGTGAAAAATACAACGACATTAACAACAGATTGCTTCAAAACAAAAAATACAACGACAAACTTCAAAAACGAATGAAAGGTCTGAACGAAAGACTCCAAAAACTCAATCAAGAAATTGCAAATAAATATGGCAATCGAAATCAAAGAGAGCTACATCAGATTGCTGTAACCATATTGGCTGATGCAGCATCAATTGGAAAACTTTCGTTAAATTATACCGACAACAATGCGTCTTGGACTCCAAGTTACGATTTACGCTCGAGTCAAATCAACGAACCGGTGGAACTTACCTACAAAGCTTCAATTGTCCAAAACACAGGTGAAAATTGGGATAATGTTAAAATAAAACTTTCAACAAACAATCCTTTTACCAGTAAAATCAAACCTGTTCTGCCAACATGGTATGTAAATTATTATCAACCCTATAGCAATAAAAAAACTGAATCTACAGGCATGGTTTTCCAACCTTCATCTACTATGGATATGGATAAGAGACAAATGAAAGAAAAAGTATCTCTTTCTGAAGCAGAAGATGCCGGATATTACACTACCATGACAGAAAACTTTACCTCAGTAGAATTTGACATTGCTATTCCCTACTCTATTCCATCTGACGGAGAAACACATACCGTTGTAGTTAAAGAGGAAAAAATGAACGTAGATTATCGCTACTTTATAGTGCCTAAAGTTGACCAAAATGCCTTTTTGGTAGCAAGCATCAAAGGTTTTGAAAATTTGAACTTGTTGCCTGCTGCTGCAAACATCTATTTTGGAGGAACTTATATTGGACAAACTATGATTAATCCTAAAGTTACAGGCGATTCACTGTCAATAGATTTTGGTAAAGAAGAACGTATTTCGGCACAACGAATAGCGTTAAAAATTGATGAAAAAGAAAGTTTCTTGGGCGGCGACAGAATTAAAAACTACGGTTTTGAAATTACCGTCAGAAACAATTTTTTATCAACCGTTCAATTGACTGTTGAAGACCAAATTCCGGTTTCTAACCATAAAGATATTACCGTTTCTTTAAAATCGAAAGAACACACCTCCTTCAATGAAAACAACGGAATGTTGGTTTGGAAGCTTTCATTGGCACAAAAAGAAACCAAAAAATTAGCTTTCAAATACGAAATGAAATATCCAAAAGACTCTCAAATCTATTTCTAAACCATTAACATATACTTGTTAATTAGAAAAAATAAGAATAGGAAGCAAAATTGCTTCCTATTCTTATTTTTGGTTCATGTTAAAAAAAGTCCCCGACTGGCTCAAAAACAAATACACAATAGCATTTCTCAGCTTTGCTATTTGGGTTTCTTTCTTCGACCAAAATAATTTCTTTAATCAATATAATTTTTTTAAAGAACTCCGTGTTCTTCAAAAAGACAAAGACTATTTCGTTAAAGAACTCACAAAAACCAGACAAGAACTATATGATTTAACATCAAACCCGGTCACCCTTGAAAAATTTGCCCGTGAACAATACTTTATGAAAAAGGATAACGAGGAGATTTTTGTATTTGAAATCAAATAAAATCTAAACTTTTTCGTCGAGTTATTCACTAGCAAAAAACATTGCTTCTCTCTCATCTATTTACTACATTTGCCTCTTAACCAATCTCTCATCTTATGAGTTTATTTGAAGATTTTGATGAAGTTTCAGCAAAACAGTGGCAAGATAGAATCATCAAAGACCTGAAAGGAAAAGACTATAACGAAAATCTGTTGTGGAACTCTCCTGAAGATATTATTATCAAACCGTTTTATAATTCTGAAGATTTAGCAAATACTGTTACTAAAAATTTTGAACTCTCAAACAATGAATCTACATGGCAAAATCAATTTGTGGTTGCCATAAATTCTTGTGTTGAAGCCAATAGAAAAGCTCTTTGGGCTTTGAATCGAGGAGTTAATTCTATTCTATTTACCGGTAACATACCTACTCAAACTGATTTTAACATACTACTAGAAAATATTGATTTAACTTGTATTAATCTTCATTTTTACAATTCAGAGCCTAATAAAATCGAGCAGTTTTATTCTGATTATTTATTAAATAAAAACATTAAACTAAACAATATAACAAACTCAATATCTTATGATTATATTGGTGAAATTTTAAATATTGGAAATTGGAAAAACAATCAGCAAAAGGACATTGAAGAATTATCTGATTTACTAAAATCCAACAACCAAATCCTTTCAATTGCTGTAAACGGAAAAAACTTTAACAATTCAGGTGCAACAATTACTCAAGAACTGGCATTTTCATTCTCGTTGGCTGTTGAATACATCACCCAATTATCAAACACAGGCATTCCGTTAAAAGATTGTATCGATAAAATGATTTTTCGTTTCGGAATTGGTCCGAACTATTTCTTTGAAATTGCAAAAATCAGAGCTGCAAAAATCTTGTGGCAGTTGATTACCAAAGAATACGACATCAATCAACAGCAAATGCATATACATTCTTTTTCAACCACAACTACTATTTCTAATCTAGCCCCACACACTAACATTTTACGAACAACCACAGAAGCCATGTCGGCCATTCTTGGTGGAGCCAACAGCATCAGTGTTTTACCTTTCGACAGTGATTTTGAAACCCAATCGGAACTTGCAGAGCGAGTTGCAATCAACATTCAACACATTCTCAAAGAAGAATCCTTTCTCGATAAAGTGAATGATATTGCTTCAGGCTCATATTATATTGAAAAACTTACCGATGAATTGGTGGAGAAATCACTTGCACTTTTTAAAGAAACTGAAGCCCTTGGCGGATTTTTGGCTTGCATAAAATCAGGATTCATACAACAATCTATTACCCAAAACGCAAACAAACAAATTGAATTATTCAAAAATGGAAAAAGAACGCTTTTAGGCGTTACTAAACATCAAGACAAAACCACTCCAATACCTCCAATTAAAGAAAAATCAGTAAAAAAAGACACTCCATTCGCAACACTAAATCCCATCAATTTTTCTGAAGAATATTTATCTTCAATAAAAAACACAACAATTTGATTTACTGAATAATAAATAATTTTAATTAAAGTTAAAAATGAAACCTGATTTTAGCAAAATAGAATATAAAAACCCACAAACGAAAAAAACATTTTCACCAAATACAAAGGAGTGGATTACATCTGAGCAGATTGCAATTAAAAACACCTTCAATTTTGATGATTGTAAAGAATTTTCTCATTTGAATTTTGCTGCAGGCATAACTCCAAACCTTCGCGGACCCTATTCTACCATGTACGTTATGCAACCCTGGACTATTCGTCAATATGCAGGGTTCAGTACCGCCGAAGAATCCAATGCTTTTTACCGCAGAAATTTAGCTGCCGGACAAAAAGGACTATCGGTTGCTTTTGATTTGGCAACCCATAGAGGCTACGATTCCGACCACCCCAGAGTAGTAGGCGATGTCGGAAAAGCAGGTGTAGCCATTGATTCTGTTGAAGACATGAAAATATTGTTCAATGAAATACCGCTCAATCAAATGTCGGTTTCCATGACCATGAACGGTGCTGTTATCCCCATTATGGCATTTTATATTGTTGCTGCACTGGAACAAGGTGTGAAACTCGAAGAACTTTCCGGAACCATACAAAACGATATTCTCAAAGAATTTATGGTTCGAAACACCTATATTTATCCGCCTCTACCTTCCATGCAAATCATTGCAGATATTTTTAAATACACTTCTGAGAAAATGCCTAAATTCAATTCCATCAGTATCTCGGGCTATCACATGCAAGAAGCAGGAGCTACTGCTGACATTGAACTTGCATATACGCTTGCCGACGGATTGGAATACTTACGAACAGGCATTAATTCCGGCATGGACATAGACTCTTTTGCCCCTAGACTCTCTTTTTTCTGGGCTATCGGAATGAACCATTTTATGGAAATTGCCAAAATGAGAGCTGCTCGTATGTTGTGGGCAAAAATTGTTAAAAAATTCAACCCAAAAAACGAAAAATCACTTGCCCTCAGAACTCACTGTCAAACCAGTGGATGGAGTTTAACCGAACAAGACCCCTTTAACAATGTTACCCGAACTTGTGTTGAAGCTTTGGCTGCCGCTTTAGGCGGAACACAATCGTTGCACACAAATGCCCTTGATGAAGCTATTGCTCTGCCTACTGATTTTTCTGCTCGTATTGCCAGAAATACCCAAATTTACCTGCAAGAAGAAACTGAAATCTGCAGAACCGTTGATCCATGGGGAGGTTCCTACTATGTTGAGTATTTGACAAACCAAATTGCCGAAAAAGCTTGGAAACTGATTGAAGAAATTGAAGAAAACGGTGGTATGGCTAAAGCCATTGAAAAAGGCATCCCAAAACTTCGTATCGAAGAAGCTGCCGCCAGAAAACAGGCTAAAATTGATTCCGGTAAGGAAATTATTGTTGGCGTTAACGAATATCGCGTAGATAATAACGAACAATTAGACATATTAGAAATTGACAACAATTCGGTTCGAAAAAACCAAATTGACAGACTCAATCGAATAAAAGCCAACCGAAACCACGAAAAAGTTACTCAAGCTTTAGAAAAAATTACGTATATTGCACGTAGCAAAAACGGAAATCTACTCGAAGCAGCAGTTCTTGCAGCTAAAGAAAGAGCTACTCTCGGCGAAATTTCTGACGCTATGGAAAAAGTTTTTGGGCGTTATCATGCTCAGATACGTTCAATTAGCGGTGTTTATAGCAGTGAATCTATGGAAGACAAAGATTTTATTGAAGCAAAAAAACTCTCCGACCAATTTGCTGAGCTTGATGGCAGACGACCGCGAATTATGGTGGTTAAAATGGGACAAGACGGACACGACCGAGGGGCTAAGGTTGTTTCTACTGCTTATGCCGACATGGGTTTTGATGTGGATATCGGACCCTTGTTTCAAACACCTGCCGAAGCCGCCAAACAAGCCGTGGAAAACGACGTGCATGTACTTGGCATTTCATCGCTTGCAGGGGGACACAAAACTCTTGTGCCTCAGGTGATTGAAGAACTCAAAAAACTGGGTAGAGAAGATATTTTGGTTACTGTTGGCGGTGTGATTCCTCAACAAGATTATAAATTTTTGTTCGATTCGGGAGCTTCCGGAATTTACGGACCGGGAACCAAAATCAGTGTGGCTGCTCAAGAAATTTTAAAGCTACTGATTAACGAAAAAAGTTAGTAAAAAAAAGCCCCACCTAAGCAGGGCTGAGAAAATCTTCGGCTTATAGCCTTATTGTGAATTGGTTGTTTATGACCGTGAAATTAAAGAACTTCTACAAAAAGCGATACACTTGTTGGTTCAGTTTTATCATATTTCTTTTGCTCTAAGCCTGTCGTTTTGCATGATTAATTCTTGTCCGGATAACCAATTCTGCTCATTATCTATCTCAACTATAACAGGCATACGTTTTTTTGTGTTGTGAATTTTACTCATCAGGTCGTTTGCTGCTGTTGTCAATACGGTGTAAGTATTTATTATTTCACCTGTAGATTTGTTTATCCACTCACTATAAAGTCCGGCAAATGCGAAAAGTTCGTTATTGGGTAGAGTCAATTCATATTTTTGTTTTTGCTTGCCTTTGTCGTCTAACCATTGCCACTCATAAAATCCATCTGCGAGGATTAGGCAACGATTATTTACTGAATTTCTAAATGACGGTTTTTCGTGAATGGTTTCAATTCTTGCGTTTAGTGTATTTTTCTTTATGCTATCGTCTTTAGCCCAAAACGGGATAAGTCCCCAACTGTAAAATTGGATTTTGTCGGGTTGTTTGTTCGTGATTACAGGTGTTGTTGGAAATTGAAAACCGTTGTAAATTGTCGGCGTAAATAATGCTTCATTTTCAATCTTTGCTTTGAATCGGTTTTGTAGTTCTTGTGCTGATTTTGATAGCTTACTATGAAAACACATGTTACACGTTAATTGTTATGATATCGTTTAAATTGGTTGTGTAACGTGGCGACAATTTTTGTTGTTTCATTTTCCAAACCCTCTTTGTGTCTTGCGAAGCAAGTCGGATTTTTTGCTGTCCGAACAGTAAATTCATTTTGTCTATTGCCTGCATTAAAGGGATATGACGTTCATCTCTATTTTCAAAAAGTTTTTTTTGCAAACTGTTAGCTTGAGTAAAATCTTGTACAATAACGCCGGATTTTTTGTAAGCATATCCTTTCTTGAAAATTCGCTGCAAGGCTTGTGTTGCAAATTTGGCTAATTCAATGCTTGAATTGGTAGGAAATGGAAGTTTCACAACAATGTTTCTGCTGTATTGTAATAAATCTGTTCTGTGTCCGTTGGTGTGAATGAAAACCATTAACGAATTGCAACATGAATTTTGTTTTCGCAATTTTTCTGCACAAGACGAAGCAAAAGTGCTTATTCTTTCAGCCAACTGCTCGTATTCCGTGTAATTGGTTTCAAAACTCCGAGTGGTGGCAATGTTTTTTTTGATTTGACGTTCTTCCAAATCAAGTGTTGGAACGCCCTGTAAATCGTGTTTTAAACGCAAACCAACGATTGCCATTTGCTTTTTCACAACCTCATCATCAAGTTGTGTAAAGTCAAAAGCTGTATTTATACCGATTGCGTTTAGACGTTTGCTGTGTTGCCTTCCAATTCCCCATACATCTTCTACTCTTAACCATTTCAAAGCTTTAATACGTTTTTCTTCGCTGTCAATGATGTAAACGCTATTAGTTTCGTTAGGATATTTCTTAGCAATACGGTTGGCAACTTTTGCTAATGCTTTTGTAGGGGCAATACCAACGCTGATTGGTATTCCTGTCCACTTCGTTACTTTGTAACGTATTTCTTCGCCATAAGTCTGCAAGTTGAACAAATTAAAACCGTGAAGTTTTAAGAAACATTCGTCAATGCTATAAATTTCCATTTCGGGCGAATAGTCGGAAAGGATTGTCATCACCCGATTACTCATATCGCCATACAGAGCGAAATTTGCAGAGAAAACCTGCACACCGTGTTGCTGAAAAAGTTTTTCGTATTCAAATGCAGGTGCGCCCATTGGAATGCCAATAGCTTTTGCTTCATTACTTCTTGCAATTACACAACCGTCATTATTAGACAGCACAACAACAGGCTTTCCATTCAAATCCGGACGAAAAACCCGCTCGCACGAGGCGTAAAAGTTATTGCAGTCAATAAGGGCAAACATCACTTAAACATCTTTAATAACGTGAGTAACAATACCCCAAATTAAAAAATTATTTTCTTTGGTAACTCGTATCGGTTGATAACTTTCATTTTCAGGAACAAGCAAAATTTCGTTTTTTGAAATTTGAACACGCTTTGCTGTAAATTCACCGTCAATATAACAAACGGCAATTTTTCCGTTTTTTGGTTCTAAACTTCGGTCAATGATTAGCAGATCGCCATTATGGATTCCTGCGTTTTTTAGCGAATCACCCTTTACACGTCCGTAAAAAGTTGCAGAAGGATTTTTAATTAAATGGCGGTTCAGGTCAATGGTTAAATCTACAAAATCCAATGCCGGAGAAGGAAATCCTGCTGAAATTCCGGATTCTACATAAGGTAAAGCAAGAGTTGTTTCGGTGTCTGCCGAAAAAATATCTATGATGCTGCCATTATGTAGTTTTAATGTCATTTGTCCGTCTGTTTATTGTCTGCACGATTGGTTGGTAAAATTACTCATAACAATCAACTTTATTGCGATTGTTTATGACCGTGAAATTAAAGAACTTCTACAAAAAGTTGAAAGCAAATCACAACTAAATAAGAAATATAAAATGTGAAAAATTGGTGCTTATAATCGTGAAATTAAAGAACTTCTACAAAAGTTGAAAGCAAATCAAAACTATGGTGTTGCAGTAAAATGACTTATAACCTGCGATTGACATAAGTCTGGTGATTGGCGTGTAGCAATGATTTGCTTTTTTCTTTTAACTCCTAATTATTATTATCAATTACTTTTGATTTACTATTTTTAGATACAAAAGCAACCAACGTTCCAAATCCAAATGCTACAATTCCAGCTGTTAATTTACTGGATATTTCGGCATTTTCAAATGAAATTAGGTACGATTCAATTACAATAAAAATTACTCCTAGTGTAAATGAAAAATTTGATAGGTCTCTCAAGTGCTTTTTCATAGTATAAAAAAATTTAGGTTAATACTGGTTTAATAACGATTTAAAACTCAATTTATTATTGATTTAATTTTTTTTCAATTTTTTAATAATTAAAAAAAATAATAGATTTTATATTTTGTATGATTCCACCGCTTTACGAACATTCCCATACTGCAACAACAGTTTGTTAGCCGTTTCATAGTCCACCTTCAGTTCATTCATAATCATTTGAGTGCCGCGGTCAACCAGTTTATTATTGCTTGGTTGCATATCCACCATGCGATTACCTTTTATTCTGCCCAATTTAATCATGGTTGCAGTAGAAATCATATTCAACACTAGTTTTTGGGCTGTTCCCGATTTCATGCGAGTGCTACCCGTAACAAATTCAGGACCCACAATTACTTCAATAGGAAATTTTGAAACAGCAGCCAGTTTGCTGCCTTTGTTACAAGTTATACAACCTGTTAAAATTCCTGATTCGTTGCATTTTTCTAATGCTCCAATAACATAAGGTGTACTCCCTGATGCGGCAATACCAATAACCACATCATTCTTGTTTATGTTATATTCCTGTAAGTCTATCCAACCCTGGTTAGTATCATCTTCTGCAAACTCAACTGCCTTTCTAATGGCAGTATCGCCACCTGCAATTAAACCCACAACCAATCCATGCTCAACACCAAATGTAGGTGGACATTCTGAGGCGTCAACAATTCCAAGTCTTCCGCTTGTTCCTGCCCCCATATAAAACAATCTTCCTCCTGATTTTAATCTTTTAACAATTTCTTCAACCAAAGACTCTATTTGTGGAATGGCTTTTTCAACAGCCAGAGGTACTGTTTTGTCTTCTAAATTAATGCCTTTCAACAACTCAATTGTTTCTTTTTGTTCTAAATGCTGATAATTAGACTCAGATTCTGTGGTTTTAATACTCATCTTATAAAAAAATTAAAAAACGAATTTACAGATTGCTGCTCAATTTTAAAGATAATTATTAATTTGGGCTATTCTTTAGCAGAATTTTAATTTAGAATGACAATATTTACTCCGGATACATCTTCATTTCCTACTTTTTTTGAAAAAGCCAGTTTTTTATTGGCTTGGAGAATTTCATTGGCATTTATTTTTATCTTTTCAATTGTCACCACTTTATACAGTTTTTCTGGTATTGACAATGCTATACCTTCGGCAATTGTTTTGCTGATTGGGTTGTTTTGTTTTATTTTTCTTTACATCACTCGCAACTACATTCCTATTTTTTGGGTGTATTCCATCAGTGGTTTTTTTATGTCGCATTTTGCAATGAACACCGTAATGAACCTTACCCATTATGTGGATTTTATGTGGATAATGATTACTTTATTCATGACATTCATCGGTTTGGGACAACGAATCGGCATTATTGCAACTGTTATTAATGCGTTTTTAATTGCCTATTTCTTCTTTAATAACCTGAACCGACACATTGTATTGATAAAACCTAGAACCAATTCCCAACTTGTGGGCGAATTTATTGAAGTTACGTTTGCTTTATTTGTACTCGGATATTTAATTCACCTGTATTACCTGCACCAACAACATTCAAACAACGAACTTAAATTGGCTAACAGTGAATTGGAAAAACAAAATCAGCTTATTTCAACAAAAAACAACGAAAACATTGTATTACTCAAGGAAGTTCATCACCGTGTAAAAAACAATTTACAAATTATTACCAGCCTTTTACGTTTGCAAAAAGGAAGCTTGCCCGATGAAATAAAACTCAAATTTGACGAAGCCATCAGTAGAATCATGACCATGTCTTTGATTCATAGTAAGTTATACCAAACCAACAAATTAAATAAAATTGAAATAGAATCGTATATAAACGATTTGATATTTGAGATTATCCACACCTTAGACCACAACAAAAAAGTGAGCACCGAAATAAAATCTGATATTGGAGATGTTGGGTTAAAAACTATTGTTCCTTTAGGTTTGTTATTGAATGAATTGCTATCAAATTCATTTAAACATGCATTTAAGAATTGTACTGAAGGCAACATTTTAATTCATCTGAATCGGTCAAATCCTAAAGAGTTTATACTGATTTACTCCGATAGCGGCAAGTGGAATGAGCAAAATACAAATGGCTTTGGTCTTGAATTGATAAAAACCCTTACTGAACAATTAGAAGGCAGTTATACTAGAAATGATTCTACTTATCATTTCCAATTAAACAATTTAGAAGATTAATTAAACTGTTGCTCTTTTAAATTCTGAAGTTGTATGAAAAGTGATGTCTGGAAAATCTTGTTGGGCACTTTGCAGCAAAAATGCAGATTGAGCTAAAAACACAAAATTTCCATCTTTGTCAGTAGCAATGTATTGAGCTTTTCTACGAATAAAATCATCAATCTTTTCTGGTTTATCTGAAGTCATCCAACAAGCTTTGTGTAAAGTTTTAGATTGAAATTCGGCAGATGCACCATATTCGTGTTTCAACCGATATTGAATAACTTCAAACTGAAGTTCACCAACTGTTCCAATAATTTTTCTGTTTCCGGGTTGCTGAGTAAACAACTGTGCCACTCCTTCATCTGTTAATTGTTCAATTCCTTTTTCGAGTTGTTTGGTTTTCATTGGGTCTTTGTTTATCAGTTCTTTGAAAATTTCAGGAGAAAAACTGGGAATACCTTTAAATTCCATCTTTTCGCCTTCGGTTAAAGTGTCTCCAATTTTAAAAGTTCCGGTATCATACAAACCAATAACATCTCCCGGAAAAGCTTCGTCAATAACACTTTTATCTTGTGCCATAAAACTGGTGGGATTGCTGAATTTCATTTTTTTATCATTCCTTACGTGATAATAAAATGTGTTCCTCTCAAATTTTCCGGAGCAAATCCTTAAAAATGCTATTCTATCTCTGTGGTTCGGTTCTAAATTTGCATGGATTTTAAAAACAAACCCTGAAAATTTATCATCAGTTGGTTGTACAATTTTTACAGTGGTTTCCCTTCCTCTTGGTGAAGGAGCAATTTTGATAAATGTGTCCAACAACTCTTGAACACCAAAATTATTCAATGCACTACCAAAAAATACAGGAGCTAAAGCTCCTTCTTGGTATGCTGAAATACTGAATGTATCATAAACCCCCTCAATCAATTCAACATCTTCACGTAGTTTTTCAGCAGCCTTCCCTCCTATTTGCTGTTCTAGAACCAAATCATTCAAATCTTTTATCGAAACAATATTCCGTTCAATTTTGGTTTTATTGATGTCAAAAAGGTTTAAATGGTTTTCGTACATGTTGTAAACCCCTTTGAAGGTAGCCCCAATTCCAATTGGCCAACTCAACGGGCGAAGTTTAATATTGAGGGTGGTTTCTATTTCGTCTAGCAAATCAAAAGGGTCTTTCCCTTCTCTATCCATTTTATTTATAAACACGATAACCGGAGTATTTCTCATTCTACACACTTCCATCAGTTTTTTAGTTTGAGTTTCAACTCCATTGGCACAGTCTATTACTAAAATAACACTATCAACAGCAGTTAAGGTTCTGTATGTATCCTCTGCAAAGTCTTTGTGACCCGGAGTATCCAGAATATTAATTTTTACATTTTTATAATTAAACGCCATCACCGATGTTGCCACAGAAATACCCCGTTGTTTCTCGATTTCCATAAAATCGGAAGTAGCTGTTTTTTTAATTTTATTTGATTTTACTGCTCCGGCAGTTTGAATAGCTCCACCAAATAATAATAATTTTTCAGTGAGTGTTGTTTTTCCGGCATCAGGGTGGCTGATAATCCCAAAGGTTCTTCTTTTTTCAATTTCTTCATTCAGACTCATGCCGCAAAAGTAATTTTTTTAACGGATTTGATGTTGATAACTCGAATTTCTTTATTCGATTTAATTTAAAAAGAGATAATTACTTTTGATTAATTCTTTACGGTTAAACTCACATATATTATGAATATGAAAAACATCTCAACAATCGGATTGCTTTTTGGAAGTATCTTTTTTGTGTCATGCAGTTCAAATACTGACGTTTTAAGTAACTTTTCTAAAAGAAAATACCTCAAAAATTTTAAAGAATCAAAAAAATCATACGATGCTTCACTCGATGAAAAATCTGCTCAATTAAATACCATTGACTCAAAATCGGTTAATTCACTTTCTGTTGAAGAAACTCCAAACATACTTCCAATTCCGGAAAATAGTTTTCCAAAAATTGCGGTAAGTAATTTTGAGACTTCAAAAGCATCTACTCCCATTGAAAAACAACTTAAATCTGTTAGAAAAGAATTTAGAAACTGGGATAAATTCAACAATCTGAACGAACAAGAATTTTTAGCTTCAAAAGAACAACATTTCAATTACAACACCTTGAAAAACTCAAGTTCAGCTGAAGTGAACACAGTTGTTTTAGTCATATTAGCCATATTTATTCCTCCATTGGCAGTCTATTTATTTGATGACGCTGTTACAGCAAACTTTTGGGTAGATTTACTCTTGTGGTTTTTATTTATTATACCCGGAATTGTATTTGCATTTTTGGTAATCTTTGCTGATGTATCATTATAAATTTTGAATTCTTAACTAAATGAAAAAGATAATTAACACAACAAATGCACCTGCACCAATTGGTCCATACAGTCAAGCGGTAATGGTTGGAAATATGTTATATACATCGGGACAAATTGCTATTGACCCAAAAACAAACGAATTGGTAACTTCAGAAATAAAAGCCGAAACAAAAATGGTGATGGAAAACTTAAAAGCCTTGCTTAGTGAAGCTGGAATGGATTTTAGCCATGTAATTAAAAGCACTATTTTCATTTCAAACATGAATGACTTTGCCAAGATAAATGAAGTTTACGGTAGCTATTTTTTATCAAATTTCCCTGCGAGAGAAACCGTTCAGGTGGCTTGTTTGCCAAAAAATGTGAATGTAGAAATCTCTGTAATTGCTACAAAATAGCTATTCTGGTATCAATAAATTGTTTTGATACAAATAATCGTAGCATTGATAGTACGAAACTGCTTCTTTCAATACTGTTTTATTTTCAGGTAATACAATGAGTTCATTTGTTTTTCTGTCCCATGCATAATAATTCGACGATTTCATATCTCCAAGGACCAACAATTTTCCATCTTTCAGGTAACCTATTTTTCTGTAATTTCCAATAAAAGCCCGTTCGTCTTCAGGTAACATTCTGTTTACATCTCTTCCAAAAAACTGAGTTGTGTAGTCCCAATTAAAATACCCGAAAAGAGTGGGAAATAAATCAATTTGAGAACACAACTTATTTATCTCAACAGGAGATTGTTTTGGCAAGTTATAAATCCATGCTGGTATATGGTACTTCGACACATCTAACTCTTGTTTCCCGGCACTGGAAGCACAATGGTCTGCCATGATTACAAAAACTGTATTACTGAACCAAGGTTTCTTCTTTGCCTTTTCGATAAAATTAGATATTGCATAATCGGTGTATTTAACCGCTCCGTTTCTTCCGCTGGCTTTTGAAGGCAGATCAATTCTACCTTCAGGAAATGTATAAGGACGATGATTTGACGTGGTCATCACAAAATTGAAAAACAACCGGTTATTTTTATAATCGTTGTCTGCTTCTTTTAACACTTTATTGTATATATCTTCATCGCACAACCCCCAAGCATTTTCAAATTGAACTTCATCATCATTAATATTGGTTCTTTTAGACTTAAAACTGTCTCCCATAATATACCCCCTTCCTCTATCCACTATTTCAAATCCATTTCCACCAAAATATTGATTCATATTATCAAAATAACCATCACCGCCATAGAAAAAAACATTTTTATAGTTTTTCTCTTTAAAAACAGTTCCTATCGTAAACAAATCCATGTTGTTTCTTTTTCGTTTAACTATACTGCTTCCGGGAGATGGAGGAACAGACAACGAAATAGCTTCCATTCCTCGAACTGTACGGGTTCCTGTTGCAAACAAGTTGGTAAAAAATACACTGTTTTTTGAAAGTGAATCTAAATGCGGGGTAATTCCATCTTTATTACCAAATCGATGCATAAAGTCAGCACTGAAACTTTCTATGCAAATGAAGATTACATTGGGTTTGTATTCTTCTCCTTCGTTTTTAACTTGTCGTTTTAAACTGTTCGGTTTTGACGAATCAAACTGCTCATTTTCAGCAACAATCATTTTTTTTAATACGGCAAACGATTCATTAATATCTTGGCTGATATAAAAATCAGGGTAACTAAGTTCATTGTTCCTAAAAGCGGCAAAAAAAGAATATATTCCGGATTTGCTCAATTCGTTTTCATATCTGTTTAACGACCATTCCGATAAATTATTAGGAATAAAAAGGGTATAAAAAATGCTCGAAAGAATTACAATTAGAAAAATGGGGAGTGTTTGAATTGTCTTTATTGTTGAACTAAATGTTTTTGAAAATGCTCCTTTCTTAGATGAATAAATCATATAAAGTACAACAACTAAAGCAACACTCGGTAGTAATATATATAAAGGATAGGACTGATGAATATTTTGAACCACTTCAAAAGTATAAATTAGGTAGTCAACCGCTATGAAATTAAACCTACTACCAAATTCTTCCCAAAAGGTAAATTCTGCTAAAAAACTAAAGGTAAACATTAATAAACCAATGAAATAAGCAAAATACGTTATTGATTTGTCAAGCATACTTCCAACATACCGATTGGGAAGTATCAATAAATAAAATAGGTATGGAATTAAAAAATAACAGATAACACCAAAATCAAAGAAAAACCCCAACAAAAAAGATTTCAAAAATCCACCAACAGTGAAATCTATAGAATCAAACGCCCAAATGTACAACGACAACCGAACAGCAGAAGATAATATCAAATAAAATGCTGCAAAAAAATACAAAAGGGTTAGCCTTTTGTGATTAACTATTTGTTTTAAAAAACCCATGAATCTATTTATACTTTCTCTACAAAAATAACAACAATCGAACAATTTTGTTTTTGTTATCTTTTTGCATTGAATGAAAAGGAATAACTTTGTTACCTGAAATAATTCAAATTTTTGAAATTTGCACTCCTATATATTTTAATATCACTTGTTTGCATACCCTGTTTTGCTCAACAAGATTCGTCTGAATTGCAAATTCATTCCATCAACTCTGATTTATCGTATGGATACAGAAAGCCAAAACTCTTTGATATTGTTACTAACATTCCTAAAAATTACTTAGACTTAGGAAAAGGATTAAAACAAAAAAACAATTTAGCTTGGCTTGGCTTTACACTAGCAAATACTGCCGCCATGATACCCTACGACCAAGATTTTGTAGAACATGCTCAAAATATTTCATTAAGTGCAAATCTTCCCCGTAAACACAAATATATAAACCCATTTTTAGGATTTGAAATCCCCACAAATTCATCTGCTGCTTTATATCATATAGGTCATGGAACTGTTTCATTTCTCTTTGTTGGCGGTTTTTTAGCCACCGGGTTAATTAAAAATGATTACAGAGCCATTCATACATCAATTGAAATTACAGAAAGTTTAATAACCCTTGGAGTAATGACTCAAGGATTAAAACGTGTTTTTGGAAGACAAAGCCCGAACATGGCTACTCAAGACGGTGGTGAATGGAATTTTTTTCCAAATCAAAAGGATTATATGAAAAATACTGCTTATTACGATGCAATGCCTTCAGGACACATGGCAACAGTTATTGCAACAATTACAGTAATTTCAAAAAATTATCCGGAATACAGATGGATAAAACCGATTGGCTATTCAATGGCTGCCCTTATGGGTTTTGAAATGATGAATAGTGGAGTACACTGGGTTTCTGACTATCCTCTTGGTTTTTTTATTGGCTACACAGTTGCATCAGTCTCAGTAAATAGAAGAATCACCAAAATTGAAACACTCAGCCACTCACATCAACAAAAAAAATTGAATACCAACTTTTTTATGTCAAGTTTAAACGGTATTCCTGTCTATGGTGTAACAGCCACTTTTTAATCCATTCCATTTTAAAAATATTTAACAATTATTTATCAGTTTACTTAACAACTTTTAACATTGAAACACCAATAAACACAATAGACAAATCGTTTTAATGATAAACTTTGCAGTGTAAACCTTTTAAAATTTGACGATATGAAAAATTCATTAAAACAAATTGTCACTTTGATGATTGTGGCAATATTTAGTAGCCTTTTATCTGTGGTTTTGTATCAAAAGCTAATCAAGCCAAATTCAAATGTTATTTCTGAAAAGCAAGAAGATATTCCTCAAGCAAAATTTACAAATGTTACTATTGAAGACGGCACCTTAACCAACTTGGAATATGCTGCAGCAACTTCAACAAATGCAGTAGTGCATATAAAAACCGAATCTGTTTTTCAGCAGCAATCAGACCCGTTGTATGAATTTTTCTATGGAAGATCTTTTAAACAACATCCACAAATCATACAAGGTGCCGGATCAGGTGTAATTTTATCGAGCGATGGTTATATTGTTACAAATAATCATGTGATTGACCAAACCAGTAATATAAACGTTACCTTGAACAATAAAAAAACATACAAAGCCGAACTTATTGGAAATGACCCAAGTACAGATCTTGCTCTTATAAAAATAGATGTCAAAGGGCTACCTTTCATTGAGTTTGGTAATTCGAATAATTTGAACGTTGGACAATGGGTTTTGGCTGTCGGAAATCCATTTAATCTTACATCAACAGTTACCGCCGGTATTATCAGTGCCAAAGGCAGAAGTATTAATATTTTGGGCGATAATGAAAATGGATTACCACCCATTGAATCATTTATACAAACAGATGCCGCTGTTAATCCGGGCAACAGTGGAGGTGCTTTGGTTAATGTAAAAGGGGAGCTGGTTGGAATAAATACAGCAATACAATCAAACACAGGTTCCTATACAGGATACTCTTTCGCAATTCCATCAAACATAGTACAAAAAGTAGTCAATGATTTAAAAGAACACGGTTCTGTTCAACGTGCTTTTATTGGTGTTAGTATAAAAAACATAGATGAAAACGTGGCTCAAAAATTGAATTTAAAAGATTTAAACGGTGTGTATGTGAATGGTGTAACCAAAAATGGTTCAGCAGCATCTGCAGGAATAAAACCGGGAGATATCATAAAAAAAATAAACAATCAGTTTATAACTGACGTACCCGAACTTCAAGAGCAAGTGAGTCAATATAAACCCGGTGATAAAATAAATGTTTTGATTTATAGAAATGAACAAGAAATCCAAATTCCTTTAACACTTAGAAATTTGCAAGGCGAAGCAACAGTTTCAAAAGTTGAAGAAAATAAAATTTTTAAAATATTAGGAGCTAAACTGGAAAACTTAGATTCTGAAGACAAAAATGAACTCAATATTTCAGGTGGAATTAAAGTTGACGAAGTCTATCCAGGAAAATTTCAAAATATCGGTATAAGAGAAGGTTTTATTATAACGAAAATAAATCAAAAACCTGTTAAAGATATACAGACATTCAATGAAATTATATCCTCTGCAAAGAATGGCGTTTTAATAGAAGGATTTTATAAAAACGGCAGAAAAGAATTTTACGGATTTGGTGTTTAAACAAATTTTTAATCCAAACAAAAGCCAAAGCTAAAGCTTTGGCTTTTGTATTTAAAACTCGCTGAATATCAAATATTATACGACCAAATCAGATTATTTTACAACAAAGAAAAAGTAGGTTAAATTTAACTTTCCAATCAAATATTTCGGTATGTTTGCCCAACCCTATCAATATTAACAAAAACTATCGTTAATGAGACAACTCAAAATCACAAAATCAATAACCAATCGTGATAGTGCCTCTCTTGATAAATATCTTCAAGAAATTGGACGCGAAGAGTTAATAACAGCAGAAGATGAAGTCGAGTTAGCACGAAAAATTAAAGACGGAGACCAACGAGCACTTGAAAAGTTGGTAAAATCAAACTTACGATTTGTTGTGTCTGTTGCAAAACAATACCAAAATCAAGGATTAACCCTTCCGGATTTAATTAACGAAGGAAATTTAGGTTTAATTAAAGCTGCTCAACGCTTTGATGAAACGCGTGGTTTCAAATTCATTTCCTATGCTGTTTGGTGGATTAGACAGTCTATTTTACAAGCTATTGCTGAACAAGCAAGAATTGTAAGACTTCCTTTGAATCAAGTTGGTTCACTAAACAGAATAAACAAAGCATTCTCCAAACTCGAACAACAATTTGAGCGTGAACCATCTGTTGATGAAATTGCAGAAATGCTTGAAATTGGTGATGAAAAAATTGTTGATGCAATTAAAATATCAGGCAAACACATTTCTGTTGATGCCCCTTTTAGGGACGATGAAGACGGAAACTTGCTGGACGTACTCACAAACCACGATTCTCCCAATTCCGATGTTAGTTTAATCAGTGAATCCCTAAACAAAGAAATAACGAGAACTTTGTCCACATTAACAGACAAAGAACAAGACGTACTTAAAATGTTTTTTGGGATTGGAATCCCACACCCACTTTCTCTTGAGGAAATTGGTGACAAATACAATTTGACTAGAGAAAGAGTTCGTCAAATAAAAGAAAAAGCAATCCGACGGCTTCGACATTCTTCAAAAAATTATTTATTAAAATCATATTTAGGATAGTTATGGAAGTTATTAAAAACAATTACGACTCAAAGCTTAACGAATACGTTAGCAACGAAAAAGCAGCAGTAAGTTTAATTAGTTCTATCGGTTTTTTAATGTATGAAAAATCAATAGAATTGGTGCTGTTCAGAAATCCACTGGTAGATAAAAGTACATCAGAAATTTTACACCTACACAAAAAAGCAAAAAGCATTGCATTTAATCCTGTTGACATATTTACCACTCAAAAAATAGGTGAAGAATTAACTAAATTAGACTTAGCACCATCAAAGCTTGACATAGGAAGACTTGCCAGTGAATGGTTAATTGAAAAAAATAATTTCTCTTCTCTAACCGATTTTTTAGGCAACAAACTTGCCAACTTTACATCTGATAAAGCTGCTACACTTACCCCAAAAGACGTTGTATTGTTTGGATTTGGACGTATTGGTCGTTTAGCTGCTAGAGAACTAGTAAAACAAGCTGGAAAAGGTCAACAGTTACGTTTAAAAGCAATCGTTACAAGAACTGTTAGTAAAGAAGAAACTATTAAAAGAGCTGCTTTATTACGAAACGATTCTGTTCACGGAATGTTTTCTGGAACAGTAGAAGAAGATTTAGAAAACAACGCATTAATTATTAATGGTCAAATAGTTAAATTAATTGAAGCAAAAAATCCGGAAGATGTTGATTATACAGCTTATGGAATTAAAGATGCATTATTAATTGATAACACAGGAGCATTTACTAATCGTGAGCAATTATCAAGACATTTACAAGCAAAAGGAATTAGCAAAGTGCTGTTAACTGCACCGGGAAAAGAAGTTCCTAATATTGTTTATGGAATTAATGAAGATACTTTAGACTTAGAAAAAGAAGCTATTTTTACAGCTGCATCATGTACAACAAACGCTATTGCTCCAATTTTATATGTTATAGAAAACGAACTTGGTGTTAGCAAAGGTCATATTGAAACTGTTCATGCTTATACTAACGACCAAAACTTATTGGATAATTTCCATAAAAAACCACGTAGAGGACGTTCTGCAGCAATAAACATGGTTATTACTTCTACCGGTGCCGGAAGTGCAGTAACAAAAGTAATTCCTTCGTTTAAAGATAAATTAACAGCAAATGCTGTTCGTGTTCCAACTCCAAATGGTTCATTAGCCATTCTTAGTTTAAGTGTAAACAAAGAAACCTCCATTGAAGAGGTAAACGAAATTATTCGAAAAGCTGCACTTCAAGGTGGTTTAGTAAATCAAATCAAATACGAAAACGACCCCGAGTTGGTATCATCAGATATTATCGGAAACATTTGCTGCTCTGTTTTTGATAGCAACGCAACCATTGTTTCAACCGACAAGAAAAATATCGTGTTATACGTGTGGTACGACAACGAATTTGGTTATACCAAACAAGTAATTCGTTTAGCCAAACATATTGCCAAAGTAAAACGATTAATTTATTATTAATCAATAAAAAAACTGTAAACAAGAAAAGCTCACTAAATTTGGTGAGCTTTTGCTTTTATAAAATTTTCATGGAAAATAATAAAACCTCTTTCAATCTCATTATTAAAGACTTAAAATCGAACGATACGGAAAAAGTATTAACAGCCATAAATCAACTACGTATTTATGGTCAAAAAGAAGCTATTGCTGAAGTTTTAGCTGTTTTCATTGAAACTGCTAATGAAGAAGTTAAAAAAAACATTACCAATCTACTCTTCGATTTAAAAGATGAAAAAGCTGTACTTCCAATTCTAAAAGCTATAAATGATAAAAAGTATCATGCAATTAAACCATTTCTTATTTCTATTTTTTGGCAATCATCGTTAGATGCGAGTGAACATTTAGGAGCATTGGTTCGAATAGCTACAAAAAACGATTACAACTCGTGTTTAGAAGTTTTAACTGTTATTGAAACTTTTGACACCAGTTTCGATGAAGAACAAATTATGGACGCTGTTTACGACATTGAAGAAAAATTAGATGATTACGAAATTGATGAAGAATATCGAAAACTTTTGCATCTGCTCAAAGAAACTGTTTCTTCTTTAAAAGTGGAATATTAACAAAAATCTTCAGAAAACCTCTGAAATAGGCTGTTATTATTAACAATTTCGCTAATTTTTGTTAATAATATTTTTATTGCAATCAACTAATTTAAAATACCTTCGCTACAATATAAAAATTGAATGATGATTAGACAAAAAATATTCTTAGTAATACTATTATTTTGTTCCATTTCTATAATTGGACAAACCACTAAAACAATAGAAGAACTAAATAATGAATTAAAAATTGCAACTGAAAACAACGATTTTCAAAAAGCTGAACAACTAAAAAAAGAAATTCAGCAAGTGGAAGAAAAAAATGCCACTATAAAACAATTAGAAGAAGATAAGAAAATTGCCATTTTCTTAGAAAAGTACGACGAAGTAATTGTTATCGATAAAAAAATTGATGATGTAAAAAATGGTAGAAATATAACTCCTCTAACACAACAAACAAATGTATTAGGATTAACGGGTACTGCAATCTCTAATCAACCACTTCCTCCAGGTTTCGAAAATGCACTTCTTGGTGCTAAACAACCTAAAACAAAATCATCTAGTAGATCTCTTTCTGAATATGAATATAATGATAAAATTATTGGAAGTGTAGGATTAGGCTTTAGAACAATTGAAGACGAATACCAATCAAGTTATTATGATAATTATTTAAACAGATATGTTGATGAATCCTACATGGAAGAATATTCATTTTTTTCTATTCAAACATCAAATCATCGTTGGTGGGCAAACAAATACATTGCTGGAGGAACATCTTTTGATTTTATTGTTGGCGATTATTTGAGTATAAACACAGGTGCTCAAATAGCATTTCTTGCTGATTTTGATGCAGTTTTATTACCTTATACTTCATTTGGACTTGGTTTCGGATTAAATGATGATGAAGAATTTTATTTGCCTTTAAATTACAAACTTGGTAGCTATTTGTTTTTTACTAAAGAAAGAAGTATTGGTGCTTTTTTAGAATTTAATACTTATTTTAATAATGAATACACCCCACGTTTTAGATTTGGTCTCGCTTGGTCGAGAGTAAAAAGAAAAGCTAAAAAATAACTCATTATAAAAAAATCATAAAATGAAAACTATATATATATTTCTTATTTCTATCATAATCTTTAACTCTAGCCTTTATTCACAATCTAGTTTAACACTTGAAGAATTAAATACTCAAAAAAATCAGGCTGTAGCAAACGAGCAGTATCGTTTGGCAAAAGTTATTCAAGATGAAATAAACAAACGAAATTCATCTAGTTATAATCCTGATGCCGAAGAATGGAGAAAAAATCCTGAAACCGTTATTGCGATAAACAAATTAGAAGCTGAAAAAAAAGAAGCTGTAACTAAAGAATATTGGACTATTGCAGCTCAACTTAAAAAAGATATTGATTCTAAAAAAGGTCTTAATGCAATTGTTGCTTCGCAAAATAACCTAGCAATTGCTTCAGCAACAAACAAAAGAGATTTTGCTTATCAACAATTAAAAAAAGAAGGATTTGGCACAACCATTTCGCTTCCTAGTTCAAATACTACAACCACTTCAACAACTAACGCTGTTGCTGGCCCAGCAAAAGTAAAAGACGCAACAGATAATTCAACAGCAAGTGTAAAATACCGCCGAAGTTCTTTATACACTTTAATGGTTAACGACCCAACCCGTCAACATGCCAATGTAATTAAAGATGCTTTTGGAAATGCTCCACTTCCCGAAAAATTTAACGACCACAACATTGGTCCTTATTTAATTGAAGGAGTTGGCACAGTAAAAGACCGTTCTTACGAAATAAGCAATTACCTAAACAATAACTTTGTTGCTAAGGATTTAGTAGCAAAATGGTTTAACAGAAAAAATAATGGTGTATTTAATATGGATTTAATAGCATCTCGTGGTGAGTACGATGCATCTACTTATGATAAATTAATAGCTGCTTCCTCTCAACGAGGCGACGCTCTCCTCGCTGATGCTGGTGAAGATTTAATTGGAAACACCTTTGTTATTGTTAATGATTTTAAATTTACGAGCAAAGAAGAAATTGCTCAAACAACTAAAAAAGTTACTGCTGGTTTACGTACAGGTCTAAGTTTTATTCCCGGTGCTGGAGCACTTTCATCTACTATAAATAACGTAACGGCTGTAACTGATGCTGGTGTAACAGTTGCAGGAAAAGGATATATTATTAAAACTACTTCCTACTTATATCGTTTAGAGTGGAACGATTCAGTTGCTGCAGTTTTTTATCAAAATTATTGGGCAGACGAAACAAACCTAGACCCAAACAAAGTAAAGGCGTTTGATATTTCTAACTTATTTAGATTAAAATACATTGGTAGTCAAGATGCTTGGGCAGATGTTCAATCTTCTATTTTCACTAATAAAAGCGAAGAGGATTTGATAAAAATGGCAACAGTTAAAGCAACCGATCAAGCTATTGCAAAACTTCAACGAAAATTTGAAGAATTTAGAACAAAAACTCCATTACATTCAGTTGAACCTTTGACTGCTAAAATAGGTTTAAAAGAAGGATTAGAACCTGGAGATAAGTTTGAAGTACTTGAATCGGTTATTGGATTAGACGGAAAAATTTCCTATAAAAGAAAAGGTATAATTACAGTAAAAAAAGGAATGATTTGGGATAATAGCTATGTACCTGATGAACTAAAAGGAAATGTTCCTCCACAAGCAATTGACGCAACACATTTTAATGGTGCTAGTGGTCAATTCTATCCAGGTATGTTAATTAAACAAATTAATTAATCAATAGTTATAATTATTATTGGCATAAAAATTGTCCTAACAAAAACATTATTAACAATTAATGTTTACCTTTTTCTTTTTTCTTAGTTTTGGTTTCTAATAACTAAATTTTTATATGAAAAAACAAACATTTCAAAGAACAAAAACACTAATTAATCTAACATTAGTTGCATTTTCAGTAGTTTTATCTTCTCAGCAATCAATTGCTCAAACAGAAGAACCAGTTAAAGAAAAAGAAGTAAAAGAGAAGGAAAAAAAAGATTCTGGAAAAATTGATGCTTCTGACAAATCTACAGCAGCAATTAAATACCGTAGAAGTTCACTTCATACCATGATTATGGAAGATGATAAACTTCCAAAAAAAGACATCATCCTAAACACATTCTTAAACGCCGAATTTCCTGATAAATACAACGATCATACGATTGGTGAAAAATCGTTTAATGTTTCAAAATATTTAGTATTAGCCGATACTAATTCAAAAAAAATAACCGAAGAAGATTATATACCTGCAATCAATAAATACTTTGAAGAAGCTAAAGTTGCTAATAAAATAGTAGCAAAATGGTTTAACAGAAAAGAAAATGGTGCGTTTGATATGAATTTAATTCAAGAAAGGGGTATGTATGATGCTTCTGCTCAAGACATACAAATTGCTTCATCTTCAAGTAGAGGAGATGCTGCATTGGCTGATGCTGGTGAAGAGCTTTTACCAAATACTTTTGTTGTGGTAAGTTATTCAAAATTTGTTAGTAACGAAGTTGCTGCTTTGGCTGCTAAAACAACAGCAATTGCAACAGCTCAAGCAATTAAAGTTGCTGCCTTAAAAGAGGTTGCAATAAAAGCTGCAGAAGCTGCCTACGAAAAAGCTCGACATGGTTACTCTGTTTGGACAACAGCTTATTTATACGAATTGAATTGGAATGATTCTACTTCGGCTGTTTTTTACCAAAACTATTGGATGGACGACAATTCTGTTGACCCAGCAAAAAAAGAAGCTTTTGATAACTCTAATTTATTTAAAATGAATTTAATTGGTTATCAAAAAACATCAGCATTAATTTCTGGATTGGGTAAAAATGCAGATTCTGAAGTGAACATTATTAAAAATGCAACATTAAAATCAATTGATGCTGTTTACGCAAAACTTCAACGTAAATTCGAAAAATTCAGAACCAAAACGCCACTTGTAAGTGCTGACCCACTTGCTGCAAAAATTGGAATGAAAGAAGGCTTAGAAAAAGGCGACAAATACGAAGTTTTAGAACAAAATGTTGGTGCTGATGGAAAAATAGTTTACAAAAGAAAAGGTGTAATAACTGTTGAGAAAGATAAAATAATGGACAATCGCTACCGTAAAGGACAAGAACCTTTAGACGAAGAAGGAAATCCAATGAAACCTGAAAATGATTTTGAATATACTACCTTTAAAGGTGGAAAAGGATACTATGCTGGTATGTTAATTAGACAAATAAATTAATAATTTTAAATACAAACTAAAAACAATTGATTATGATACAAAAAATGATTTCAAAAATTAGCTTAATTACAGTTGGAATGTTGCTAATTGGTTCACAAGCTTTTGCTCAACAAAAAAAAGCAGATAAAGCTACAGAAAGTTGGAGATACGAAATAGAATGTGTTGGTATTGGACAACCTGGAACAAAGTTAATCAAAGTATGGTCTTACTCAAAAAGCCCTAAAATAGCTATTACGCAAGCTAAAAAAAATGCAGTACACGGATTAATTTTTAAAGGTTACGCTGGTGGTGCACAAGGTTGTTCTGCACAACGTCCATTAACAAACGACCCTTCTTTAGAACAACAAAAAGCTGATTTTTTCGACCCATTTTTTGCTGAAGGTGGAAAATACATGAAATTCGTTTCTGTATCAGGAGATGGAACTCCAGAACCTATGAAAGTTGGAAAAGAGTATAAAGTTGGTGTTGTAGTATCTGTAATGACCGATTTATTAAGAAAAGATTTAGAAGAAGCTGGTATAATTAAAGGTCTTTCTTCTGGTTTCTAACATTTAAACTATTTAAGCTATGAAAACAATTTTAAAATCAGTAGGAATTCTACTTGTATTTCTTGTAGGATTCACGTTAAACTCTTCTGCTCAGAAAAAACAAAAGAAAACAGCAGGTTTTTACGATTACGAAACTGAATGTTTAGGAGTTGAAGGTGATGGTTCTCAAACAGTTCGTTCTCATGGAAAAGGTAGAAACCGTGAAGATGCTATTGAACAAGCAAAGAAAAACGCTGTTAGAGACGTTCTTTTTAAAGGTATAACCAAAGGAAGTAGTGAATGTAACACAAAACCAGTTTTGTTTAACCCAAATGCTCGCGAAAAGTTTGAAGACTATTTCAACGCATTTTTTGCTGATGGCGGTCCATATAAAGAGTTTATTACTTCAGAAGATGGCTCAGATATGCATAGTGAAGTAAGAAAAGGTCGTTCTCAAGCTGGTTCTCAAGAAAACTACGGTGTAGTTGTTCGTGTTCAACGTGCTAAACTTAAAGAAAGAATGATTCAAGATAAAATAATTACTCAATAATTAACTCTAATAAATTTTAAAAAATGAAAAAAATTATTTCAATAACATTATCGTTTGTTTTACTATCTGCTTTAGCTTTTGGTCAAGCAAAAAAACCAACAATTATGGTTGTACCAAGTGATAACTGGTGTATTACTAATGGATTCTTTTTAGAATTTGACAATCAAGGAACTAAAGTTAAAATTCCAGATTACAAAAGAGCTTTTCAAGAAAATTCCGACTTAAATCTTGTAATCAGTTCTTTAAATGATATGATGTCTGAAAGAGGTTTTCCGCTTAAAAACATGGAATCTGCAATTAAAACTTTAGAAGCAGAAGCTGCTGAAAACAATATGTTAACCTCTAAATCTGGTGCTGGCGTTAGTGAATCACCTGTTGATGCGTTAAAAAGAGTTGCAAAAGCTGACATTATTATGCAATTAACATGGACAGTAAATACTACAGGTCCAAAAAAATCTATAACTTTTAATTTACAAGGTTTAGATTCTTATACCGATAAACAAATTGCTGGAGCTCAAGGAACTGGTGCTCCTTCTTTCTCTGCAGAAATTGCAGTTCTTTTGCAAGAAGCAGTAACCACTCATATCGATAACTTCAATTCTAAGTTACAATTGCATTTTGAAGATATGTTTGCAAATGGAAGAGAAATTATCATTAGAATTAAAAAATTCGATTCATGGTCAGAAGATTTAGAATCAGAATTTGATGGTAAAGAATTAAGTGCTATTATTGAAGACTGGATGGCTGCAAATACTGTTAAAGGTAGATTTAGTACTACAGATGCTACTGAGAACATGATGTTGTTCGAACAAGTTAGAATACCAATGTTTGATGATTCAGGAAAAGCAATTGACGCTAGAGGATTTGCCAAAAACTTACAAAAATTCTTAAAAGAACCACCATATAGCATTACTAATAAACTAATGATGAAAGGATTAGGACAAGCTGTTATAGTTCTTGGTGAGAAATAACAAATTAACTTATTAAACGAAATAGACATGAAAAAATCAATTTTAAAAATAGCTTTTATTTCTTCTTTAGCTTTGTTTTCTATAACTTCAGCTATCGCACAAGATAAAAAAGACGACCTTGGCCGTGTAGCAGTTACTGCATGGGTTCCGGATCAGATTGAAGGAATGCCAACTACTGCTCGTCAATCTCTAGCTAATAAATTAACTCAAATTATCAACAAAAACGGTGTTGCTTCAAGTAGTTTCAATTCCAGATTTGTCTTAACTGCGAACATTATTGTTGCTACTAAAGATTTAACTGCAACTGCACCCCCAATGCAAGCCTATACACTTGATGTTAACTTATACATTGGAGATGGATTTGACGGAACTCTTTTTGCAAGTACTTCTGTACAAGTGAAAGGTGTTGGTCAAAACGAAACTAAAGCATATATGCAAGCTTTAAATAATATCAAACCGGAAAATCCAGAACTCGCAGCATTTGTTCAAAAAGGAAAACAAAAAATAGTTGAATATTACAATTCAAAATGTGATTTCATAATAAAAGAGGCTAATACTTTAGCTACTCAAAATAAATATGAGGAAGCAATATTCAAGTTAACAAGTGTTCCTGATGCCTGTGCAGAATGTTATGACAAAGCAATTAAAGCTGTTGGTCCAATGTATCAAAAAATGATTGACAGAGATTGTAAGCTTAAATTAGCAGAAGCAAGCAATATTTGGGCCGCTAACCAAAGCATGGATGCAGCAGACCAAGCAGGTGCAATTTTATCTTCAATTGAACCTCAATCATCTTGCTATGGTGAAGTAAAAGCTTTAAACTCTAAAATTGCTGCTCGAGTAAAAGAAATTGATGCACGTGAATGGAAATACATATTGAAAGACCAAGAGCAAAAAAGCGAAATGATAAAAGCTTATCGTGATGTTGGAGTTGCTTATGGTAATGGTCAACCAAAATCTATAACATACAATGTGAGAGGTTGGTGGTGATCAAAATTGAATTTATAACCTAATTTTTTTACTATATGAAAACTAAATTATTATCAACCGTAGTCCTACTATTCTTTATAAATAGTACAGCATTCTCTCAACACTTTGATGTTAACCTAAATGTCCTAAATTTTGTATTTTCTAAATATGAATTGGGTGCAGAATATGGTTTTAACGATAAAATCGCTGTTGGAATAAATGTTAATACCACTTCAAAAAATATGACTGAAGCCGGTGGCAAAGAATATTCAGAATTTAATATTATTCCAACTTTCAAGTATTTTCTAACCCCTGAAAAAGGAGCCGATGGATTTTATTTGGGAGCCTTTGCCAGATACAGAAGTTCTGCATCAAATAAAAATGATTTCTTTGCTTATGATGCCAACTCAATTATTGTCATCGAACAAACCAACGTTACATCATCAGCAATGGGATTAGGAGCATTAACCGGATATAAGTGGGTTGCTGGTAATGGTTTTATAGTTGAAGCAGAATTTGGAGTTGGTAAATTATTAAACAATTCTATTTCAATCAGCAACAGCAAAGCTGACGACGAAACAAAAAATTTAACTAAAGACTGGGACAAAAATGATTACTTACCAGTATTGGGCAACAAAATACCTGTTGATTTACGATTAGGCTTAAAAATAGGATACAGAATCAAATAAATTCAATTTTTAAATCAAAAGAAAAGGCTACATATTGTAGCCTTTTCTTTTATATTCACACTTTAACAACAATTAACAACTCTAACGAAACTAAATTAATTAGATTTGTGTTAAACAGTTTATAAACTCAGTTAAATGAAATCAACACTCTTTTTACTCATCAATCTATTAATATACACAACAATTAAAGCTCAATTTGCAACTGAAGGTGGTAGAAAATTTGATGCTTTACTTCAATACATCAATTACGCTTATGTTGACTCTACAAATGAAACAAAAGTTGTTGAAGATGCAATAGTAGCTGCACTTAAAGAACTTGACCCCCACTCTGTTTATATTCCTGCTGACGAAGTAAAAAAAATGAATGAACCTCTAGTTGGAAATTTTGAAGGTATCGGCATTCAATACAATATTTTACAAGACACAATCTATGTTGTATCTATAATTTCAGGCGGACCAAGTGAAAAAGTAGGTATATTGGCAGGAGATAAAATAATTACTGTTAATGGCGAAAATATAGCCGGTGTTGGTATTAAAAATAGTGATGTACAAGATAAATTACGAGGCAAAAAAGGCACAAAAGTTAGTGTTGCTATACTTAGAAGAGAATCAAAAGAATTATTAGACTTCACAATAACTCGAGATGAAATTCCAATTTTTAGCGTTGATGCATCATATATGGCTACCGGAGAAATCGGATATATCAAAATCAACCGGTTTGCTCAAAACACTGATAAGGAATTTTCTGATGCCATCGCTAAATTAAAGTTACAAAAAATGAAACACCTCATTATCGATTTAAGTGGTAATGGCGGCGGATATTTAAAAACTGCCATTCAATTAGCCGATGAATTGCTCGACGACAAAAAATTAATTGTCTTTACTGAAGGAAGAAAAAATCCAAAACAAGAATATTACACAGCTGTTAAAGGAGTTTTTGAAAAAGGAAAAGTGGTAATAATCGTAGATGAGGGTTCAGCATCGGCTTCTGAAATTGTATCTGGTGCAATTCAAGACCACGACAGAGGACTAATTGTTGGACGACGATCTTTTGGCAAAGGGCTTGTTCAAAAGCCTTTTACATTAACAGATGGCTCTGCAATTCGACTAACCATTGCAAGATATTTTACTCCATCAGGAAGATGTATTCAACGCCCTTACAACGAAGAAAAAGAAGACTACTATAACGAATTAACAAGAAGATTTGAGCACGGTGAGCTTATGAATGCAGATAGTATTCATTTTCCAGACTCTTTAAAATATCAAACCCTTGTCAGCAAAAGAACTGTTTATGGTGGAGGGGGTATCATGCCCGATATTTTTGTTCCTATTGATACATCAAAATATTCCGATTACTTTGGAAAAGTAAATAGAAAAGGACTGTTTAACGAGTTTGTATTAAAATTCATGGATAGTAAGCGAGATAGCTTAACTAAATTGTATTCAACTATTACAGAATTTAGAAAAAGTTTTAATCCGGAAGATGAATTGTTGGAAAGCTTTATTCAATACGCCAAAAATAATGATGTGGAACCTGTTGACGAACAAATAAAAATTTCAAAACCCGTTATTCTTAATCGTTTAAAAGCTCTTGTAGCTCGAAACATTTGGGACACCTCTGCATTTTATGAAATAGCCAACGAAACCAATGATTTGTATCTTAAAGCAGTTGAAGAAATCAATGGAACTTCATTCAAAAAAGAAAAGTTGGTTTACAATTAAAAATTTTTCTCAAAGTTGTCAAAGAGTATTTAAGCACTAACTTATCGAAAGTTAGATTTTCTTTCATTAATTATTTGCATGAAAATCTTTGTTTTTCTCAACAAAATATATACTTTTAGAGTAATAAACATAAACTAAAGAAGTATGGGATTTCCAACCGATATTGAGATTGCTCAAAAAAATGAAATGATTCACATTTCAAAAATTGCAGAAAAACTGAACATTCCTGAAGATGAAATGGAAATGTATGGTAAATACAAAGCAAAACTACCGTTAAATTTAATTGATGAAGAAAAACTAAAAAACAGCTCTTTAATACTTGTAACTGCAATAACTCCAACACCTGCTGGTGAGGGAAAAACAACAACCTCTATCGGTTTAACAGAAGGAATGAATAAAATTGGAAAAAAGACCATTGTGGTTCTACGAGAACCCTCTTTAGGACCGGTATTTGGCATCAAAGGTGGTGCAGCCGGAGGTGGATATTCTCAAGTAGTACCCATGGAAGATATTAATCTGCATTTTACAGGAGACTTTGGGGCGATTGAAAAAGCCAATAATCTACTTGCAGCACTTGTTGATAATAATATTCAAAACAAAAAAAACAATTTAGGCATTGACCCTCGCACTGTAGTTTGGAAAAGAGTAATGGACATGAATGATAGGGCTTTAAGAGAAATAGTGATTGGATTAGGCGGCACCGGTAATGGAGTTCCTCGTCAAAACGGTTTTAATATTACATCTGCATCTGAAGTTATGGCAGTCCTGTGTATGTCACAAAGCTTCGAAGATTTGAAAGACCGATTAAGTAAAATATTTGTTGGATTTACTTACGACAAAAAACCAATATATGCCAGAGATTTAAAAGCTGAAAATGCAATGGCAATCCTGTTAAAAGATGCCATTAAGCCAAATTTAGTTCAAACTTTAGAAAAAAATCCGGCGATTATTCACGCTGGACCATTTGCCAATATCGCACAAGGAACAAACACCATTTTAGCAACAAAAATGGGACTTTCATTAGCCGACTATGTTGTAACCGAAGCAGGTTTTGGAGCAGACTTGGGAGCAGAGAAATTCATGAATATTAAATGTGTTTCCGGTAATCTTAAACCAAAAACAATCGTTTTAGTTGCAACAATCCGAGCCCTTCGCCACCATGGTGGAGCAACAAAAGAAGAATACAACACTCCAAGTATTGAAAGAGTTACCAAAGGATTTGAAAACTTAGATAAACACATTGAGAACTGTAAAAAATTCGGATTAAATCCAGTAGTTGCAATAAATTCTTTTCCTTCAGATTCAGCAGAAGAAGTTGAATTTGTTCAAAAAAAATGTAGTGAACTTGGTGTTAAAGCTGTTGTAGCTGAAGGGTTTGCCAAAGGTGGTGATGGAATGATAAACTTAGCCCAAGCTGTTGTTGATGAAATTGCTGCTGGTAAAAACAATTTTAAGCCGCTTTATGATTGGAGTTTACCAATCAAATCCAAAATTGAATTAATCGCTAAAGAAATTTATGGCGCAGATGGTGTTGATTTCTCTAAACAAGCACAAACTGATTTAAAAAAGATTGAAACACTTGGTCTGGACAAACTACCTGTTTGCATGGCAAAAACTCAAAAATCATTTTCTGATAATGAAAATCTTATAGGACGACCAAAAGGATTTAGAGTAACCGTTAGAGAGTTTGAATTTGCAGCAGGTGCTGGATTTGTTATACCAATATTTGGTAGTATGATGCGAATGCCAGGATTGCCTGAACATCCTGCATCTGAAGGAATGACAATTGACAATAACGGAAAAATTTCAGGATTATCTTAAAACAAAAAAAGAGAGTTAATTTGACTCTCTCTTTTTGTGATCCGCTCAGGATTCGAACCTGAGACCTACTGCTTAGAAGGCAGTTGCTCTATCCAGCTGAGCTAGCGGACCAATAACCAAAAAACCAACGAAATGTTGGTTTTTTTGTCGGGGTGGCAGGATTCGAACCTACGACCTCCTGCTCCCAAAGCAGGCGCGATACCGGGCTACGCTACACCCCGATTCGGTGTTGTTTTCGCGGGTGCAAATATAACTATACTTTTTACATATCGAAACATTTTATTTATTTTTTTGTTGTATCAAATTTTAATCATTATTTCTATTGTTTAAAAATATATTCCACATTTAAATGCATATTGCTAGTTCAAATTGTAGTTTTGTTAACTGTCAAAAACAAAACATTTTACATACATGGAAAAACAATTGATAGAATGTGTTCCCAACATTAGCGAAGGAAGGGACACAGCAAAAATAAGTGCTATTACAGAAGTAGTTGAAAAAATAGAAGGTATTAAATTACTTGATGTTGACCCGGGAAAAGCCACAAACCGTACAGTTATAACTTTTGTTGGTGAGCCTAAAAAGGTTGTAGAAGCAGCTTTTCAATTGATAAAAAAAGCTTCCGAATTGATTGATATGAGCAAACACTCTGGTGAACATCCTCGTTTTGGTGCCACAGATGTTTGTCCTTTAATTCCAATCAGTGGAATTACTATGGAAGAAACAGCAAAATATGCTCATCTTTTGGCAGAAAGGGTTGGAAATGAATTGCAAATCCCCGTTTATTGTTATGAAAATGCAGCAACAGAGCCCAAACGAAAAAACCTTGCAAATTGTAGAGCCGGAGAATATGAAGGACTAAAAGAAAAGTTAAATAACCCAGATTGGAAACCCGATTATGGTCCAAATAAATTTAATGAAAAAGTTCAACAATCTGGGGCAACAGCAATAAGTGCACGAGATTTTTTAATTGCTTATAATGTAAACCTCAACACAACGTCCACAAGGCGTGCTAATGCAATAGCTTTTGACATTAGAGAAGCTGGTCGTGTAAAAACCGATGAAAAAGGGAAGAATATATTAGACGAAAATGGAGAGCCAATTCGAATAGCTGGTAAGCTTAAAGCTATTAAAGGTATTGGTTGGTATATCGAAGAATATGGTATTGCTCAAATTTCATACAATTTAACCAATATAAGCATAACACCTATGCATATTGCGTTTGATGAAAGCGACAAGGCAGCAAATTTGCGAGGATTGAGAGTAACCGGTTCTGAGCTAATAGGTTTAATACCATTAAAAGCTATGTTAGATGCTGCTGATTACTATTTAATAAAACAACAACGTTCTCTAGGGTGCTCTGAATCAGAAAAAATAAAAATTGCTATAAAATCTTTAGGGTTAGACGAGCTTAAACCATTTAATCCAAGAGAAAAAATTATTGAATATGTTCTGGAAGATGCGGATAAACAAAAAAAATTAGTTGATTTAACAGTTACAGCATTTACCGATGAAACGGCGGCGGAATCTATGGCACCTGGAGGTGGTTCAATTTCGGCACTAGTCGGGGCACTTGGAGTCGCTTTGGGAACAATGGTAGCTAATCTTTCTGGGCATAAAAAAGAATGGGACCACCGTTGGGAAGAATTTTCAACTTGGGCTGTTAAAGGGCAGCAATATAAAAGTAAACTGTTGCAACTCATTGATGAAGATACCAATGCATTCAATAAGATTATTGATGGATTTAGAATGCCAAAAGAAACTGATGAACAAAAAAAGGTAAGAGCTGAAGCTATAGAAAATGCTACAAAATATGCTACCATTGTTCCTTTCACTGTTATGGAAACAGCATTTCAATCTATGGAAGTTATGCAAGCAATGCTAAAAGATGGTATGCAATCATCTCTTTCTGATTCTGCTGTTGGTATTTTATGTGCAAAAACTTCAATTACGGGTGCTTTTTTTAATGTAAAAATCAATGCAAAGGACATAAAAGACAGAGTTTTTGCTGAAGACATTCTTAAAAGAGGGGAAGAAATTTACTTAAAGGCAGTTGCAATTGAAAAAAATACGATTGAGTTAATAAATTCAAAAATGTAGTACCACAAGATTTTTTTCTATTATTAATTTGAATGTATTGGTAAAACTCTTTACAAACTATAAACATTGAGAATTCAGCAATAGATTATTCAGTTTTTGAAAATGAAAATTGGAAGTTATGATGTTCAAAAAAAATAGACTGAAAATTCAGTCTATTTTTTGTTGTTTATTAGAGTTTAAGAACCCATCCGTATTTATCTTCTACCCTACCTTTTTTTATATCCATTAATTTCTTGGAAATTGAATTTGATATCGCTCTGTTTTCAATTGGAGGTAATTCAAATCGCTCTCCTTTTAATGTAATAGAAACAATTTGAGCAATTGTTGCTGCTGTACCTGTTCCAAAAACATCTTTTAAGCTACCATTTTTTGCAGATTCAATAATCTCTTTAACAGAAACTCTTCTCTCTTCAACTTCATATTCTAACTCTTTTGCAATTGTTAAAACGCTATCACGAGTTATTCCTGCAAGCGTAGTTTTCAAATCAAGATTTGGAGTAATTAATTTATTCCCTATTTGAAACATTACGTTCATTGTTCCGGATTCTTCAATATATTCATGTGTGGCTGAATCTGTCCACACCAATTGTTGGTATCCTTTATCTTGTCCCATTTTTGCTGGATATAGTGCTGCACCATAGTTCCCGGCTACCTTAGCAAAACCAACTCCACCTTCCATTGCTCTGGAAAATTCTGTTTCTACTTTTACATTAACAGGCACACTATAATAGGAATTAACAGGTGCTGTAAAAATTATAAATTTATATTCATCAGCTGGTCTAACACCTAGTAATTGTTCACTAGCAAACATAAAAGGTCTGATATATAATGAACTATCTTCGCCAGAAGGTATCCACGCTGAATCTAATGAAATTAACTTTTTTAGTCCCTCAATAAATATTTCTTCAGGAATTTCTGGCATACACATTCTTCTTGCAGAAATATTAATGCGTTTTGCATTATCGTAGGGTCTAAACAACAACACCTCTCCATTTTCATTTTTATAGGCTTTCATCCCTTCAAATATAGCCTGTCCATAATGTAATGCAGCACAAGCAGGGCTTAAACTGATTGGCGAATAGGGTTGGATTTTCAGATCGCTCCACTCTCCATTTTTATAGTCCGCAACAAACATGTGGTCAGAAAATACTTTTCCAAACACAATCTTATCAAAATCCACTTCTTTGATTCTAGACTGATTAACTTTTTCTACGTTAATATTTACAACATCCACCATAACTTTTAGCTAGTTTATGCGAATTTACCTATAATTTATGATATAAAATTTGATTTTTCGATTAATATACAATTCAATCACTTTTCGTTAATTTTTGAAAGTGCCATTTTTAGAGTTATTTCAAACTGTTCTACTTGTGTTAATTCAGAATTATCAATGACTACAGCATCACTAGCTTTTATCAATGGGTTTTCTGACCTTGTTGTATCGTCATTATCTCTTAAAATAATATTTGAAAACACTTCTTCAAAGGTAACTTTCTCACCTTTTGCAACTAATTCATCGTATCTGCGTTGTGCCCTAATTTCTGGACTTGCTGTCATAAACAATTTGAGCTCAGCATCTGGAAAAACAACAGAACCAATATCTCTCCCATCCATTACTATCCCTTTCTCTTTACCCATAGCCCGTTGAAGTTCAATTAATTTTAATCTAACTTCTTTTATTTGAGCTATTTTACTAACATAATTTGAAATTTTAATTGAACGTATATGTTGCTCGATGTTCTGTCCATTCAATATGGTTTCAGATTTTTCTAAAGAAGAATTGTATCTAAACGAAATCAAAATTTTTGGTAAATCTTTTATTAATTCAGTAACAGCTAATGAATTTGAATCGAAATAACCACACGAATCAGCATAGTATGCAACGGCTCTATACATAGCCCCTGTATCAATATATACATATCCTAATTCTTTGGCTAATTGTTTTGCTAGCGTACTTTTTCCACAAGAAGAATATCCGTCAATTGCTATTACTATCTTTTTCATTATTCTCATTTTTTAATCTACTCTTCTTCTGTTTTTTGTCTTTAATTGGTTTTTCTTGATTAAAATCTGAAACTGTTTCTTTTTTGTAGTAATCTCCAATATTGGTAGTTACAGAAAAATGATTTGAAGATCCCGCAAGATGATATCTGGCACTGCCATAGCTAAAATAAAATTTCTTTACACGAAAACCAAATCCCCAACTTAACCCGGAAAGCCCTGCTTGGTCGTCTAATCCTAATTCTGCACGACGTTTTACGTTGAACCCAAAACGAACACTAAAACTTTTTGATGGGATAACTTCAGCACCGATAACAATGTGTCGAAATAATTCATCAAAATAGCCAACCTGGTTACGTTCTGCTTTGTCTTCATCTGAAAGCTTTTTATTTGTGTTTGTTAAATAGGTTGAATCATTATACGCTAAATTCCAATTTTGCAAATTATGAAAATCAAGAGATAATCGAATGGGTACATATTTTAACTTTTTAGAAACTCCGGCTTGTATTTCAAAAGGTATTGGTTCTCTTTCTCTACCTTCTACATAGGTAGTAAGTTGCATACCCATATTTTTCAACAATACCGATATTCCAATATTTGACGACTTTTTGTAATATGTAGCAGCAATATCAGCAGCCATTCCAAAGGAATTGTATTCGTATAAGTTGCTGTATATAGGTTTTAAATTGGCTCCTACAGAAAATGATGAATCTATACTCCTTCCCCAACCTAAAACAAATGCATATTCACCGGCAGTAAAATTACCCATCTCGTTCCCTCCTGAGTCTGTTTCTTTGAACTGCCCATAATTTATATAATTCACTCCTCCCGAAAAAGTACCCCACTTTTTAAAATCATGAATATATGACACATAACCATAATTAATATCTGCAAAAAAATTTAAATACGTTAAAGTAATTGATGTACTCATTGCTGGTGTTAGTAATGATGGATTGAAATGAGTTAGGTTTGGGTCATCGTCTTTTATTGAAAGAGCACTACCTCCCATTCCGCCAACTCTTGCAGAAACAGGTACGTTTAAAAATTGGTATGTACTGTTTCCACCATTTTGAGCCTGAACATAATGAAGGATAAAAAAACAAATAAATACCAGAGAATATCTCATTTAATAAAATGCAATAAAGTACTGCTAAAATACGTATTTATAATAAATTTATTGTATCAGTGATTTTGCTTATCTAAAATTAAAAAAGCCTCGAAAAATTTCGAGGCTTTTTTTGCGGTCTGGACGGGACTCGAACCCGCGACCCCATGCGTGACAGGCATGTATTCTAACCAACTGAACTACCAAACCGTTTCCTTTAAAGGAGTGCAAATTTAATTATTTTTTTTATTCTTAATACTCTGTGATAAAAAAATTACTTCATTTTTTTTCTTTTCATCAAGTAAGACGATAAAACTTGATGAAACCCTTGATTAATATCTACCTCAACGAATTCAACCCCATATTGTCCACATTTACGTTTTAACTGCTTGTTATAACTATTAATTTGCTCAATATAACTTTGCTTTACTTCATTGGGATGTAGTTTTAGTTCATCTCCTGTTTCCAAATCAATAAAATGATAAGGTCTATTTTCAAAAGCGAAATCAATTTCTTTATTTTTATCGACTACGTGGAACAATACAACTTCATGTTTATTGTGTTTTAAATGTTGTATGGAAGAAAAAAGTTCATTTTGATTGCTGGTATTGTCCATCATATCGCTAAAAATTACTACCAATGAACGTTTATGTAAACTTTCAGATATGGTGTGTAAAGGTTTTACTGCAGAAGTTTTTACTTGAATTCTTGGGTTATTTAAAAGCTTTTCTAATTCACTTATTAAATATTTATGATGAATAGTACTCGATTTATCTTGAGAATGTAATTCAAGTTTATCACTGAAAGTTGATAGTCCAACAACATCTCTTTGTTTTTTCATTAAATTCATCAGTGAAGCAGCAGCATATATTGAAAACTTTAACTTATTGTAGTCCTCAGAATTCACGTCAATTTCCGGATAATACATTGAAGAAGAAGTATCTATAACAATTCTGCATCTTAAATTGGTTTCTTCTTCAAAGCGTTTTAGAAATAACTTATCAGTTCTAGCAAATAATTTCCAGTCAACATGTCGAGTAGATTCTCCTGAATTATATAATCTATGTTCAGCAAATTCAACAGAAAATCCATGAAATGGGCTTTTATGAAGTCCAGTTATAAACCCTTCGACAACCTGCTTAGCAATAAACTCCAGTCTTGAATATTGTTGCAGTTGTTGATTATCAATTTTGAATTTCATAAACTCAAATTTAACATTATTTCAATCACTTCTATTTTATTTACCGGCTTATGTTAATAATCATTTTATTCATCCAATTCTTCGGTGCAAAAACTCAGTACTTTTCATAAAAAATTATTTATGATTTTAGAGCTTATAGATTGGATTATTATAGCAGCATTTTTATTGTTGTCATTGCTGATTGGGTTAAATTATAAAACAGAAGGTAGCACAAATTTAGCTAGTTTTTTTCTTGGAGGAAGAAACCTTCCGTGGTACATTGCCGGAATGTCAATGGTTGCGACAACATTTGCTGCTGATACTCCTTTGGCAGTTACTGAGCTTGTTGCAAAAGATGGAATTTCATCAAATTGGATTTGGTGGAATTTTTTAATTGGTGGAATGTTAACTACTTTTTTCTTTGCCAATTTGTGGCGACGTGCCAACGTATTAACCGAATTGGAATTAATTGAGCTCCGATACAGTGGAAAAGCAGCCGCTGTTCTTAGAGGGTTCAAATCGATATACCTTGGATTGTTTATGAATGTATTAATAATCGGATGGGTGAACCTGGCAATGGTTTCTATTATTACTGTTTTCTTTGATGTTGATTCATCAATTGCTTTTTGGTATATGGTTGGTATATTGCTAATTACAATGATATATTCCTCATTATCTGGATTACTGGGAGTAGCAATAACAGATACTATTCAGTTTGCTATTGCCATGATAGGCTGCATAATATTAGCTGTAATTGTGGTAAATTCTGATAAAATTGGTGGTATTGAAGGAATGAAATCAAAACTTCCGGAAGGTTCATTGAATTTTTTACCACAAATCAGCTCATCGGGTTCAGATGTTGTTTCTACTTTAAGTATTAGTGTGGGCGCATTTTTTTCATTTGCAGCAATACAATGGTGGGCAAGTTGGTATCCTGGGGCGGAACCCGGTGGTGGTGGTTATATAGCACAAAGAATGATGAGTACTAAAGACGAAAAAAATGCTGTTTTTGCTACTTTATTTTTCCAAATTGCTCATTATTGCATCAGACCATGGCCTTGGATTCTTGTAGGTTTGTGTTCAGTTATTTTATATCCAGATTTAACTGATAAAAAACTAGGTTTTGTTTATGCCATGAAAGATTTTCTTCCCGTTGGATTAAAAGGGCTTCTGTTTGTAGCTTTTTTGGCTGCATACATGAGCACTATCTCAACTCAATTAAATTGGGGAGCTAGTTATCTGGTTAATGATTTTTATAAAAGATTTATTAAGAAGCCTCATAATGAAATTGCTACAGAAAAAGAAGAAAAACACTATGTTTTGGTTTCAAAACTTACTACAATTTTAATTATGATTTTTGGAGCTTTTGTTACCACCCAAATCAATTCAATTGCTGCTGTCTGGGAATTTATTATGGAATGCGGTGCGGGGTTAGGCCTTGTTCTTATTCTTAGATGGTATTGGTGGCGAATTAATGCGTGGAGTGAGATTGTTGCAACATTAGCTCCTTTTGCTGGTTATTTAATAGGTCATTTTGTATTGGTAAATTATTTTGGTGATGAGTTTGTTGAAAACAGAGGTCCATTTATTTTTACAGTAGTCTTCACAACCATAAGTTGGGTAGTTGCAACTTTTATAACGAAACAAACAGAAAAATCTGTTCTTCAGAATTTCTATACTAAAGTACGTCCTGACGGAAATTGGAAACCATTTAAAACTTCATCTGTAACTAAATCAAATTTGTTTAATCTTTTTGTATGTTGGATTAGTTCTATTCTATTTACCTATTCCCTTTTATTTTTTACCGGCAAACTGATATTACAAGAATACTTAACCAGTTTTTATTGTTTTGTTTCTGCAATTATTTCATTTTTTGTGTTGCGATTTTATCTAATTCGTACCAACATTTTCAACAATTAACATAAAATAGTTTAGATTTATCGAAATATAAATTGGTTAGTAACAAAGATTTTTTGTTTATTTGCAATTGAGAAAAAAAATCCACTTTAAAATTAAAAAAATGGTAAAAAAATTATTTAACTTCAAGAAACAACTCATAATCGTAACCTGTATTGCTATAATTGCAACTAGTTGTGGTGGAGATAAACCAACTGAAGAAACAGAAGAAGTTCAAGAAGAAATTAACCCAAAACAGTCTCAACTTCTAGAAATTGACGGTAAAGTTTTTAGTATTCCTTCTCCAATCCAAACAGCAACACTAATAAAAAACTCCGGGACAAATTACAACAAGGACATCCTAAATATTCCCTCTAACGTTACTAAATATTCAACCAATTTTAAAAAAGCAGTAAATCTTGGTATTTATGGTGCTGACTTAGGTTATGTTACTCTTTACGAACAAACACAAGATGCAATCTCTTTTTTAACAGCCATTAAATCTATTGGTGATGATTTAGGAGTTAGTAGTGCTTTTGACATGGAATTAGTTAATCGTTTTGAAAAAAATATCGGAAATCAAGACTCTATTCTTTCAATGGTTTCTGATGCATATAAAGCTAGTGATAGATACTTAAAAAACAACCAACAAAATGATATTGGAGCTGTTATTCTTGCCGGAGGTTGGATAGAGAGTTTATATTTTGCTGTAAATGCTGCAAAGATGACTAACAACAAAGAAATTATCAAAAGAATTGGTGAGCAAAAAAATACAATCAGTAATTTGATTAAAATATTAACTCCATACTACAGCAATTCTGATTACACTCCTTTCATTGATAAATTAATAGAATTGGACGACCTTTTTTCAAAAATTGAAATCGTTTATACTTACGTTAAACCGACAGTTGATGCAAAAAACAAAGTAACAACAATTAACAGTACAACAGAAGTTATAATTTCAGCCGAACAACTTAAAGCTATCAGTGATAAAGTATCACAAATCAGAACTGAATTGATTAATTAAATTTTTTTGAATTTCAAAAAGTATAACAAATGAAAAAATATAAATTTTTAAAAATAGCGATTGTTTTAATTGGATTTTTCGCTTTAAGTACAACATACGGACAATGTGATACAATTGCATCAATGTGTGACAAACATATTAAAATGGGATTTATCTCAGATGGTCAAGACTATCGTTCTTTATTATTAGATGATGAAATTGCCGAGTTTAACATGGTTCTTTATGGAAATAGCACGTATAGATTTGCTGCATGTAGTGGTTTAACTGACGGAAATCTAATTTTCTCAGTATATGACCAACAAAGAAACTTATTGTTTACAAACAAAGATTACGCGAATGCCCCTTATTGGGACTTTAAAGTATCAAATACAATTGATTGTGTAATCGAAGCTCAATTAGACCCTAACAACTTAGCTTCTGGTTGTGCTGTTCTTTTAGTAGGCTTTAAACAATAAACTAACAACTAATAAATATGAAGGCATTGTTTAATCGATAATGCCTTTTTTTGTATAAAATACTAAAATTTAGAACACAAAAGCATGAGTGAAAGGATACTGAAAGCGTTAATGCAGTTGTTCTCCATTGTATCTGAATCCAATGAACTTTCAGATAACAGTAGAGTTATTGTTGAGTCATTTTTAAAGCAACAATTAAATCAGCAATTAGTTGATCAATATCTTTCATTATATGATGAATTTATTGAAGCAAAAAATCAAAAATCTGATACTGAAAAAAAGCGTAAAAGAACATCAGTTAATTCGGTAAAAGTTCTTTTAATCTGCACTCAAATCAATGAAGAACTTGCTCAAAAACAAAAAATTATTGTTTTAATTCGATTATTAGAGTTTATTTATGCCAATAAAGAAGCCTCTGAACAAGAACTTGAATTTGTAAATACGGTTTCAGAAACATTCAACATTCCAAAAGATGAATTTGATTTATGTTTGTCTTTTGTTCACAATACAATTGACAATAAAATAAATTCACCTCATGTGTTAATTATCAATAATGCTAAGGAAAACACATATTCTCCTTGCAGACACATTTCGTCTGAAGGTATAACCGGAGAATTACGAATTATCAAAATAGAAACCGTAAACATGTTTTTTGTTCGCTATTTTGGCGATTCAGAACTTTACCTGAACGGTATTCTTATAAACAAATCGAGGTCCCACATTTTAACACCTGGCTCATCTATTCGTAGTTCAAAAGTTCAGCCAATCTATTATAGTGATATTATTAGCAGCTTCTTTAATATTAACACAAAAGAAAAAATTGTTTTTAATGCCGAAAATCTAACCTATAAGTTTAAAGGTGGAAATATGGGGTTGCACCATTTCAATTTTTCTGAAGAATCAGGTAGAATGGTCGGTATCATGGGAGCTAGTGGTGCCGGAAAATCCACACTACTCAATTTACTCAATGGTGCTTATGTTCCAACAACCGGACAAATTACAATTAACGGTATAGATCTACACAGAGAACCCGATAAAATAGAAGGTGTAATCGGTTACGTTTCTCAAGACGATTTATTAATTGAAGAACTAACTGTATTTCAAAATCTTTTTTACAACGCTAAACTATGTTTTGACAACTTATCTGACACAGAGATTTCAAAAAGAGTAATTGATGTATTATCCAGTATTGGACTTGACCAAGCCAAAGATTTAAAAGTTGGGAGTCCTCTTGAAAAAACAATTAGTGGAGGACAAAGAAAACGGCTCAACATTGCACTTGAATTAATTAGAGAGCCTGCAGTTCTATTTGTTGATGAACCAACCTCAGGTTTATCATCTAGAGATTCTGAAAATATAATGGACTTACTTAAAGAACTTGCACTTAAAGGCAAACTTGTATTTGTAGTGATTCACCAGCCCTCTTCCGAAATTTTTAAAATGTTCGATAACCTTTTGATTTTAGATACGGGTGGTTACCCAATTTACAATGGAAACCCAGTAGATGCTGTAGTATATTTTAAAGAATTAGTAAATCATGTAAACAGTAGCGAAAGTGAATGTATAACGTGCGGCAACGTTAATTCTGAACAAATTTTTAATATTATTGAGTCTAGAGTTGTTGATGAGTATGGAAACACAACTTCTCACAGAAAAGTACTTCCTACTGAATGGTATAAATATTATCTAGAAAAAATTGAAAAGAGTGCAGAAACATTTAAGCGATTAATTGAAAAACCAAACATTAGTTTTAACATTCCCAATCCTTTTAAACAATATAAAGTCTTTGTTATTCGCGACGTACTATCTAAATTAACAAATAAACAATATTTACTTATCAATTTTCTTGAAGCTCCAATTTTAGCTTTTATATTATCCTATTTAGTTCGATATTTTAATTCTGATGTGAATAATCATTTGGGATATATTTTTAGAGAAAATGAAAATGTTCCAGCCTATATTTTTATGTCGGTAATTGTTGCCCTATTTGTAGGTTTAACAGTAAGTGCAGAAGAAATTATTCGTGACCAAAAGATACGAAAAAGAGAGAAATTCTTGAATTTATCAAAAGGCAGTTATTTAATGTCTAAGATATCAATCATGTTTATTATATCAGCTATTCAAACCATATCTTTTGTTCTAATTGGAAACACAATTTTAGGAATAGACGGAATGAATTTAACATATTGGTTGGTTTTATTCACTACATCGTGTTTTGCAAATATGCTTGGTTTAAACATTTCTGCAAGTTTTAATTCGGCTGTAACTATTTATATTTTAATTCCATTTTTAGTGATTCCACAATTATTACTTAGTGGAGTAATTGTAAAGTTTAATAAACTTAATCCAACCATTACTTTACAAGATAAAGTTCCTGTTGTTGGTGAAGTTATGGCTTCTCGATGGGCGTACGAAGCATTAGCAGTACACCAGTTTAAAGACAATGAATTTGAAAAACAATTTTATAAACTGGATAAGGAGTTAAAAGTTGTTGAATTCAAGAAAAATTTTTGGTTAGCAAAACTACGAGAAAAACTAAGTAGCACACAAAACAATATCAATGACGCTTCAAAAAAAGAAGAACTCACTAATAATTTAATTTTATTGCAACACGAAATTGCAAAAGAATTAGAAAACAATCCAAAAGTGAAGTTTGATGATTTGGATAAGCTAACACTAACAAAAGTTAATGCAACAGTCTTTTTTAACACAAAAAACTATTTGCAGGAGCTAAACAATTATTATTTACAACGATTTAAAAAAGCAAACACCAAACGTGATAAACTAGCATCAAAGCTTAATGAAAATCAAACTGCAAAAGATTTATTTATTCAAATGAAAGATAACTTTACAAACGACGCATTATCTGACTTTGTAAAAGATAAAAATGAGATGAATAAAATTATTGAAATAGATAATAAGCTCATTCAAAAAGCGGATCCAATATATTTAAGTCCGGATGGCTTTAGAGCTCATTTTTATGCACCTGATAAAAAAATATTTGGAATGTATGTGGACACGTATTGGGTAAATATTTCGGTTATCTGGTTAATGTCAATCTTTTTGGCAATAACTCTTTATTTTGATTTATTAAAAAATTTTATTACTTCAATTGAAAAGTTGATTGAACGTATAAAAAAATAAATTGGAAAATAAAACTATTTCCATCAGTAATCGTAATTTGAGCTGTATGAAGAAACAGTTCGTATTGTTATGATTAAAAATATTTTTTACTTCTTACCCACACAACTTCTTTTAACAAATCTGAAGAGGAACCATATTATAATTTTATTTTGGATTCTACTCTTTGGTATTGTAAACCAAAATTTATTTGTTAAATATGGAATTCCAAACTTATTTCTTGCCCCTGAATATTTGAATGAAATCAGCTTTTGGTCATTTGCTATACTGGGGTTTTCGTTTGGCGGATTTGTAATGGCTTTTAATATTACAGGTTATGTAATTAACAGCGGAAAATTCCCTTTTATAGCCGCAATTAAACACCCATTTTTAAGATATTGTATTAACAATTCACTTATTCCACTTGTTTTTATACTATTTTATCTTTTTAAAATGTCATCGTTTTTAATGGAAAATGAAATCGCATCAACAACTGAAATCGTTAAGTTTTCTCTAAGCTTTGTTGCCGGTTATTCATTTTTCATATTTATTTCTTTTACATATTTTTTCTCGACAAATCGATTTTTAAAAAATTTGATTAATACTCTCGACGATGAACAAAAGCCTAAGAAAAAATCGAAAACCAAAGCAGTTAGTTCTTTTTTGTTAAGGGAAAAAAATTGGTTTACAATTCTAAAAAATACCAAAAAATGGCACGTAGAATATTATTTATACAATCCATTTACTATTCGCCCTGCTAGAGATATTTCTCATTATGACATCAATATGCTTAAATCCATATTCAAAAAAAACAGTATAAATGCTACAATTTTTGAATTGGTTGTTTTTATTTCATTTATCGGATTGGGGTTTCTAAACGAAATTCCAATTTTTATAATTCCTGCTGCTGCAAGTCTAGTATTGCTATTTACAACTATTTTGATTTTATTCAGTGCAATACACACATGGCTGAAGTCATGGGCGACATTGACCTTTATTTTGCTTTTTGTTATTATTAATTATTTGTCCAAGAAACAAGATTTTAACTACGATAACCGAGCATACGGATTAAATTACAACACAACCAGAGCTGTTTATACAAATTCCACTATAGATTCCTATAGAATTGACGCGTTACACGTTGAAAATGATATTAAACATCATTTATCAATTTTAGAAAGTTGGAAAATAAAAAACAGTAACACCCAAAAACCAAAAATTATATTTATAAACACAAGTGGTGGTGGCTCTAGAGCTGCTCTGTGGACTTTTTATTCTCTACAATACATTGATAGTTTATCTAACGGAGAACTTTTTAAGCATACCCATCTTATTACAGGATCATCAGGTGGAATGATTGGTGCTTCATACTACAGAGAGCTTTATTTAAAAAATCAAGAAGGCTATGATTTAGAATTACACGATGTAAAATACAGAAACAACATTGCTAAAGATTTACTAAATCCGATAGCATTTTATATAGCCACTAATGACTTTTTTATCAGAACCAAACAATTTGAATACAATCACCAAATGTACACCAAAGACAGAGGATTTGCATTTGAAAAACAACTTTTAGATAATACCAATCAAATACTTGATAAACCATTGATTGCTTACAAAACACCCGAGCAAAATTCAGAAATACCTTTGATGATATTTTCTCCAGCTATTTCAAATGATGCCAGAAGATTACTTATTTCACCACAATCGATTTCATTTTTAACAAACAACTTACCCAATAACATTGTTTTTAATCAACCACTAACAGAAAATATTGAATTCAGAGCAATGTATAAAAATCAAGGAGCAGATAGTATTCGCTTTTCAAGTGTTATTCGCATGAGTTCTACCTTTCCATATATTATGCCTAGTGTTTCTCTTCCTTCAGAGCCAAAAATGATTGTGTTAGATGCTGGATTACGTGATAATTATGGTACTTTAAGCACATTTAAATATATCCATACATTTCAAAAATGGATAGAAGAAAACACTAGCGGCATTATCATTCTAACATTTAGAGATAAGCCAAAAGAAACTAAAATAGAATCTAATCCCCTTCAATCGCTAATGGAATCAATCAGTCTTCCTATCGGAAGTTTATATGGTAATTTGTTTGCAATTCAAGATTATAACTTTGATGATATGATGCAATATTTAAGCACAGGATTCAAACAACCCATTCATGTTATTGATTTCGAGCTCGATAATGTTAAAGACAAAATATCATTAAGCTGGCATTTAACAAAAACCGAGAAAGAAAATGTATTCAACTCTATGAAATCAAAAAACAATCAAATGTCATTGATTCGATTTTCTGATTTAATGAATACAAAACAGGAATAATTATTCTTATTCTAAATCCTCGTATAATTTCGGAAGTAAAAAGTTTATTTTTGAAAAATTGATTACTTGGAATGAATCTTTTAAAATCAAATCACGGTTTCTTTTTATTTCTGCTTTTAGTTTTAGCTACAGTTCTATTTTTTCTCGATATTCTTCTTGGTTCTGTTAAAATTCCATTAAAATCTATATTTAATATTTTGACACACACTAAAATTGAAAAAGAAAGCTGGGAAATGATTATTCTGAATAATAGGCTTCCAAAAGCAATAGGAGCTATCGTTTGTGGCTCAGCACTTTCTGTAAGTGGGCTACAAATGCAAACTCTATTTAGAAACCCTTTGGCAGGACCCTACATTCTCGGAATAAGTTCTGGAGCAGGGCTAGGTGTTGCAATTTTTATAATGGGAATATCCGTATTTGGCTTCTCTGTTTCTGCCTATTCCCTGCTGTTTAACTACGGTTTGCTGATATGTTCATTTACAGGTTCTTTCCTTGTTTTGATGATTCTTTTAAGTGCAATTTACCGTTTGAAAGACATCATGACTGTTTTGATTTTAGGAGTAATGCTGGGGAGTATTTTTACTTCGGTGATAAGCGTAATTCAATACTTTAGTTTTGAAAACCAACTCAAGTCATTTATAGTTTGGACTATGGGAAGTCTAAACAATGTAACCAGTCAACAGCTATATTTTGTGTTACCTATAATCTTTGCTACACTCATTTGGTCAATTGTAATTTCAAAACAATTTAATTTGTACTTGTTGGGCGAGGACTATGCCAGAACATTAGGATTGAACGTTCGAAATTTTCAGTTACAAACAGTAATAATTACAGCAATACTTTCAGGGATTGTTACGGCATATTTTGGTCCAATTGGTTTTATCGGAATTGTTGTACCACACATTGCAAGATTAATCAGTAAAACTTCAAATCACTTTATACTGGTTCCCTACTCTATCTTAGTTGGTACAAATATTTTGTTATTTGCCGATATTTTGACTTCATTACCTAATTCAGAAACTGTGCTTCCTATTAACGCAATAACCTCATTCATTGGGATTCCGATAATTATATGGATACTTTTTAGAAAAGCAAAAATTACAAATGTTGGATGATGGAGGTTGTATTGAAAATAGAAAAACTGGAAGTAGGCTATAAAAATAAAGCAATTTTGTCGCCAATAACAGTTAATACCCATACAAACGATATGATTTGTATTGTTGGCAGAAACGGTCAAGGAAAATCAACAATTATAAAAACTCTTTGTAAACTACTGAAGCCAATATCCGGAAACATTTTTATTAAAAACATACATTTAGATAAAATAACCGACAAACAATTCTCAAAACTAGTTAGTGTGGTTCTCACTCAAAAAATTAATATCAATCACACTCTTGTTGAAGATTTTATTGCTTTTGGAAGATATCCATTTACAAATTGGCTTGGAACAATTAATGAAAATGATAGAATTATTATTTCAGAAGCAATGAATTTATGTGGCATTTCCCATTTAAAAGGAAAAAATTTTAATGACCTAAGTGATGGTGAAAAACAAAAAGTGAATATCGCTAGAGCTATTGCTCAAGAAACTCCAGTTATACTATTAGATGAACCAACTGCACATTTAGATTTAGCCAACAACTTTGAAACATTCAAACTACTAAAAAAAATATCAAAAGAGTGTGGTAAATCAGTAATTTTCTCTACTCATCACATTGAATCTGCCCTACAATTGGCTGACCAAATTTGGATTGTAAATAACAGTAATTTTTATAGCAATACGCCTTCCAATTGCATTCAAAGTGGTGAAATAGATAAACTATTCACCAATACTTCAGTTAAATACAACAGAGAGAAGAATTTGTTTGAGTTTGATTAAGTTGAAAACTTGCTGAATTCAATATGTATCAAAGCTATTTTCACACTCTCAAATTATTAATTTTGGAAAATATTTACCTCCAAAATGAGTAAAAAAGAATTACGGATAGTTTTTATGGGTACTCCTGAATTTGCAGTAGCACCGCTAAGAATTTTAATTGAAAATAGCTATAACATTGTGGGAGTAATCACCAGTCCGGATAAACCAGCTGGTAGAGGTCAACAAATTCAAGAATCTGCAATAAAAAAATTTGCAACACAGCAAAACCTTAAAATTCTTCAGCCAACGAATTTAAAATCAACAGAATTTATTGAAGAACTAAAAGCCTTAAAAGCAAATTTGCAAATTGTAGTAGCATTTAGAATGCTGCCCGAACGAGTTTGGAATATGCCTGAGCTTGGCACTTTTAATCTTCATGCTTCATTATTACCCCAATACAGAGGAGCTGCCCCCATAAATTGGAGTATAATAAATGGAGAAACTGAAACCGGTGTTACTACTTTTTTTCTAACTCATGAAATAGACACAGGCGATATTATTGAGCAACAAAAAGTTGCAATTGGAGAAAACGAAACTGCCGGCGAATTGCACGATAAATTAATGAATATTGGAGCAAAATTGGTATTATCAACTACTCGAGCAATTGAAAATAACTCCGTCAAAATAAAACCTCAAAAACAAAATATTCCAAACAGTGAATTAAAGTCAGCTACTAAAATTTTTAAACAAGATTGCAAAATAAATTGGGCTGCTGATATAAAGTCCATACACAATAAGATTAGAGGTTTGAGTCCATACCCAACTGCTTGGACAACTTTTCAACACAAAGAAAAAGATGAAAAATTGGCTGTAAAAATCTTTAAAAGTGTCCCCATTTTTGAAAATCACAACAAAAAAACAGGCGAATTAATTATAACGAAAAATTCAATTCGAGTATCAGTTTTAAATGGTTTTATTGAAATTTTAGAATTGCAAATAGAAGGCAAAAAACGGATGACATCAGCTTCACTTCTTAATGGTTTCAATCTAAACTCCTATTGTATTCTTTGAAAATCAGTTTGTTTTGAATTTAATTTCCTTTATAAGGCATTACCAGAAGCTTGAACGGCATATTATACTATTTATTATAGCAGAATTTTTTCTGCAACTTATCAATACTTCTTTCATGACAATCATGCTGATTTATATGGAAAAAGTAGGCTATCCGGACCACCAAAGTGCATCATTTGTTTCTTTTCGATTTTTGGGAGTTTTACTTTTTGCATTTCCTTTGGGTTTATTTATCAAAGGTAGAAGGCTTAAACCAATTTTCTTAGCCTCATCAATATTAACACCCATTTTTGCTTTATTAATCTTAGTTGTAATCGACTTAAAAATTGATATTCTTTTGTATTCTTTTTTATTTTTATGGGGAATAAGCTTTACCGGTATTCAAATTACTGCCCTACCCTACATCTTACGAAATGCAAAGCCTGAAACACACACAGCAGCAATTACTTTAAGTTATTCAACATGGAGTTTTGCAGGTATAATAGGTGGTTTAATTATTTATTTATTAAGCAACATCAATTCGGAATTTTTTAATGAAAAACTAATCTTACAAATCATATCATTCATTGGTTTTTTATGCTTTTATTTTATTTATCAGATTAAAAATCAAGAACATGTTCCTGCTTTGGAAAAAAGCCGATTAAATTATAAGGATTTTGATTGGATATTAATTGCTAAAGCTTTGATTCCAACATTTATAATTGCTGTTGGTGCCGGTTTGACTATACCCTTTATTGGTTTATTTTTTTACAAAATTCATGGAATTGATTCTGATCAATATGCTGCTATAAGTAGCTTAGCTACGTTAGTTGTGTTTGGTATGGTACTTTATGTGCCTAATATCAAAGAAAAAATTGGTTATAAAATTGCAGTTCCGTTAACTCAGTCAATTGCTGTGCTAGCATTAATTATTTTAGCTGTTACAGAATTAATTCCCTACCCATTTGCAGTTTATTTAGCAGTTATTGCTTATATAATTCGCCAACCTTTAATGAATATTGCCGGACCAATGACTTCTGACATTGTAATGAAATATGTAGGAGAAAGAAATAGAGAAATGGTTAGTGCATTAACAGCAGCAATTTGGTCTGGAAGCTGGTTTGTGAGTTCAATAATTTTTCAAATCCTAAGAAAAAATGGTATTCAATACGTTTATGTTTTTTTGATTACTTCGGGTTTGTATATGTTTGGCGTATTGATGTATTATTTTCTGATTCTGGACTTTGAAAAACGTGTTAAAGAAGGTTTAATTGAAGAATAATATTTGATTATTTACTGGTTTTAAATGCGTGTAAACTATACACAATTGTAGTTAACAATAAAAATGCACCCAATTGATGAATCACGCCCAACCAAACAGGGACAGACATTAACAAAGTAAATACCCCTAATAAAAATTGAATTATCACAATGAGCAACATACTATTTTTGGCTGTTTTTTGTCGAGGAGTAAGACTAAAATTTCTACATTTTAAAACAAAAAATACGACTAAACCGACAACCAAGTATGCCAAATAACGGTGAATAAACTGAACTCCTCCTAATCCTTCAATAAAATTTAGCCACAAAGGAGACAGTGCAAAAACAGAATCATCTATCCAATTATCTCCCATTTTTGGAAAAGTATTAAGTATAAATCCAGCGTTTAATCCTGCTACAAAAGCTCCATAAACTATCTGAATAATAGTAACAATTACAATACTATATATCCATTTATTCAGTTCCCTTTGTTTAGCTTGATTATTGAATTTTTCTTCATTTTCATAAATCAAATTTAAGGCTACCCAAAAAGTATAAGAAAAAGTTAAAAACGCCATAATCAAATGCATTGCCAACCTATAATGACTCACATCAGGATTATCAACCAAGCCACTTTTTACCATCCACCAGCCTAAAAAGCCTTGAGTTCCACCCATAAAAAAAACAACTAAACTGTTTAAAATAGTTTTTTTACTCAGTCGCTTTTGTATTAAAAAAATAATAAACGGAATGATAAAAACTAATCCTAAAATGCGCCCCAATAAACGGTGCAAATACTCCCAAAAAAATATTGACTTAAACTCTTCCAGCGTAAAATGAAAATTAACCATTTGATATTCAGGGTATAATTTGTATTTTTCAAAAACTTCATTCCATTCCAATTCATTCATGGGTGGAATAAACCCCATAATAGGCTCCCAGTCAACCATTGATAATCCGGAATTTGTCAGCCTTGTAATTCCACCAATGATAACAATCAAAAAAATAATTAATGAACCCGTTAATAGCCATAGTACGACAGGTTTATTATTTTGAGTTTTCATAATTTTTTTTAAAAAAACAAAATTAATGATAGTAATTATCGTTTCAAATTTAAAACTACATTTGGTATAAATTTTTAGTAATTATGTTATAAAACATATTATCATGAAACGTATAGGGTTTTTAATATTATTTTTAGCTGTTGGATTTCATTTAAAATCTCAGAATTCAAAATTTAAAGATAGCGGAACCCTAGAATTTGGTACCCGTTCTACTTTTAGTACATTCAGTGGTAGCGGCAACATCGGCACTGGATTCGGTGGTCAATTTCGATTAAGTTTTGGAAAATATCTAAATTCGGAATGGTTTTTAGATTATTTTAGCGAAGATATTAGTGGATTAGCTAATAGGAACGATGCACACATTGGTTGGTCTGTGATGTTTTATCCGCTTAAACGACAACAACAGTTAGTAACTCCCTATATTTTGGCAGGGCATTGTTTTGATTATACAAAAATTTCACTAATTAAACCTTCACAAGAAAAGCCTACACCATTGTTTTCAGAAAGATGGAGTTCTGCTACCCAACTGGGATTAGGTACTCATATCAATTTTTCACACAACTTTAATTTATCGGTTTCAGGACAGTATATGATTCATTTAGGAAACGATATTCATACACACACTCATATAGAGAAAGGGAGTGAAGTTATCCACTTTAAAGAAAACCATGAAGAAATCAGTTTAGAAGGACATTTGTTATTTACAATTAGTTTAAATTTCAAAATTGCTCAACTATGGTAAAGTATTTGATTCTTTTCTTTTTAATCTGGTCAACAGCTTTTGCCCAAAACTCAACAGAACCTGTTGTTCGAAAGGGTTTATTGAATGCTACTGGCACCATTAGTTTTGGAGGTATGACAAAGCATGAACAAACAAATATATACTTACATGGGCTGGGAGAATATTTGGTTAATGATTGGAATTCGCTTAGAAGCGACATTTATTTTTATTTAAAATCAGGCGACAAACAAATGTTAGAACTCAACCATCAATTGTTTGTTGGGGCTGCATTTCATTTCAACACTAATCATCAGTTTGTTCCTTACGTTGGACTTCAACCCGGTTTAGCTTTAACTCAAGCAAATTTTGTAACAATTCAAGGAGTAACAAATAATGTGGAAGTAAGTCCATTGATTTCTGTAGCAATGGGTTTTAACTACTACGCTTCAAAGTGGTTTCATTTGTTTATTGACGGCAGATATGTTTCCGGTAAACATCTTTCCAATCAAAAGAAGATCGATTTAGATGAGCTTAGAATTTCATTTGGTTTAGGATTTAATATAAATATTTTTGGTAGTAACAGTCAGACAAAGCCTTAGAAAGCTAATTTTTGTCTTCATCTGATTTATTAAATATTGAGCCAATGCCTTTACCAATTTTCTGAACAGTAGCGATACTCTTCGTTAAAGTTTCTGTCGAGATATCGTTATATTGTTTTCCTCTGGTTAGAACATCGTATTGTTGAGGATAAATTACAATTCTACTGTTGGTAGCAAAATGTTTTTCAATTTTCATTGGAAGTACATCTAAAATAGTAGAATACGAAGTGGCTCCCTTCTTTGCAGAAATCAAAACAATTAAATCATCTTGATGTAAATCTTTTGAAATAATTAAAAAATCGTCCCAATCAACAAATATTTGAAATTGAATATTTGCTGCTATTTTAGCTTCTTTTTTTAATCTTTTTATAGATTTTTCGGTTGTTTCATTGCAGAAAAAAACTAAAGGAATGCTCAATTCCTGTGATAGTTTAGCTAATTTAACAAACCATACCGAAAAACCGTTTTCGTGTTCGGATAATGGAGGTGCTGCAATAACAATTCTTTTATGTATGGTTAAGGGTTTTTCAAAATGACAAATAAATGTTGTTTTGTCTGTGTTGTTTAATATACTATCTACTCTTTCGCCCAACAATTTATCTAGAAACCCTGTTCGTTGCGACCAACCGATAATGATTATATCTGCCATAATTTCTTTTGAAACCCGAGCAATTCCACCAGCAGGGTTATGGTCAATTGTAGCAATCATATTCACTTTTGTTTCTGTTGCAGAGCCTTGTTTTACAAATTCTTCCATCTTGGCTCTAGCTTTGATTAAATTCACTTCTGCCTCGTCGTTGTTTGACACCACAGATAGAATTGAAATTGGGTTTGCAGAATTTTTATCTTTTATAAGAACAGAAAAATCGAGTAATTTTTCAAAGTTTGAAACATTAGCTATGGGTAATAAAATATGCTCACTTTGTAAACTTTCAAGTTTTTCTAACCCTGTGTTATCGTCTTCAGATTCAGTTATGATTCTTTTTGCGGCTTTTTCAGTAACGAAAGAAGCTACCAAGCAAGTTATTAAAATTAAAATTACGGTTCCATTTAAAATGTTTTCATCAATAATTTTTGCTTTGTATCCCACTAAAATAACTGCCAAAGTTGCTGCAGCATGAGCTCCACTTAAACCAAAAATCAATTGCCGTTGAGCCCCACTATATTTAAAAATCAATTGAGTTATCAGTGCTGCAAACCATTTTCCAAACAAGGCAACTACAGAGAGTGTTCCTGCAACAATTAATGCAGTGGGTCCGCTGAAGATAACTTTTATATCAACCAACATTCCAACACTAATCAGGAAAAAAGGAATAAACAAAGAATTTCCGATAAACTCAATTCTGTTCATTAGAGCTGAGGAGTGGGGAATTAATTTGTTTAGAGCCAATCCGGCAACGAAAGCTCCAATGATTGCTTCCACTCCGGCTACTTCTGCAAGGAAGGCAGCAAAAAACACAACCGACAAAACAAAAATATAATGCGAATGTTTCTCACTTTCAAGCTTTTTGAAAAACCACTTTGCCACACGAGGGATTATTAAAAACATGATAGCAGAAAAAATTGTTAGAGAAACTCCTAACCGTATCCAAAACTCTTGAGTTAGATTTCCTTCACTCTTTCCCATAATCACAGCTAAAATAATAAGTACGGCTGTATCTGTCAGAATAGTTCCGCCAACAGTAACAGCAACAGCTTTGTTTTTTGAGACTCCCAATTTGCTAACAATTGGATAAGCAACAAGAGTGTGGGTTGCAAACATACTTGCTGTTAAAAAACTGGCGTCAAAATCGTAACCTAAAAAGTAATAACAAACAGGGAATCCTATGCTTATTGGGATGACAAATGTAAAAAAACCGAAAACTATACTTCTATTTCTGTTGGTTTTAAAATCATTCATGTCTAGCTCAACCCCAGCAATAAACATGATATACAATAAGCCGATGGTTGAAAAAAGTTCGATTGCTGAATTTTTTTCCAAAATATTGAATCCATGAGGTCCTATTGCAACTCCGGCAATGATTAAACCTATTATACCGGGAATATTTATCTTCCTAAGTAATATGGGTGAAAGAAGGATAATTAATAAAATCAGAGAAAAAACCAATACCGGGTTAGATAGCGGCAGTTCAAATTCGTGTATTAAATGGTTAAAAAACTCTATCATTCCATATTGATAAAAGGAATTATTATATTATATCGAATATATAATTAAACCTGATTAATCAGAAAAGTAAACAAATTTGGTACTTCAAATCCTTTAAAATCTACTTTTACTTTTTCGCTTTCGTTGGAGGTTGTATTGCCGGATTGACTTGTATTTTCATTAACAGAGTTGTTTGAAATTCGTTTTACTTTATACTGACCATTGGCAATTCCTTCAATTTTTGTAATTATTTCTGATTCAGAAATTTGTGTTTTATCAAATTCAAAATGTGCTTTACCGGAATCATAATCTACGGTACTTTTGGTTACTCCATTTAAAGCAGCAATTTCTTCTTCAATTGTTTTAGCACAACCAACTGCACAAACCATTCCTTCTACTTCAAAATCAGCTAAAATAATGTTTTCAGGATTTATTTGAGTTTTTGCTTCATTATTATCAGATTTTTGACTGCATGATAACAATACAATTAAGAAAAAAAGCGTTCCAAAAAATCGAGTAGTTTTCATGTTTTAAATTGCTTTGTATATTTCTGAACTATTAATTTCCGATTTTATTAAATCAAGTGAAGTTTGTAACTCATCAAATTCTACTGATGCTTTATTGGGTAAAACGACTTTGCAAGATTTTACTCCATTAATATTTTTAATGATTGTAGAAACAGCACTCACACAATGTCCGCAACTCAACCCTTCAATTGTAAACTCAGCAATCATTTTTTTAAATTTTAAAACAAATTTACAAATAATTCAAATTATTTGTAGCTACTTTTGAAGCATTATATCAACAATGAAATTTTTCGACTTATCTAAACCTTTTTGGCAATATTTTTCAATACTGCTTTTGGCTTTTGTATGGGGTAGCTCATTTATTTTAATGAAGCGAGGATTGGTTGCATATTCCTCCGGTCAAGTTGCTGCTCTAAGAATGGTAATAGCTTTTATTTTTTTTCTTCCCTATATTGTTGTTGCATTCAAAAAAGTAAAAAAAAAATACTGGAAATACCTTATTATCTCAGGTATGTTTGGAAATGCAATTCCTGCATTTTTATTTACTAAAGCTGAAACTGCCATTTCAAGTTCTTTGGCTGGTATGCTAAACTCGTTGGTTCCACTTTTTACAATTATTTTAGGTACTTTTTTTTTTAAAGTTGCTACCAATAAATTAAAATTTATCGGTGTTTTTATTGGGCTTATCGGAGCAATTATGCTTCTGTCCGGCAATGGATTTAACTTTAAAAGTTCTGAATTTACTTATAGTTTATTAGTTGTTGCGGCTACCATTTGCTATGCAATTAGTGTGAATACCATTAAAAGATATTTGCAAGAACTAAACCCTTTGTTGGTTTCCTCTTTTGTATTTATGTTCATCGGTCCTCCTCTTCTTATTTATCTTTTTAGCACCGATTTCATCACAATTACAACAACCAATCCAGAAGCACCGACATCATTAGGGTTTATAACTATTTTAGCAGTTTTTGGAACCGCACTTTCTTTGATAATTTTTAATACTTTAGTTCAACAAACTTCTGCCTTGTTTGCATCAACAACAACTTATCTGATACCTGTTTTCGCAATTATGTGGGGAATTTTTGACGGTGAAACTATCAATCTTATTCAAATATTAGGAATATTAGTTATCCTTGTAGGAATTTACTTTATTAATAAGCTCAAATAATAGAAAAATACTCATTCTTGACTTTCAACTCACAACTCTAAAAAGAATGCGTAAAAATTTTCAATCCTTTTGAAATTCTAAAAAATTCTATTAATCAGTAATTGCTTGGATAAACGAACTACAATTACAAAAACGTACCTATCCATATTATGACATTGCAGTTTTACACTTCCTTTGTCTAGCAACGATTTCACGAGGATTACCCTTTGGTTTATAATTTAGTAAACAATTCTCGTCTTTTACAGCGTTTTCAAGTAGTTTGGTGAACGCATCTTTTTGTAAATGACGATTATTGTACTTGTAACTAAATTCAGCTAGGTAAAAAGGTAAGTATTTTTTACTTACAGACCTGTAACTGCCTTTGATTCCGTTTTTTATTATACTCCAAAAGCCCTCAATTGTATTTATCGTTTTTACTCCTTTTCCGTAACCCTCACTATGTTTTATTGTAATGTGTTCTACTGCTTTATCAAATTGTTTGTAGCTTCTAAAATCGTCTGTAAATACAATACTACTATCAACATCTACTTTATCTCTTAGCATAGCTAATAAGTTACGTCCAGTAAGTTTTTCTATTATCTTAACGTAAACTCTTCCTTTTTTCTCTACTGCTCCTACTATTGGGGTTTTGTTAGTTCCTCTACCTCGTTTACTTGTCATTTTAGATAGGTTGGCTTCGTTTTCGATTAGTTCGCTTTTTTTCTTCTTTTTACTACCAATGTAAGCCTCATCAAATTCAACCATTCCCTCTAATTTCAATTCATTATCAATCATTGCACACCTTGTTTTATGACAGGCAAACCATGCTGTTTGATACTTCACACCAACAAGCCTTGCTATTTCGGAAGCACTTATACCCATTTTAGCGTTATTCATTAAAAACATGATTTCAAAAAACTTAGGTAATGGCAATCGAGTTCCCTCGAATATAGTACCCATTAAAACGCTAAAATCTTTGTTACAAGCGTTGCAATGCCAACGTATTGATTTAGCCCTTTTCTTTACATTTTTTGAGTTACAATGTAAACAAAGCGGTTTTTTATTCCACCTCGTTTTTTCAAGGTAGCTTATGCACTTTTCTTGTGTGCCAAATTGTTTATGGAGTAGTGTTAGGTTCATTATTTAGGGGTATAAATATTAAATATTTTAGTGGCTGGAAGCAGCAATAACAATGATATTATCCAAACTATAATACATATACTAAATATTATAATCATGTAGATATTGTTATTTATCTCTAATAAATTCCAACAAATTACAAAATGAATAAAAACAGAGAAGTAAGTAAATGATTTATCTATATTTTGATTATGCTCTTCTTGTGTTATTTTATGTATATTTTCGGTTTTATATAGCTTCTTTATCTTTCTTATACTATTAATGCTAACAAACTTATTAAAGTGTTCTTGGTCATTAATTTTAGAAATCAATTTTTGATACTTAGGTAATACCAATCTAAAAGCAATTAATTCCAACATCATTGGAATAAGCCAATACCAAATTAAGAAAGTAAGAAGTGTGAAAATAATCCAAAAAAACACAATCTTTTGCTCAATCATTTCTTTTATATTATCAAGAGTATATTGCTCCGCATCTTTCCATATATATAAATCATCATATTTCATATCAAGTATAAAATAATTAGTACAACAACAAAATATGAGTTCAATTAGTAATAATATTTTTTTTTCAGTTAAAGCCATTATACAAACTGTAAGTCCCCCCAAAAACTCAACAGTTTAAAAAGTTATAACTTTAAACTGGAAATATGAAAAAGTCAAAATTTAGTGAGAGTCAAATTACCCAAGCGCTAAAGTCGCATGAGATGGGTAAAAAAGT
>JADYZM010000003.1 GCA_020853105.1 Flavobacteriales bacterium | reverse complement strand
GTTTATGTAAAAAAATTGGAGAATCAGGAGTATTTTACAACAGTCCAACATGTTCTGGCGCAGCGACCTCAACAAGGGTATGTCAGCCAACAGGTACTTTTGATGGAGATGTTAGTTATGCATATTCAAGATGCGACGCAGGTGTGCTAACAAATTTATTAACAAACCCCGTTGATCTTAAGGTTAAAAAAACTAATTCCGTGTTAAATCCTGTTGATGGCCCACTTTCAATCAGAAAAGATGATTTAGTAACAGTAAATTGGGGAGTAGATGTTAAAACAGCTATCGCTTCGGATACAGTTTGTACAAAATCTGGCGGTTGGTCTGGAACATTAACCGGTCTTACTCTGGGAATAAATAGTGGTTTAGTAGATGTTGGAAAAGTAAGTTCTTCTCAGGTCTATACACTCACATGTGTTATGAAAGATGTTGGAACATATTATGATAACGCGAAGGTGAACGTTACAAGTATTGTTGAATTCTAAAAATGGAAGAAAAAAATAAAATAAAGGGAATAAATATATTAAAAACATTTCTTAAATATTTAGTACCTGTAGTTGTTGTTATTCTTTTGGCTTTAGTTGTGATCTGGTTTATCGACAAAAATTTAATTATTTCTCCTGATAATTCTGGAGATAATAAAACTCAGACCGTTCTCACTGAAAGTGAAATAAGTAAAATAATGTTACAGCCATCGGACAAAACGGTAATCATTTCAGATTCAAAAATTAAAAAAATAATGACAACACCTTCAAAAACGAAACCAAATATCTTTTCAGAGGAGCAAATTAATCAAATAATGTCACAACCATTAAAATAATTTATTAATTCAATGAAAAAAAATATAATTGATTCAACAAAAATAATTATTCTCTCAACAATCGTCGTTTTAGGCGCTTCATACATCTATGCTTGGACTGGGCCGTCAAATTCTGCGCCAAATGGTAATACACCCGCACCACTAAATATTGGTTCCGGTTATCAAATAAAAAGTGGAACATTGGCGTTAACGGGATTACAAGCAGATGGACTGACTGCTGCTGCGACTGCATTTTTTGTCGGAAATGGGAAAGTTCGAATACAAGATTTAGCTGGGACCTCAACTAGAATGGTTGTTGTGAATGAAGATGGTGTATTAAGTACGCAACCTATTCCTTCTTCACCAGCACCAGTTGCTAAAAACTATGTTACGACTCAATGTATGATCTATGGAACAGTACAAACAACTCAGGGTGGCAAAGATGGCAGTGGATTGATTGGGACGGCAGGACTTGCAACAACAAGTCCAACAACAATTTGGTCTGGATGTGCACCATTTAGAGGTCCTTGGGGGAATGCTTCATGTAGTGTTTGTAGTGCCTGTGGAACATGTACAGCAGTTAATACTCCAACAAATTAAGTAATTTTATGAAAAAAAATATAATTGATTCAACAAAAATAATTATTCTCTCAACAATCGTCATTTTAGGCGCTTCATACATCTATGCTTGGACTGGGCCGTCAAATACAGCACCAAATTCAAATACTCCGGCACCACTTAATGTTGGTTTGGGAAATCAGATAAAGAGTGGAACATTAGCACTTACAGGTTTATTGAGTGATGGTGTAACCGCTGCAGCAACTGGACTCTTTGTTGGAAACGGAAATGTTTTAGCTGATGATTTTTGTATAAAAAATTTAAATGGTAGCAGTACTGGAAAATGTTTAAGTACTGCGGGGAGTGGAAATGGTACAGCGTCTTGGACAGCAATTGATTTGAATGATAAATCATCATTTGATCCGTCTTGCCACTACTTTGCTTCGATTGGAGGAACTCCACATGTGGATTTTAGTTTTATTAATCAAAATGTCATAACTGAATACACTGCAAATGGGGCATATTCTATAAATGCAACTAATAAAAAAGTGGAAGCGAACAATGGTTATGTTGTCTCTGCATTATATAAAAGTTGTGCGGGTTCTGGTGGCGCACAGGTAAATAAACTAGAGACACAAATATATTCATGTCCAAATCAATATAGAGTGTGTGGTAATGGGGTTGGTGAGTCGGGGCTCCCTCCTTGCGTAGGTCAATTATCAACTCTATCAAGCTGTTCATATTTTTCTAGCTGTATTAACAATACTGCAAGTCCAAGATCTTGTACGCCAATAGGTTTTCTAGTTCAGTAAATATTTTTCGTTCCTCGATTCTTTTTGATATAATTAACCTAATGTACATTGAGGAAAAACAACTCAAAGGTTTTATAAATGACTCCGGATTAGTTTCGAGGTCTGATTTTGATGAGGCCGAAAAAGAAGCTGAAAAAAATAAAGTTAGCATTGGTGATGTTTTAGTAAAGAAAGGTAAATTAACTAACGATAATATAAAAAGAATCCAAGCCTACTTACTCGGAATTCCATTTGTTGATTTAAAAAATGAAAGAATTCCTTTTGATACTCTATCTATTATTCCAGAGCCAATCGCCAGGAAACACAATATAGTTGCTTTTAAAAAAGAAAAAGATTCCCTTGAGGTTGCTATGCTCGATACTGACGACCTAGCAGCAATTGAGTTTATAAAAAAGAAAACAGGCCATAAAATTCTCCCAAGATTAACAAACTCAGATTCAATAAAGAGTGTATTACTTTTGTATCAAAAAAGTTTGAAGGCAGACTTTGGAGATATCATTCAAAAAGAGTCTGGAACACTAAAAACAATCAGTGAATTAGAAAAGTCTGCGGGAGAGTTTAAAGATGATTTAAAGAAAATTGCCGAAGATTTGCCTGTTATAAAAATTGTCGACACTCTTTTAAAGCATGCAATTATTCAAAACGCTTCAGATATTCATATTGAACCTGAAGAAAGGGAAATGGTTGTAAGATATAGAGTCGATGGAATTCTTCATGATGCAATGGTTCTACCAAAAACTGCCGGTCTGCCAATCACGGCAAGATTAAAAGTTTTAGCAAATCTAAAACTTGATGAAAAAAGACTTCCACAAGACGGAAGATTTAAAACAGAAATTGATGGTCAGAATGTTTCTTTCAGAGTTTCCGTGTTGCCTGTTTTTTATGGAGAAAAGATTGTCATGAGAATTTTAAAAGAAACTTCAACGGGGCTAACGCTCGAAGCAATGGGCCTTCACGGTGAAGGACTTGAGAAGGTATATAATGCAACAAAATTATCTACTGGAATGATTTTAACAACAGGTCCTACTGGTAGCGGTAAAACAACAACCCTCTATTCAATTCTTGATATTTTAAATACTCCAGATGTAAATATTTCAACAATTGAAGATCCAATTGAGTATCAAGTAAAGAGAATAAATCAAACTCAAGTCAAACCAGAAATCGGATTAACATTTGCCAATGGTTTAAGAGCTTTAGTGAGACAGGATCCAGACATTATAATGGTCGGAGAAATTAGAGATAATGAAACCGCCTCTCTTGCAATAAATGCGTCACTTACTGGCCACTTGGTTCTCTCTACTCTCCACACAAACTCTGCTGCCGGCTCGATTCCAAGATTAATTGATATGAAAGTTGAACCATTTTTATTAGTAAGCACGCTCGATATAATAATTGCACAAAGATTGGTAAGAAAACTAACCTCCTCTAAAGAAAAATATTTTTTGACAAAAGCAGGAATAAATTCACTCTCAAAATCTGTCGATTTAGATAGAATATTATCAGCTTTAAAGGCAGAAAAAGTTGTTGCAAGCGATGCAACCTGGGAAAAAATTCCTTTTTATAAACCAAAGAAGTCTGACGAATCAGAAGATGGTTATAAAGGAAGAGTTGGAGTTTATGAAGTTTTGAAAATGAGTAATTCCATTAAAGAAATGGTGATTAAAGGTGAAACTTCAGACAAAATTGATACTCAAGCAAAAAAAGAGGGAATGTTATCGATGCTTGAGGACGGGGTGTTTAAGGCTGTACAAGGAATTACTACTCTTGAGGAAGTTTTACGAGTGATTTCATCAGAGCAGTAATCCCGTAGTAGAATTTTAGTCCGATTATGTTCTATAACTTATATTACAAAGTTGAAGAAGTCGATAATTTAACAAATAAAATTTCACTACAGGATGAAATTTAAATATAAATCTTTAAAGATTGGTGGCGAAAATCATGAAGGTATTAGAGAAGCGGTTGATAAATTCGCTCTTTTTCATGATTTAAAAAAAGACGGTGAGACACTTTTATATTTTGAAGAAATAAATGACAAAAAAAATATTTCAATAAATATAAATATATTAAATCGCGTTAAAAATCAGGAAAAAATAATCTTCGCAAAAAATCTCTCATCGATGCTCGAAGCAGGTCTACCTCTTTCAAGGGCACTTTCGGTGATGGAGAGACAAACTCAAAATCCTAAATTAAAAGAAACACTTATTTCTATGAACGATAGCATAAGAAAGGGG
>JADYZM010000002.1 GCA_020853105.1 Flavobacteriales bacterium | reverse complement strand
CATCCTGCACGCGGCATGGCTGGTTCAGACTTTCGTCCATTGACCAATATTCCTCACTGCTGCCTCCCGTAGGAGTCTGGTCCGTGTCTCAGTACCAGTGTGGGGGATAACCCTCTCAGGCCCCCTATCTATCGTAGCCTTGGTGAGCCGTTACCTCACCAACTAGCTAATAGAACATATGCCTATCCATAACCGCAAAAGCTTTAAGAACAATGTGATGCCACATCGAAATATTATGGAGTATTAATCTTCCTTTCGAAAGGCTATTCTCCAGTTATGGGTAAGTTGCATATGCATTACGCACCCGTGCGCCACTCGCCACCAAGTATTGCTACTCGTGCTGCCGTACGACTTGCATGTGTTAGGCCTGCCGCTAGCGTTCATCCTGAGCCAGGATCAAACTCTCCGTTGTAATTAATCTTAAAATGTGTTAAGATTATTTCACTCGAATTTAAGAAATTGATTTCTATAATCGGGATACTTACCTAATTTTTATCTTGCTTCAATTTTTCAAAGAACGCTATAATATGTATAGTGAACTATTATCTATTTTTTCTCTTTTCAAATCAACTAATAAAATTTTAGTGTCATTGTTTTGAGGGCTGCAAAAGTATAATTATTTTTTAAACTTCAAAAATAATTTAAACTTTTTTTCAAACTTTTTACTGTTTATTTAAAACCGTTGTTTTAAATGAGGGCTGCAAAAGTACCAATATTTTTTATATAAAAAATATTTAGACAAACTTTTTTATTTTTTTATCTCTGCTTTATTTTAAAGAACCTCTATTTTTTTAAAGCGGTTGCAAAAGTAAACACCTTTTTAATATAAGCAAATATATCTAGTTAATTTTTTATCTGTTACAACACTACTTGTTGATTATCAAAGATATATTTTTCACATCTGAATGTTGAAAAGGTATCTATTTACGTATAAAATGCAAGTTTTACATGATTTTAATTGCTACAATAAATTTAGTAGAATCATGGAGTGGTAGTTGAAATTGGAATAATCTTTCCGTTTATATAGGTGTGAGCTGTAATTGAAAAGTTTTTTATAAACACTGCTATTTGACCTGCAGTTAATTGAGCCTTATATCCAGGGAATGCTTCTTGCAACATTTCTGTTTGAACTGAACCCAACGCTAAACAGTTGAATTTAAAATTAGTCTCTTTAAACTCTTCTGCTAATAATTCTGTTAAATTTGAAAGTGCTGCTTTTGAGGAAGAGTACGCAGCTAAACCAGCAAATTTAGAGCTACCTTGAAACCCTCCCATACTTCCAATATTTACAACATGAGTAAATTCAACTTTATTATTGTGTTTTATTATTTGTTTGGTTAGTATTGCCGGTGCAACAATATTTATATTCAAAATTCTATTCCAATCATTTTTATCGATTTCTAGAAAACTCTTTTTTAGTAAAGCTCCTGCATTATTAATAACAATATGGAAATGTCTGTTTTCTTGGTGTATTATTTCATTTAGTGTATTTTCAATGTTTTGTTCAGAGAAATCTACCTTATATATATTAATTGTATTTCCATTTGTGTTGTAGCAGTATTCTTTCAATAAAATTAGTTCTTCATAGTTCCTAGACATAGTAACTATATAGTTTTCTTTATCCGCAGCAAATTGCTTAACTAGTTCAGCTCCAATCCCTTTGCTTCCTCCTGTAATAAGAATATTCATATACTTCCTGCTTTACTGAATGTTTTTTGATAGTAGGGTAGATTTAGAGTCGAAATAATAACTCCTTTGCTTGTCGAGGCATGAATAAATCTGTCATTAGCTAAAAAGATTCCTACATGTGAATTCTTCTTCCCGTCGATATCAAATATTAATAAATCGCCTTCTGCCAGTTTATTTTTAGGTTTTGGGTTAAGTATTTTGGCAATTTCATTCGAACTACGTGGCAAATCTTTCTTATAAACTTCTTTATAAAGAATGTTTGCAAACCCAGAACAGTCAACACCTTCAAATGTTAATCCTCCGAATTTATACTCAACACCTATCCATTTATCAATAAATTTATACAAGGTTAAGTTTTCGATAAATTCAGATGAAACTTGGAGTAGTTCTGCATATTTTATTTGAATGGTTGAATTTTTATCGATTGATGATTCTTTACTAACGGTATTTGTTTTTTTTGAAGAGTTACAACTTATAGCTCCAAATACGAGAATTAAAAAAAAGTAGTTTACGAATCGAATCATCAACCAAAGTTAGTTTGATATTATAAAAAAAGGTCTTGACAACGCAAGACCTTTTTAACAATTCAGTATTAATAACACTTAGGTTACATCAAAATCAACAATCAGTCTATCTGAAGAGGGATGGGCTTGGCAAGTTAATATATAACCTTGAGCAACTTCAGCGTCTGAAAGAGCGTAATTCATTTCCATTATAGCTTTTCCTTCAATAATTTTGGCTTTGCATGTACAACAAACAGCTCCTTTGCATGAAAATGGAGCATCAACACCGTAATTAATTGATGCATCTAATATAGATTCTCCGGTTGAGTCTAAATCGAATGATATTTCTTCACCATCCATTAATACTGTAACATGGCTTTTACCCGTGTAGGTATTCTCAAACGAACTGCTTTCATTTTTTTTTGTTGAAGAAAATAATTCAAAATGTATTTTATCTTTTACAACGCCAAAAGACGATAGAGAATCTTTTACAGAGTTTATCATTGGTTCGGGTCCACAGATAAAAAAATCATCAGATTTTGTCAACTCTTTGTTGTGCTCGGCAAATTGTTTGATTTTATCAGAATCTATTCTCCCTGAATTCAAATCTTGCATACCTAAATTTTTACCTTCATCAAAAGAATAAATAACTGATAACTGAGATGGGTATTGATTTTGAAGTGAATCAATTTCTTGTTTATAAATAGTTGTTGTGGGATTTATGTTTCCATAATATAGAGTGAATTTTCCTCCAGCATTTATCACAGATTTAAGTATTGAAAAAATTGGTGTGATACCACTTCCTGCAGCAAAACCTACAATATTTCCCTTTAAGTTTTTTGGCACAAAACTTCCAGATGGAGTCATGATTTCTAACTTATCTCCAATACTAATATTTTGATTTAAATGATTAGACATTTTACCTCCACTCACTTTTTTTACAACAACTCTAAAATCGTTTTCGTGAGGAGCACTGCAAAGAGAGTATGATCTTCGTATTTCTTCATTGTTTATTATAGCTTTAACTACTATGTATTGACCGGGTAAATAACTATATTTTTCTTTATCTACTTCAAAAGCAATAGAAACAGCATCATTTGTTTCTTTTCTAATATCTATAACCGGTACCGTATTGAACATACTCATTTTCAAAAATAATTTGCGACAAATTTAAATTTAAAAAGTCAAATCTATCAAATGTTTTCAATTCCTAAAATTAATATCAAAAAATGTTGTTGTTCTTAACATCTGATATTTGTCATTTGGCTCATTGCAAATAATTTGGTAAACTTGTATGTTTTTTAACATAAATAAAATGGACATCAATAAAAAACTAGAAGAATTTCAAGCAAAAATAGATGCCGAAAGCAAAATAGAACCAAAAGACTGGATGCCAGAAGAATACAGAAAACATCTTCAACGGCAAATTTCTCAACACGCTCATTCTGAGGTCATTGGAATGCAACCGGAAGGAAACTGGATAAGCAGAGCCCCTAGTTTACGGGCGAAATTGGTGCTTTTAGCAAAGATTCAAGACGAAGCCGGTCATGGTCAATATTTATATTCAGCAGCTGAAACCCTTGGTAAAAGTCGAGATGAATTTATTGAAGAACTTCAAACTGAAAAAGCTAAATATTCGAGTATTTTCAACTATCCTTCATTAACGTGGGCAGATATGGGGGCTATTGGTTGGTTAGTTGACGGCGCTGCTATTGTTAATCAAGTTTCTTTGCAAAGAACTTCTTATGGACCTTATTCAAGAGCAATGGTTCGAATATGCAAAGAAGAAAGTTTTCATCAACGACAAGGATATGAGATAATGGCAAATATGGCAAAAGGAACAGCAGAACAAAAGGCTATGGCTCAAGATGCTCTAAACCGGTTTTGGTGGCCTTCTTTGATGATGTTTGGTCCACATGATTCAGATTCACCCAATACAGGAAATGCTGTAAAATGGAAAATTAAAAGAGAAACCAACGATGAACTTCGTCAAAAATTCATTGACAAAACAGTTCAACAAGCTGAAATTATAGGGTTATCAATACCTGATTCGGATTTAAAATGGAACGAATCTAAAGGTTGTTATGATTATGGAAAGATTAACTGGGAAGAATTTTGGAATGTTGTAAATGGAAAAGGTCCATGTAACAAACAAAGGCTTAAACATCACATCAAAGCTCACAAAAATGGAGAATGGGTTAGAAAAGCTGCATTAGCTTACGGAATAAAACAAAAAGAAAAGGAATTAGCATAAAAATATACATTTAACATTATAGAATATGAGTAACATTAAAGACAGTCAAGGTGATGTTTGGGAAGTATTTGTACAAAGCAAACCCGGATTACCACATAAACACGCAGGTAGTGTCCATGCTACAGATAAAGAAATGGCATTACAAAATGCTCGAGATTTATATACTCGTAGAAACGAAGGCACTTGTATATGGGTTGTGCCTTTAAACTCTATTGTTTCATCATTGCCCGAAGACAGCGGTTCATTTTTTGACCCATCAGACGACAAAGCATATAGACATCCTACTCATTATGTAATGCCAGAAGGTGCAAAACACATTTAAAATCATTGCTGACTAAACCGGTATAAAAAATAGAATAATGACAAAAAATGAAGCTTTAATAAATTATAGCTTGAGGATTGGTGATACATGCCTTATTCTCGGGCAAAGAATGAGTGAATGGTGCAGCAATGGACCAACTCTGGAAGAAGATATTGCCATGACAAATATTTCATTAGATTTAATAGGTCAAGCCCGAACAATGCTTACATACGCAGGTGAAATTGAAGGAAAAGGAAGAACTGAAGATGACTTTGCATACAAGAGAAACGAAAGAGAATATTTCAATTCTCTTTTGTCCGAAAGACCAAACGGACATTTTGGGGACACTGTTGCAAGAAACTTTTTACAATCTGCATACTTTTATCATTTTTATAACGCTTTAATATCCAGTAAAGATAATATGCTTTCAGCTCATGCTACAAAGTCAATAAAAGAAGTAACTTATCATCTAAGACACAGTGCAGAGTGGGTTATCCGACTTGGTGATGGAACATCGGAAAGTAAAGAAAAAATACAAAATTCTTTTGATGAAATATGGGATTTTGTAGGAGATTTATTCGAAACAAACGAAGTAGATAGATTATTACTTAATGAAGGAATAAGTGTTGACCAAACAAAAATACAGCAGGAATGGAATTCAACTGTAACTGAAGTTTTAACAAAAGCAGGATTAACTCGCCCAAACGACGGATATATGCAAACTGGAAGACTAGAAGCAAAACACTCTGAATATTTAGGTCATCTATTAGCTGAAATGCAATTTTTACAGAGAGCATATCCTGATGCAAAGTGGTAATATTCTTATATTTGAGATAAATACTATTTGTAAAGCATGGAAGGTTTAACTCAAAGTTCAAAAGATGAAATTTGGAAAATTTTAGCAGAAATTCCTGACCCTGAAATTCCTGTTATTACTATTGAAGAATTAGGTGTTCTTAGAGACTTGCAAATAAATAACAATAAAATAATTGTTACAATTACTCCAACATACACAGGGTGTCCTGCAATGAAATTATTCGAAGATGAAATTAAAAATACCCTACTGCAAAAAGGATACTCAGATGTTTTCGTCAAATTATCATATACTCCAGCCTGGACAACTGACTGGATAACAGATGAGGCGAAAGAAAAGTTAAAAAATTTCGGGATTGCACCACCAGTAAAAGGAACTGAAGATAAAGGCTTATTATTCTCACTAAATAAAAAAAATATACCGTGTCCTAGGTGTAATTCTCTAAACACAACCCTAAAAAATCAATTTGGTTCAACAGCATGTAAAGCGTTATATTTTTGTGATGATTGTTTAGAACCTTTTGATTACTTTAAATGTTTTTAATAAACAACAGAAAAAAATAAATATTATATTTTGTATTTTTATTTTATTTAAAATATAATTTTGTTTAAAGCCACATTCATAACAAATAAAAGCTTATTGTTATCTAATTTCAAACTAATAAACTTTTTTTAATCATCAATATTTTCAAGGCAACCCAGCCACGCCGAACAACGTCTATACAGTCTAACGTTACTTTTATTAAATTTGCAAAATAAATTTTATTCTTCATGAAGAAACTAATTCTATCACTACTTTTTATATTTGAACTATATTCTAATATTTCCGCGTCTCATGTTATGGGGGGGGATATTACTTATACTTGCTTAGGCAATAATCAATACCAAGTTACACTAACTCTTTATAGAGATTGTTTTGGTATTACAATCGGTACAACACCACAAACTGTAAATTTTTCATCGTCGTGCGGAAATGTAACTGCAAATTTAGACTGGGTAAGCACTACCGATGTTTCTCAAGTTTGTCCAACTCAAACTACCACTTGTAATGGTGGTACATTACCGGGAACAGAACAATATATTTTTACAGGAGTTGTTACCCTTACTCCTTGTGCCGACTGGATTATGTATTGGACTACATGCTGCAGAAATGATGGTATTACTAACCTAACAACACCCGGTTCCTTGGATTTATATATCCAAACATCATTAAACAGTGTCGTTGCAAACTGCAACAATTCACCTCAGTTTTTAGCATTACCTACTCCTTATCTTTGTCCCAATCAGTTGACTACATATAATCATGGTGCATCAGATATTGACGGAGACTCACTGTATTACTCATTTACTTCAGCTTTTGGTGGTACAACACCTCCTGGAACACCACTAACCTATACTCCTGGATACTCCCCTTTTAATCCAATTATAACAAATTCCGGAATGAATTTGAATCAATCAACAGGAGAGATGTGCTTTACACCTTCACAAACTCAAATTTGTGTTGTTTCTGTTATAATTTATGAGTATAGAAATGGTGTTTTAATCGGCACACAAATTAGAGAAATGCAAGTTGTAGTTTCTAACTCTTGTTCAAATACAGCACCTTATGCGGGGAATGCTCCTACATGTGGAAATACAGGGGGAATGGTTATAACACATGCGGGTCCATCAGTAGTTCAAAATGATTCCAATTCAATATCAATGTGTCCGAATGACTCGTTATGTTTTAGAATTAGTTTTCTTGACCCGGACGGGAATAATGTTACTGTAAATTCAAATATAGCAACAGCCATACCGGGAGCAAATTTCACAATTACAAATAACGGTTCTTTAAACCCAATTGGTTATTTCTGCTGGTCACCGACTCCGCTGGATACAGGAATTAATGTTTTAACAGTTAATCTATTAGACGATGCATGTCCAATTTCTGCAAGTCAATACTACACGTATGATATAACGGTTTTTGATCAGCCCTATGCTGGACCAGACCAAACAATTTGTGGACCCCAATGGGCTCAACTACAAGCTAGTAATGGTGCCGGGTACACTTGGAGTGTAATTTCCGGAGAACCAATTAACCCCGGAGTAAACATTACTTGCGTTAGTTGTAGTAATCCGCAAGTTAAACCAAGTATAACAACAACATATTTGCTGACCAGTACATTAACAAGTGCATGTGTTAATACAGATACTATAACAATTAATGTTGCTCCTGACTTCACTCTATCTCATTTTGGAGATACTACACTTTGTGATTATTTAACCACACCTATTGGTATTACTGTTAACCCTAATAGTGGAGCATACACTGTAAACTGGACTAATTCAGCTACCCTAAACAGTGGGACCAGTTTAACTCCAAATGCATCTCCAACAGCATCTACTACTTATGTTGCAACTGTAACTTCACCGTTTGGATGCACAAAAAAAGATTCTATTACAGTAAATGTTACACCACCACCACCTTTAACTGTTTACCCGGGAGACACTACAATTTGTCAAGGAAGTTCAGTAAACTTTAATGTTGAGTCAACCTGTATGTACACACTTAATATGGTGGATTCTTGGGGTGATGGCTGGAATGGACAATCAATATCTGTATATGAAAATGGCGTTTTAGTTGGTACATACACAATTACAACAGGCACTAACAATAGTGTAACTTTTCCAATTACTAGTGGAAGCACTATTTCATTAGTATATGGTACTGGATCATTTCAAAGTGAAGCTTCTTTTAGTCTTATAAATGGTTTAGGTGCCACACAATTTTCAGTACCAGCATCTACTGGTATTCCAGGTTGGGCAGATGGTTTCACATGCTATACAGGCACAGGTAATTGTGGACCAACCTTAAGCGGATATACATTCAATTGGACACCAACAGCAGGACTTTCAAATCCAACTATAAAAAATCCAGTTGCTACACCAACAGCAACCACAACCTACACATTAACATTAAACAATGCCGGTGGATGTGCAATAACAAGAAATCAAACAGTAACTGTTGTTCCTAATTATACAATAACAACTACCCAGTCAGATACAACTGTTTGTCTAGGTGAAACAGTTAATTTTACATCTTCAATAAACCCTGCTGGAACATACAACTATTCTTGGACACCAGCCGGAATTTTCAACAATCCAACAAGTGCAAACCCAACAGCTACTTTTATGACATCAGGATTAAATACAATTATTCTGAATGTTGACAATGGTGGAGGTTGTAAAAGAGCAGATACTATGCAGGTTATGGTTTCACCTGCTTTTGCACCTAACATTAATATAGTAAATAATGATACTACTTTTGTCTGTACATCTACTTCACCAATCCAAGTAAACTTAGATTTAGGCGGTGGTATTCCTGCAACATGTGGACCAAGCGCCACTACATCTTGCTCTGGTTCATCATCAACTATTGGTGTTGGAACCTCTACAGGATCTAATGGTTCATCTTCTTGGCCTGCACCTTATGGCAATTGGTATCGAAATGCAAAACACCAATTTTTGTTTACTGCAGCTGAACTAACAGCTATGGGATTTGTAGGAGGGAAAATTACTCAAATAGGTTGGCCGGTTGCTACAATAAACGGAACTAGTACTTATAATGGTTACACTATCAAAATGAAGTGTTCAAATATTACAAGTATCTCTTCGTGGCAAACAGGATTAACACAAGTATTTAACCCTAAAACAGTTAATATTGTTGTTGGAATGAATATGCACACATTAGATGTTGCTTATGAATGGGATGGAACATCAAACTTAATTGTTGAAATATGCTATGATAATTTATCTCAAACATATACCAACAACTCCGAAACACCATGGTGCGCAACAGGATTTACATCGAGTGTTTATTATTATTCAGATAGCTCACCTGCTTGTCCTTCAACAACTACAAGTGGAACTAGTTCTAACAGACCGCTTACATTCTTTGTTACTTGCCCAACAACACCAAATCCAGCTGCATTTAACTACAACTGGACACCAACTGCAGGCGTATCAAACCCAACTATACAAAATCCGATTTTATCTCCAACATCAACAACCACATACAAAGTTACAGTTACTGACCCCGTTGGAGGTTGTTTCGATACTGACTCAATAACCATAACCATAAACAGTTCATTTTTAGCAAGTATTAGTTCTAATACTGCTACGTGCAACACTTCAAACGACGGAAAAATTGTAGTAACAACCCCTGGTTCAAATGGTCCATATACATTTGAGTTTTATGACAGTACAGGAGTTACATTGCTTCAAACTAGTTCACAACCTGTTTCTGATTCATTAAATAACATATCATCAGGAACCTATGTAATTCATGTAGAAGACGCCTCCGGCTGTTCTTTTGACACAACCATAACATTAATACCCGCAACTGAAGTAATTATTACCAGTCAATCACCAGACACTGCAATTTGTATAAATAACTCTACACAGATAGGAATAACAGCTACAGGTGGCACTGGAACATTAAGCTACATTTGGGATAATGCTCTTGTTGGCAATGGTCCTCACAGCATTACTCCATTAATGAATACTTCTTATACAGTATTTGCTCAAGATTCAGTTGGATGTACTTCTCAACCCGTTACAATTAATATAACAGTTAATCCAGATGCAACATTAAGCTTAACTTCTGTAGTAGGAACTGACAATCAGAACTTGTGTATCAATTCACCGATTACTGATATAACTTACTCTATTGCAGGGGGTGGAACGGGTGCAATTGTTTCTGGTTTGCCTAATGGAGTAATAGGAACATTTAATACCGGGGTATTCACAATTTCAGGCTCACCTTCTGACACCGGAACTTATAACTATATTGTAACAACTACAGGTACATGCGAACAAGTTTCTGATACAGGTATTATAGTTGTAACTCCAGACGCAACAATAACTTTAACGTCAGCAAATGACAATCAGACCGTTTGTATAAATTCACCTATTATAGACATTACATATTCAATTGGCGGTGGTGGAACAAATGCAACAGTTACCGGACTGCCAACAGGTGTAACAGGTAGCTTTAATAATGGTATTTTTACAATTATCGGACAGCCTACCAGTATAGGAACTTTTAATTATACTGTTAATACCTCTGGAACTTGTGTCCAAACATCTGCAACCGGAATTATAACGCTACATGACTCTCTACACACAACACCACCAACTGTTACAGACGATACAATTTGTCCTAAACATTCAACAACTTTAGCAATTGCAAGTGCTACAGGTGGATCTGGAGTTGGATATACCTATAGTTGGTATGACAACAGCAATACGCTTATAGGTAATGATCAATCCATTACTGTAACCCCATTATCAAGTCCTTCAACATATACAGTTGTTGTTGGTGATAATTGTACTACACCTACTGTTTCTCATAATGTTACAGTTTATTGGAGCCCTGTTCCTGTACCTAGTTTTGTTGCAAACAATATTTCAGGATGTTACCCTGTTTTAACGACATTTACAAACACGACGTCCAACTTAGCAAATCTAAATAATGTAACATGGAGTTTTGGTGACGGTGCCACATCAAATGACATCGTAAACACCTCTCACCAATACAATACTCCGGGTTGTTATAATGTTACTCTATCAGTAACTTCTACTAACGGTTGTAGCAGAGATACCACAATTCCAAATTTGGTTTGTGCTTTTGACTACCCTATTGCTGATTTCACAATGGATCCACAACCTACAGACATAACCAACCCTTACATTAATTTTACCAATCAAACTCTTGGTGCAACTGAATATTATTGGAACTTTACTAGTGGTATTCCAAGTAGTTCACAAGAACTGCATCCTTCTGTAGAATTTCCGGCAGATTCTGTAGGAACTTACTTGGTAGAGTTAGCAGTTTCAAACTCACATGGTTGTACAGACACTGTATATAAAACTGTTGTAATAGATGGACTGTACTTAATTTATATTCCAAATACATTTACTCCAAATGGAGATGGAAATAACGATTTCTTTAGACCATTGGGAGAAGGTGTTGATTGGAAAGAATATCACTTAATGATTTTTGACCGATGGGGCGAAAAATTATTTGAAACAAAAGACTATACTGAAGGTTGGGACGGAAAATTCAATGGTAATTTAGTTCAATCAGATGTGTATGTCTGGAAAATTAAAGCCAAAGAATTGTATAGAAATATATACACTGAACATCAAGGTCATATCAATGTGATAAGATAAAAAAGAAAGGCTCAAAAATTTGAGCCTTTCTTTTTATAATTATCTCTCGATTGTTTTTGCCTTATATTTCATTAGCACTACACTTACATTATCATCACTCAACATTTCAAAGAGAGTTAATCTATCCCTAAACTTATTTTCTTTTCCAAAAGAATCATCAAGCCAAAGTAATTTTTTATGTGTTGAAAAATATATATTTAGAAGGGAATAATCGCGATAATCAGATGAAATGAACCCATTCCAATTCAAGTTTTTGATCGTGGAATTAATTTTAATCAGCTCTTGATTCAGGTTGGAATCGGATAATGTGTATAACCCCGGCCAATGAAGATAATAACTAACTTGATAGCCTTGTTTTGAGAAACTATCGAGTAACTCCACCCTAGGGCTTTCCACAATTATTTGATTTTTAGAAATTGATAATTTTTCAGAAATAGTATTCAAGCATTCAATAGCATGCTTTTGATTAGATGGTTCTAGATTTTTAAAGTCGAACCAATAGGATAGTTTTTTATTGTCAGAAGCACTCGACAAAAATTCATTTAAATTTAACCCGATTGACTTTTCCGGTGGGTGATTTACGTCAAAACATTTTGTCGAATCTTGAAATACAAGATCAACTTCAACTCCAAAAAAACTATCCTTTATTTCATTTAATTTTTCTTTACTGTTTACCCGATGAATCCATATTTTCTCATAAAAAACCATGGACAAAAAACTATTTGAGTAAAATAAATAATGTAACACTACAAATAAACAAAACACTACAAAACCAACTAGAATATATTGCCTATTCATCATTCTAAAGTGTTTTATCAAAATCTTTTCCTTCGTTCACAATCCGATTTCTTTCTTTAAAATTAGAGTTGAATATACTTCTTTCTGGGTCATACCCTATGAAACTTATATTTAATAAGTCAGCAATAGAAAAAATTAAATCATCGGTCATGTATTTTCTTGATGTATAACTTTCATAAGCGTCTGTTTGGTTTGTGTTGTTAGACCAAAACACAAATGGAATTATGTACATGGGATTACTTGAAATAGCCTCACTGTGACCAGCCATATCGACTGTTTCATAAACATCTTCACCGTGGTCTGAGAGATAGATTAATGATGCTTTTCTATTTTGTGTTGCTGATTTCACTTTTTCTATAATTGTTGAAACTATATAGTCGTTATATAAAACAGCATTATCATAATAATTTATTGTTTTGTATATCTCATTGCTGTGGTATTTTGAATTTGGAGTATCCTTGAAAACATCATACTCTTTTGGGTATCTGTTTTGATATTGAACATGAGTTCCAAGCAGATGAATAATAATAAATTTCTTGGTCTGGTTTTCTTTTAATGATTTATCTAAAAATGGGAATACTTTTTCATCATAAGATAACTGGTCTTTTTCGTCACCTAGGTTTGTAAAATACACTTCATCACAAGATTTTGCAAAAGTTGTTGTCATGGTTTCATATATTCCAACGGGAATCTGATTTGAAATCCAATAGGTTTTAAAGCCCGATTCCTTTAAAATATCAATTATTGAACCTTCAAATTTTTTATCTGGATTTTCATAATTTCCAAGGGTTAACATTTTCTCCAAGCAGGGTATAGTATGGGTATGTGGGCTAATTACATCTTGAAAAACAACCAAGTCATTTTTCATTTTTTGCAAGTTTGGTGTTGTTTTTCTATAGTAATTGTAGAGTTCTAAATGTCCTCTGGCAGTAGATTCGCCTATAACAAGCACAAAGGTTTCCGGTTCATTTATATTACTATTTGATTTTGCACTAAACGTATGCTTTTGAATTTTTCCAAATCGAAAATGATTGAACTTCTCCTTCTCATCATTGAACTTGCCAATACTTTCTGCTATTCTAAAAGCTAGGTGTTGTTTATGATGATTACTCAAAAAATAAAAACTTATAAATACCAACAGCAAACCTGAAATTACAGCTATTTTTCGAGTTTGATTTATAGAAATTATTGTATAAATCCATTTGGTTTTTTGTACTATAAAGTGAAAAAGGTTTTTTAAGTCAAGTAATATCTCATCATACATTTGTTTTGCATTTTGAAAGCGTAATAAAGCAATACAAGTAATTTTATATACAAGAATGGAATACACGGTAAGTATAATCCCTACAAAAACAATATTAAAATTCAGATACTGACTCAAAAATTCTTTTGATTCTATTGAGTTTGTTTCCAATACTATAAAAATTGTTGATGTATTTACTCTCTCGTGATAAAGCGAAACATAGCTCCATTCAACATAAGTTATAACAACAGAAACTAAATAGACAAAAAATAGATATCCGATTTTTAATTGTCTTTTTGAAAAGAGTATAGCAGCAAAATAGAGAATTAAATAAGCGTACAGAACTCTTTCAGGAGTGAAATTAGATTCAAGATTAGACCTGATTGAGGTAAGCAGAACAAAAACAGGAAGAATTAACAGCAGGTAATAATATTTAGAAAACCACTTAAGCACTTTATTTGAGAATAATTAATTTTTCGGTTTTCAAAACTTCTGTTTTTGTAGAAAAAACAACATGATAAGCACCTTGGCTAATATTTTTTAATGAAATTGAACTATTGGGTTGATAAATCATTTCTTCATGAATTAAATTTCCATAAATATTGAAAATTTTAAGTTGAACCGGTATTTTGGTTGAGTTAACTTCCAGCTTGTCAATTGCAGGGTTAGGAAAAACAGCTATTTCGGATTGGTTTTTAGTTATTTCACGAACTGAAATCGGAATGATGTCTGAATAATGAGATGTAGTAAATTGTTGTTGTTTTACCAAAGTATCAACTCGGACGACCATTGCATCATTTAATCCTCCGCCAAAGGTGTTTGTATAGCCTGAATAATACATGTTTCCATTTTGCCCAACTACAACGCTTGTAGCTAATTCATCTTCAAGCCCACCCATTGTTGCAGATTTTCCAAGCCAAGCACCTGATTGAGATAACTTATAGATGATTGCATCTTTTTTGCCTCCTCCAAAAGAAGTGGTGTATCCCACAAGTAAAAATTCGCCATTTGGCAATTCGAGCACATCATTTGCCACTTCAATTAGTGGGCTAGACAAATACTGTTGCCAAATAATACTGCCTGAGGGTGTAATTTTAAGTGTATAATAATCACTTTGTGCTGCACCAAAACTACTGGTAGTTCCAACAATAAAAAAATTAGTATCGATTGTTTCTATTATACTATTTGCTATATCATCACCTACACCTCCATATTCATTTGTCCAAATAATATTCCCATTGAAATCTAATTTTATTACATAAGCTTGAGTAGAATCGTTTGGAGTATTTTTCACTCCTGCTACTAAAACAGATGAGTCTCTGGATTGAATTATCGAATTTCCCTTATCAATAAGGTTTCCACCTATGGTTTTAGTCCAAACAGTATCTCCTAAAGCAGTTGTTTTAACAACAAAAACATCAGAGTAACCATTAGAATTGTTATAGGTTTCTCCACAAAACACAAAGCCACTGTCATACGTTTGAACAACATCATACGCAAAATCCCAGTCGTCACTGCCGTAAAGTTTTTGCCATTGGTAGTTACCCAAGCTGTCTCTTTTCATTAGCATTGCATCATAACCACCGTTTCCATAACTGTTAGTAGATGCAGCAATAATAAAACCGGAATCATACGTTTGTTTTACTGAATAGCCCCAATCGTTATTACTTCCGCCAAGAGCATAGCTCCATTCATAATTACAAGAGGAATCTATTTTTAATAAATAAACATCTGTATTTCCTACTCCACTTCCGGCAGTTGAACCAACAATAATCAAACCTCCGTCTGAAGTAGGAGCAATTTCTTCGGCAACATCGTTAGCAACTGTTCCAAAGGTATATAGATGTGCAACAGTATCTTTCTGAGAAAAACTCCAAAAGGGAAACAAAATCAATGTGATAGTCAAGAGTTTACTCATGAATAGCTTTTCTGATTTTTATAAGTTTTTTCAGTAACCTTTCAAGTTTATCCAACTGCAACATGTTTGCTCCGTCGCTAAGAGCAACTGACGGGTTTGGGTGTGTTTCAATGAAAATTCCATCTACTCCGACAGCAATCCCTGCTTTTGCAACAATTTCAATCAACTCTGGCTTTCCACCCGTAACTCCACTACTTTGGTTTGGTTGTTGAAGAGAATGTGTGATATCAAGGATAGTTGGGGCAAAATTTCGCATTACAGGAATTCCTCTATAATCAATAACTAAATCTTGGTATCCAAAAGTGGTTCCTCTTTCAGTAATCCAAACGTTTTCATTTCCAGAGTCTTTCACTTTGCTAACAGCAAACTGCATGGCTTCTGGCGACAAGAATTGACCTTTTTTTATGTTTACAACCTTACCTGTTTTAGCTGCTGCAATCAATAAATCTGTTTGGCGACAGAGAAAAGCAGGGATTTGTAAAACATCAACATATTTTGCTGCAAGTTCACACTCTTCTGCAGTATGCACATCTGTAAGAACAGGAATTTGCAATTGAGTCTTAACTTTTTGTATAATTTCTAATGCTTGAATATCACCAATTCCGGTGAATGAATCTATTCTAGAGCGATTGGCTTTTTTGTAAGATGCTTTGAAAATAAAGGGTATTTCGAGTTTATTGCATATTTCTTTTACAGTACAAGCAACTTCAAATACGTTGTTTTCATTTTCTACAACACAAGGACCTGCGATGAGAAAGAAGTTACCGGAATTAGTATGCTTTAATTGATTTAAGTTATTCATAATTATTATTCATCAAATTTTAACTCATTTATCAAAAATACGCCTTTAATCCTAAAAACCCACTATTATTAAAGGTATGTGAAGGAACCAAATAGGCACCAAGGTGATTTGTTCCTAAAATTATTTCATATTTATTAGTAAATCGTTTTGCGAACGCTACACCAAAATTAAAACGTCCATATCCACCGTATAACAAATTTCCTTGCAAGATAAAAGAAGGCGTTGCATAATATTGAACATTTGCATACAGCAACGGAAAATAATTTGATAAAATTTTATATCGAATTCCACCTATTATATTTATTTTCTTACTTATAAATTGCTGATAATTTATATCAAACGATGTGGGCAGAGCAACTGTAAATCCGGTTTTGCTTTTTTTATTGGAAACATAATCCAATAATGAATCTTGTGAAAAGCTAGAAACCACATTATCATTCAAATCTAAAATATTGTCAACTTCAACTCCGTCAAAGGTTAAAGTCGAATCTGCTTCAATTTGAACTGAATTTTTATTCCATTGTATAAAACCTAAGTCATCAATATATATTTTTATTTTTCCTCCAGTTTTAAGTTTGTATTCACTAAATAAATCAGTAGCTATTCCAAAACCGTTGAAAGCTGATAGTCCTGTTTTAGACGTATCGCTATTATTATACATGTAATCCATGTCAAAGACTAATCTATCTCCATATTGTTCAGTAAAAAGAGTTCCTTCAGGGATAACCATAGCTTGAAACTCTTGTGCTTTAATGAATGAAAAAACAGCACCCTCTTTGCAACTTATTTGACTCCCTTTTTTATAGTTAATAAAACCAAAATTTATTTTCTGATAGTTCAAGTAATTGTAATTGGAACCACTAAGATTTGCATATTTGCCAGCAAACTGTTTGTTTCCATCAAAAATTAATTGAATTAAATCCGAGGTAAATTTTCCATCGAAATGCTCGTTGTGTTCAACTCCAACAATTAATGAGAAATTGGTTTTTCCAAATAATGTATCTATTGTTAATTCTGCGTTTAGTATTAGATTAAAATCTCCGCCAACAGTATTTTTAGCACTCAATTTCTCATACATATCATCTTTCAATGGTCGGTCAATAGTGCCACCAACAAAAAATTGATTTATGAATTGGTTATTAGCGAAAGATGACCCGAAATCAAAATTGCTTGAGAAACTAATGCTTCTACGAGGAATGCTATCGCACGAAAAGAAGCTTTGCTGTTGAGCAAAACCTTGTTTAAAGAGAAACACAGCAAGTACTATTAAAACTATTTTTTTCAAATCAATCAATTAAAATGGTATGAAAAGTCTCCAATTACTTTGATGTCAATAGTATAGTCATCGTAAATTTTAATAAATTGAGGTTGTGAAACGGTGTTAAATGTAACGGTTATTACAGATTTTTTTGCACGATATAAAGCATCTGTGTCAGATTGTGAAATTGGAATAGAAAGTACAGATTTTTTTCTTTGAACCACCCTAAAATTAGCATCAACCAAGGCAGATAAAATTTGATTTACTACAGGGAGTTTTTTTATGATGTTGTTACTACCGTCTAACAGGTCTAAACTCATCTCAGCATCAAAAGGATAGCCATTGTCGGCATAAACAAACAAGGTTCCATCTATTATTTTGCCGGTAGAATTTTTGCTAAAGTTAAAATCAGAAGTATCTACAACAGTTAAATTATTGGCAACCAGAGAGAGTGGAAATTCGATATTCAGTTTTGTTTTTAAAGGATGTTTTTTATATACAAAATCGTTACTTCCTGAAATGTTTCCTAATGGGTTGATGAGCAAATCAATTTCATATTTCAATTTATCGGGAAAAATTTCAATAAGGTTGTCAATATTGGAGTTTGAGGTGGAAAGTAACGAATTATAAAAAGTATAGCTAACCTCCGGAACAGAATTGGTTAGTTGGGCTCTGTTTAAATTTATCGGATTGTTGATTATTGAATGGGTAAGACTGGTGCTGGTATTTGTTTTGGTGTTGAGTGTTTGAAATTGATTTATCAGTAATCTGGCATCGACACCAATTCCATTTTCCATGGTAATATTAACATCTACGTTCTCAAGGTCCAAAGTTCCTCCGATAATGTTATTAAACACACTGAAATCAGTTGTTTCTGGTCCAAAATGATAGCTTTGACTGCCAAAATATCCTTTTACAAAATAAGGTATTATATCAATCATTGTGTTTACATATTTAATTTTTAAGCCACTGTTTATATTAACAGTTGACCCGTTTGTGTCAACAGTTGCTACTGCTTGAGTAACCAATTTATTTGTTTTGTTTCCATTTATTCCAGTAAGGTTTAAATGATATCCGCTTATATCTACTCTTTTCTTCAAATATCCTTGCTGGGTAGGAGTTCCTGCATCTATTAATTCTGTAACAGAAAGAGTATCGCCATTTTTTGTAGCACTCAAAATTTTGTATGTAATCAATATTTTTTCACTGATTTCATTATAAACTTCAATTTCAATAAAACCAGACTCTATAATTGCAAAGTTTAATTCTACACCGTTTGAAACATTAAGTGGTCGTTCTTCATTATTGCTGTAAAAGGAATCTCCAGGACCAGCAACCATACTTAAAGGAACTGAATATATTTCTGTAATAGTTGTGTCCGGAATTTTAAAAAGAGAATCAACATCCATTTCAAAAATATCTGTTGAATAAACCAATTTTAGTGAAGTGTCAGGGTTTGTTTGTAATACACTATCCGGTAAAAGTTGATTGATATTTAGCGTAGTATTTATTAATGGTGCCAACAAATCAACATCCCAGTTTGGTTTTTCAATCGTTTTTCTACACGAAACCAAGAGTGCAAAAAAAGCAACTCCTACTAAGCTGTATTTCATATAATTTTTCAATTCAGTAAAGATAATCAATCTTTATATTTTTACTCCCATGATACAAACATCATCTAATTGTTCATTATCACCTTTCCACTCATTAAAAAAATTCCTTAAAAACTCCTTTTGTTGTTCGATTGGTAAGTTAGAAGTTTCCACTAGTTTTTCTTTAAATCTTTTTGATTTCAATTTTTTTCCTTCTTTGCCACCAAACTGGTCAATATATCCATCTGTAAATGCATAAACAGTGTCGTCTTTGTTCAAATCAATCGTTTGGTTTGTAAAACGTTTCTTACACTCAAAAGAGCCGATGGGTTGTTTGTCAGCTTTTAGTTCTATAACTTCATTGTTACGAATAATATAAAGTGGATTATTAGCTCCGGCGTAGCTCAATGTTGATTTATCAAAATTAATTGCAAAAAGCACTGCATCCATGCCATCTCTTACTAAACTTTCTTTTGAAGCATATTTATTTATTGTTTCAAAAATCTGAATATTCAAATAATCTAATGCTTCTGCTGGTGTGTTTACATCTTTTTGAGTAATCGATTGATTTAAAATTTTCATTCCTATTAAACTCATAAATGCACCAGGTACACCGTGTCCGGTGCAATCAGCCACTGAAAACACAACCAATTGTTCATTTTCTGAATTTTCTTTAGAGGTTGACAGTTCTGCATACCAGTAAAAATCACCACTCACAATGTCTTTCGGTTGAAAAAAAACAAAAGAATTAGGTACTGATTTTTTTAATACCTCTTCGGGTGTTATTATTGCCTCCTGAATTCTTTTTGCATAATTTATACTATCAATAATTTCTTTTGTTTTTCCCTCTATAATCTCATTTTTCTCAGACAATTCATGATAGGATAATTGAAGGGCTAGTCTTGATACAATCTCTTTTTTTGTAAGGTTAAATCTAGTTCGAATTAAAAACACTGAGAATAGAGCTACTGCGATAGTTAAAAACCCTCCGTTAACCATAATTTCATTTATACTCAAAGAACTGTTTAACTTCATCAGAATTACATTAGCAAATAATGAAACAACTATGATTATCAATGAATAAAAAGTATTATACAACACAAACATTCCTGAACCAATAAATAATGCTAAATAAGAAAATGTATGCTGTTGAAAAAGTGAAATATCCATTACACTCCACATATAAGCATTCTCGATTGAAATTAAAAAAACAGGTATAAAACCCAACATTTCAATAGAGATTTTGAATTTCTTATAGGTTAGAATAAAAAACAATATTATTGCTGAAACAACTACTCTAAACATTAAAAATGGAACCCATTGTTTAGGGATATTAAAGTAATCTGCTGCAGAGAATAAAAGATTAAAAACGACAGCAACTTTGCAAGTAATAAGATGATACTTCAATATCAATTTATCCAATTCCTGCTTCCAATTACAGTCTTCAATTTTACTAAGCATTTTGGTCTATTTTTCAGTTAAAATTAACTATTTTATTTAGACCTCGGGTGAAAGTCTAAAATTGCCTGACGCAAGAAATTTCTATCCAAATGTGTATATATTTCAGTTGTGGTAATTGATTCATGACCAAGCATTTCTTGCACTGCTCTAAGATCAGCTCCACCTTCAACCAAATGTGTGGCAAAAGAATGTCTTAATGTGTGGGGACTTATTGTTTTTTTTATTCCTGCTAATTCGCAAAGGTTTCTGATAATTGTAAAAATCATAACTCGTGTAAGTTTATTGCCTCTTCTGTTTAAGAATAATATATCCTCACTGTTTTTATTGATATTTTTTTGATGATTTCTTACAGAATTCCGATAGATTTCAATTTGTTTACTCGCTTCTGAACCAATGGGAACAATTCGCTCTTTATCTCCTTTACCGGTAACGTAAACAAATCCTTCATTCAAAATTAAATTCGAAATTTTTAGATTCACCAACTCTGAAACTCGCAAACCACAGCTGTAAATTGTTTCAATAATTGCTCTATTCCGAATTCCTTCTGATTTGCTCAAATCAATTGCTTTAATGATGTCGTTTATTTCTTCAACTGATAAAACTTCGGGTAGTTTTCGTCCAATTTTTGGTGTATCTATCAATTCAGCCGGATTGTCTGTAATAATTTCTTCTATAATCAGGTATTTATAAAATGCCTTTATACCGGATAATATTCTTGTTTGGGATTTTGCACTGAGCCCTATTTTTCCAATATACATCAAAAAATCTTCCAGATTTGATTGTGTCAATTTGCTTGGCTGAACATTAATAGTATGAAGCAAACAGTATTGTTCTAACTTCTTAAAATCAGAAATGTATGCTTCAATGGAATTTTCAGACAACGAACGCTCAAGCTGAAGATATGCTTTAAATCCTTTTGTATTTGAATCCCAATTCATATCACACAAATTTATATCTTTGTTTCTCTTTTGCGAACTATGAGAATTATTATTATCAACGGACCAAACTTAAATTTATTAGGAAAAAGAGAACCCTCAATATATGGAAATATTTCTTTTGAGGATTTTTTCTTGCAGCTAAAGTCTTTGTACCCATCGGTTTCTTTTGAATATTTTCAAAGTAATGTTGAAGGCGAATTAATTAATATGATTCAAGAATTCGGTTTTTCTGTTGATGGAATAATTTTAAATGCTGGAGCATATACTCATACTTCTATTGGAATTGCTGATGCAGTTGCAGCAATTAACTCCCCTGTGATTGAAGTCCATATCTCCAATATCTTTGCTAGAGAAGAATATAGACACCATTCATTATTGTCAAAAAATTGCGTTGGTGTAATTACAGGATTTGGTTTAGAATCGTATAAACTTGCTTTAAATTATTTTGTTACTAAAAAGTAAAACAGGCAGCGATTGCTGCCTGTTTTATTTGTTTTTATGAAGTTCTGATTATTGGATTATTGTAACATGACCCATGCGTTCGTGTTTCTTGCCGTTGATGTCTTTGAAAAACAGCTTCCATACATACACTCCCTCTTGTACTCGTGTGCCTTTGTATG
>JADYZM010000001.1 GCA_020853105.1 Flavobacteriales bacterium | reverse complement strand
TACTCCGCTATTGTTTATCGTAAAGGTTCCTCCGCTTGTCCCCGTTATTGTCGGCGTTGGGTTCGCGTCTGTTAAACAATAACTTCCTGATGGATACGAAAAACTAGCGTCCTCTGATGGGTTGACTGTAACGACACTAGTTGTTGCAGTACATGAATTTAAATCCGTAAAAGTAAAGTCCACACTTCCATTGCTAACAATCGAAACAACACCTCCTGAAGTAACAGTAGCAACTGATGGATTATTACTCACCCATGTACCTCCTGTTGTGGGCGTAAGAGTAAGTGTACCATTCACACATACTGAATTACTTGAAACAGTAACAGTTATAGGAGAAGAAGATGAATTAGTAAAAGTTGATGCTTGAGAAGAACAAGAACCATTACCTGCTGTAACGCTATAAGTCGTTCCGTCAACAGCACCGTTAATAACTCCACCAACACCAACTGTTGGTCCTGCAGGAGTAAAAACATAAGTTAATGTGGAATCAAAATTTGTAATAGTGCTAGTGCTAGAGGTATTACAAGATACAGGAGTAGTTGTAATTGCAGGAGTATTTGGTACAGAAAGCATTGGAGCATTACTAAAACTAGCAGATGGAGATGAATTTGAGCACAAACTGTTACTTGCAGAAACGGTATAAGAAGTTCCATCAACCATACCGCTTATTACTCCTCCTGCTCCAACAGTTGGTCCGGAAGGAGTAAAAACATAATTTGAAGAAGCATCATAATTAGTAATAGTGCTCACACTAGGAGAACTACATGTGGGTGGTGTGGTGTTAATTGTAGGAGTAACACTAGAGCCTACAGAAGTGCTACAAATCGCATTATGCGACATTGTTTCAGTAGTATTTGTTGCTGAAGCATAAGTTGTATTTGTAGTAAGGTTAGCTGAAGTAACTGTAGCTGTGCCGGTAGTAATTGTTGGAACTGAATTTGTGCGAGTTACTGTGGTTCCGCATGTGCCTGTTCCACCAGTGTTACCACTTGTGTCAGCAACAACTAACCCATAATCCCAAGATGAGCCGATTGTGGGCCAAACCAACCGGATGCTAAATAAGCACAACCTGACACTGTGATTCCGTGAAATCCGTCGCCACTGTTTCCAAAGCGTTTTATCCAAGTTACGGTTCCTGTTGTCTCGTTTAATTTTGCTAACAATCCATAGCTTGGATCATCTTCATAAGCAACAACCACAGAACCATAAGGATCTACCGCACAATTTATACTCCAAATATTGTATGTAGTAGGGTCTTTTTCGTACCAACTGTAACAGCTGTTTATCAATCTCGACCACACTAAATTACCTGAAAAATCTATTTTCATTGCCATTAATTTCCCACTACCCATCAACCCAGTTGCTCCACACAGAATAAGCCCTGTTGACGATTTTGACATTCCTGTAAGGTGAGGTGGATTCCCGGCACTGTTGTATGTATTACACCAATTCACATTTCCTGTTGCTGCATCTATAGACATAACATACCCTCTGTTTGCTCCTGCTTCTTTAATATTTCCTGCAACGTAGTAATTTGTTCCAATTTTCACTATACTAAAAGCATCTCCATCTTTACCATCTACTGTATATTCTTTGTACCAAATTGTGTTTCCAGCATTATCTAATTTTATTACACAAGGTTTTGTATTATACCCTGTGGCTACAATATCTGTTCCGTCTGTAGTCAAGTATCTTATCGTGCCTAATCCAAATTGTTTTGCGTAGGATTGAGTCATTGCCGAGGTATATTTTACAATGTATTTTGTTTTTGCAGGATTAGTCCAGACAGCACCATGACAACCTCCTACAAATATGTTTCCTGAAGCATCTACTACTGCAGAAAATAATTCTCCGGTTCCTGCAACTGTTCTATTGGTTGAATAGGTTCCTGATGAATTGGCAACAATAAAGTTAGCTTTATCATCAAATGTTCCTGCCATTACTAACTGACCTAAACTGTTGATTGACAAGTGATTTGACCATGACATCTTTCCGGATCTACCGTAATTAAAATATCCTACAGATGTTTGACTAACTAAAGTATTAGTAAAATAAAATAATTGAAGTATCAATAGCAGCTTTCTCAAAGCGAAATTTCGGGTTAATTATTAAATTTAATATTAACTAACAAAGGTAGGCTCTATAATTAATGTGTTTTTTGACTTATGTCAAATTTATGGTGAGATTACATTAAATATAGCAGATAAGATTCTTGTTGATAGTGTTGAACTGGTGTATAATTTTAGGAATCAGTTTTTATTATAGTTTTATTCCAATAATCAAGATATCGTCAATTTGTTCAAAATTTCCCCTCCAATTTTCAACAAATTCTTCTAAATATTTTTTTTGTTCATTCATTGATTTATGCTGAATCTCAAGGAAAATTTCTTTTAGTTTTTTCGTCATAATTTTTTTTCCGGATTTTTCTCCAAATTGATCGGCATATCCATCAGTAAAAATGTAGATGGTATCTCCTTCATTTAGGTTTAATTGGTGTTTTTCAAATTGTTGTTCGTTAGAAGTAAATCCACCAATTGATTTTTTGGTTGCTTTAATTTCTTCCACTTCTTTTGCACTGTTTCTAACAATCCATAACGGTCTGTTTGCTCCAGAATAATAAATTTCTCTACTCAATTTGTTTAAAGAGCATAGAGAAATATCCATCCCATCTTTTGTAGAATTTTCATTGTCGGATTGTTTAAGAGATGACTTTATTCCTCTATTTAGTATTTTTAATATTTCAGCAGTATCCGAACTTTGAGTAAGTGCTTCTTCTAATTTTTCTGAGCAAATCATACTTAAAATTGCACCAGGCACACCATGTCCGGTACAATCTGCTGCAGCCACAAAAAATAAGTTCTCTTTTTCTTGAAAAAAATAAAAATCACCACTCACAATATCTTTGGGTTTAAAGAGTATAAAACTATTTTTAAACGTAGTTTGAATTTGTTCTATAGGGGGGAGTTTAGCCTGTTGGATTCTTTTGGCATAAGTGATTGAAGAAATGATTTCATTTTTCTGGTTTTCTAGAATTGACTTTTGCTGGTTCAATAAATTTTGTGCAGCTGTGTTTGTGTTTACAAAAACAGCTACGATATAAATTATTAGCGAAAAAGGGAATATAATAAATGCAGGAGCTGATGGAACAATTTGATTCGACGGTATGTTAAAATTGAGAAATGCCATTTCATTGTTAAAAGGAATACAGCCAATAAAAAGTAATACAACAAAAATTGTTGAAGCCAATCCCCACTTCTTTCCAAGTACAAAAAATGTATAAATAGCCATCAGCAAACTCCACATTCCTGCTTGTAAATCAAAGTTTCCATTTTGAAATACCAAACTGCTAAGCGACATCACGCCGTCAATAAAAACAAAAGATATTCCAATGTATTTGATTGGGATTTTTGACCTAAAACTTATAAAAATTAACCCCAATGAGCATATTTCAAAAATATTTATGTATAGGTGATACCACAATTCTTTAATATAAAGTTGTATTACAAAAGGGATTGCAAGTATTGAAAGAAAAAAAGTGAAATTAAAAATTAAATCAATCTTTGCTTTTTCAAAAACATCATCAGTCGATTCAAGGCGATGACCAATGAAATATTTTTTAAATTTTTGAATCATCTACGAATTTCTAACTTATTGTTTAACAATACAAAACTCTTTGAGTAAAACTACAAAATGTTATAAACATATATTCTTATTTATTTCAAAAATTTAATATTTCTTTTTAACCCTTCGAATTTGGTACGTTTTACTGCTGATTTTTTAAATATTTCGTTGAAAATTTCTGAGGACAGTTCAGTCCATTCTTTTTTAGAATAGTTTAATAGTTTTGGATTAGGGCTAAAAAGCAATTCGTCAGTTGGTTTCGAAAATCTATTCCACGGGCATATATCTTGACAAATATCGCAACCAAAAATCCAATCGTTAAATTTTCCCTTTACCTCGCTGGGCAAAATTTCATCTTTTAATTCTATGGTAAAATAGGAAATACATTTACTGCCATCAATTACTTTGTTGGGTAATATAGCATCGGTTGGGCATACATCTATACAAGCGGAGCAGGTTCCACAATAATCTTTAATAGGTGAATCGTAATCAAATTCTACATCTAAAATAATTTCAGCTAAAAAGAAAAATGAACCTTTTTTAGGATTTATTAACATAGCATTTTTCCCTATCCACCCTAATCCACTTTTTTTTGCCCAAGCCCTATCTAATACAGGAGCAGAGTCAGTAAATATTCTGAAGTTCGCATCTCCTGTTTCAGAAACTATAAACTCAGCAAGTTCTTTCAGTTTTTCTTTTATAACATGATGATAATCTTCTCCGTATGCGTATTTAGAAATTTTGAAGGTATCTTCTCTCTGAGTTTGCTTAGGAAAATAGTTATACATCAATGAAATTACAGATTTTGAGCCTTCTACAAGCAGTGTTGGATTTAAACGTTTATCAAAATAATTTTCCATGTATTGCATTTTTCCATGCCTGTTATTTTTGAGCCAGTCTTCCAAACGAGGAGCTTCATCTTCTAAAAATTCAGCTTTTGAAATGCCACAAAAGGAAAATCCCATTTGTTGGGCTTTGGTTTTTATTTTTTGTGTTAATATACTTTTGGCTGAATTCATTTATTTTGAATTACAAACGATTGAATAGCTTTTAAGCATTCTTCTTTTGCTTCCAAAAAGCCAACGTGTCCAACGTTTTCGAGTAACAAATAAGTGCCTTTTTCAGCAATTTTCGATTGTTCTATCAAGTTCTCATAAGGTAAAATTGCATCTTCTTTTCCAATTATAATTAAAATTGGATAAGTAGCAAAATGCAAAATGATTTCTCTATCTAGTCGAATTTTCATTCCCTCAAGTGCAGCAACAATACCCTGTATAGGTGTGTTATTGGCAATTCCTTTTATTTGATTAATTTCATTTTGATACTCTTTTTCTCTCGTATTGAATAGGTTTGGAATTGCTTCATTGATAAATAACTGTTTGTTTTGTTTTACTACTTTTATGGCTCTGTCGCGATCTTTTCGTTTTGATTCGCTGTCTGCACTTGAGGTTGAATGAAATAAAATTATACCCTTAATATTATCAGGAAGAACCTCTGCAAGAGCAAGACTAACGTATCCGCCAAGCGAGTGTCCAACTAAATAAAATCTTCGTATTTTTAAGTGCTTGAGGACGGCATAAACCGAATCTGCCATTTCTTCCATAGTATGGTTATAGCTCAAACAATCCGTTTTGCCATGACCCAATAAGTCAACTGTAATTACTCTATTTTTTGAAGATAGACGAATTGAATATTCTTCCCAAATTGTTTTATCTTCTAAAAATCCATGTAGAAAAACAACTGCTTTTCCCTTTCCATTATCGGTATAGCTTACATTGATATTTTTATATCGGATTGAATTTTCGACAAGTGGTTTCAAAACAAGATTTTATTTTGAGTTCATCAGGGCTTCGATTTCATCGGCTTCTATTGGAATGTTTTTCATTAAATCAACAGGTCCGTTTGCTGTTATTAGAACATCATTTTCCAATCGTATTCCCAAGCTTTCTTCTCGTATGTAAATCCCCGGCTCTACTGTTAACACCATTCCGACTTCGAAAGGTCTGTTTCTTTCTTCCACATCATGGACATCTAAGCCCAAATGGTGCGAAGTGCCGTGCATAAAATACTTTTTATACAAAGGATTTTTAGGGTCTTGTTTTGCTACTTCGTCTTTATTCAGTAGTCCTAAGCCAATCAGTTCTGCTTCCATAATTTCACCAACTTTGGTGTGGTATTCATCATGTAGGGTTCCTGGAACTAGCATACTTGTTGCAGCTTTCATAACTCGAAGAACGGCATTATAGACTTCTTTTTGACGTGTTGTAAATTTTCCATTTACAGGCACACAACGGGTTAAATCTGATGCATAGTTTCCATACTCTGCACCGACATCTAACAATATTACATCTCCGTCTTTACAGACATTATTATTTTCAACATAATGCAAAACACAAGCGTTAAACCCTGATGCAATGATTGGTTCATAGGCAAATCCGCGAGAGCGATTTTTTAAAAATTCATGAGCCAATTCTGCTTCAATTTCATATTCCATCACACCGGGTTTAATGAAATTCAATAATCTTCTAAAACCCTTTTCAGTTATATTACAAGCATGTTGAATGGTGTCTATCTCTAATTGCGATTTTATGGGACGAAGTTTTCTCATAATCGGAGCTATTCTGTCGTAATTGTGTAGAGGGTATTTTGATTGGCAAGTTTTTCGAAAACGGTCGTCACGAGTTTCTACCGGAGATGATGCTCTTAAGTGTTCGTTTTGATTCAAATAAATGATTTCAGCCTCAGTTGTTAATGCGTGAAAAATTTGGTCAAATTGCGAAGTCCAATACACAGTATCAATTCCGGATAGTTCAGTGGCTTTATCCTTTGTTAATTTATCTCCTTCCCAAATTGCTATTTGTTCGCTGGTTTCTTTAACAAACAAAATTTCGCGATGTTTTGGATTTTTAGCTTCAGGGAAAATCAGCAAAACTGATTCTTCTTGGTCAATACCGGACAAATACAACAAATCATTGTTTTGACGGAACGGCATTGATCCATCTGCATTTGTCGGCATAATATCATTAGAATTAAAAACTGCTAATGATTTCGGCTTAAGAAATTTAATAAAGTTAGTCCTGTTTGACTTATACAATTCGTTTTTTATTGGTATGTATTTCATTTTGTATTTTTTTTCAAATTTATTAAACCTTTTCTATTAAGTCCACAATTGTTTCTACCCAAGTTGGGCTTTCGTTTAAACTTTCAACCAATTGCCATTTTTCACCACCATTTTCATAAAATATTTCTTTGAATTCTACCCCTACTTCAATGGTTGTTTCCAAGCAATCGGCAACAAATGATGGAGAAAATGCAAGTACATTTTTAATCCCATTTTTAGGTAAATCGGCAATAATCAAGTCTGCATAGGGTTTTAACCACGGGTCGCGTGAACGAGTTTCCAGTCTGGATTGAAATGCAACTATATACTGTTCATTTGTAAGCCCCATAGCCAAAGCAATTAACCGAGAGGTTTCAAAACATTGTGCTCTATAACAAAGTTGATTGTTGTGGTTATAACTGGAGCAACAAGATTCGTTGAGTTTGCAATATCCGTTTTGACAATCATTCATTATATGTCGTTCAGGGACACCATGATAGCTAAAGAGTATCTTTTGATATTTACCTGTTTTCCAGTGTTTATTACCGTTTTCTGAAAAAGCCTGAATAAATTTTGGGTTGGTCAAAAAGTTGTTTATCCATTTAATTTGTGGAGAATAATTTATTTTTTTTAATTCTTCTTCAACCTTACTGATACTTGAAAGTGTAGTAGAAGATGCAAATTGAGGATATAGTGGTAAAACAATAATTTCAGAAATTTGTTGGTTCTTAAATTGCTTCAAGACACTTTCAATTGATGGGTTTTGATAACGCATAGCCAACTCAACTGAATAGTTTTCTCCTAATTTTACTTGAGTCAATTCTTTTAGTCTGTGTCCAAAATACTTTAAAGGCGAACCGTTATCGTTCCACAGTTTTTTATAAATTTTAGCCGATTTAGGTCCCCGAAAAGGGGCTATAATTAAATGAACCAACATCCAACGGGATAAAAAAGGTAAATCAATCACGAACTTATCCATCAAAAATTCTCTAAGGTATTTGCGAACATCTTTAACAGAAGGGCTATCCGGCGTTCCCAAATTAATCAATAACACTCCTTTTTTCTTCATACATCAAAGTTAACGAAATCTTATTCAGTGAATTGGTTGCAAAAAATAAAATGAAGTGTAATTTAGTTTTTTTTATCAAAATGGACTTTAACTATCTCAAAGCTCTTCATATTATTTTTATTGTAACTTGGTTTGCAGGTTTGTTTTATATCGTCAGACTCTTTATCTATCATGTTGAAGCTGAAGATGAAGATGAAAATGCCAAAGCTGTGTTGCAGAAACAATATAAAATAATGAGTAAACGGCTTTGGTATGGAATTACATGGCCTTCGGCTGTTTTAACGCTATTTTTTGCTTTGTGGTTGTTGAGCACAAACTTTAAATTTTATATGAGCCAACCGTGGATGCATGTCAAACTTACTTTTGTTGTAGCTCTTTATTTGTATCACCTATCCTGTCAGCGACTATTTAACCAACTTCAAAAAAACAAAATCAATTTTTCTTCATTCAAATTAAGAATTTGGAATGAGGTGGCTACTGTTTTGCTTGTATCAATAGTATTTTTGGTTGTTTTAAAAAATGAAATAGGCTGGTTTTGGGGTGTTGCCGGAATTTTACTTTTTTCTGTTTTGTTGATGATGGGTATAAATTGGTATAAAAAGTTGAGAGATAAAAATGTAGGTTAATATTCCAACATTAAAATACTAAAATACATAAGCATCATTGTTCCTTCTACCAAACCGGAGTAGAATAATTCCGAGCGATTTTTTCTGGAAAAAGAGATTAATCCGACTACAAATAAACTTGAGACTACAGTGGCAACCATCTGGTTGAATGTAAGTTGTTTATAAAAAGCATATTGAATATATTTTAACCCAATAAAAACCAACATAAAACTGGTTGATAATAAAATGGTTTTTCTAATACCTATTACCATGGGAATAGTTTTAACTTCAGTTTCAATATCATATCTCAAATCTCGAATATCGAAAGGCAAAGTAATTGCAAAAATGTATAAAAATTGTTCGCTCCATAAAAATATTGTTGAGCTGTCTTTAAGCTTTTCAAAACCATAGGTATCAGCTACTGGAAGAGCAACTATAACTGTTGACCAAACAGCAGCTATCACAAATATTTTTACTAATGGCAATTCGCGAATGGCAATTCTTCTATTATTTTTTTTGAATATTGGGATTACATGAACAACAGATAATACGGCAAGAGGAATAATTAACAAATATAATTTATTAGACAATTGCGATAAGAAATATCCACTGAACAAAGCTGCCAAGAGGGATAAAAAAAATAATTTTTTCCGATTTCTGATAATCCAACTGAGTCTGAATCCAATCACTTTCCCAACTAAATCGCTTGTACTAAGTCTATAAATACGTTGAAAGTTGTATGTAAAAAGTGTGGAACAAAAAACAAAAGCCAATATTTCAAAACTATGAACTTGATTAAGCTTTAGTAAAATGTATGTTTGATGTGTTAATAGGGCAATACAAAAGGAAACAAACAAGTTGCTATATACAAAATTTCTTATGAGAAAAATAAAAACTTTCAACGAGAATTGTTGATTTTAATTTATTTGCTGTTTACTAATAAGCCAGTTAAAAATCCAACACCAAGTCCAAGGGTACTGCTTAAAAGTGTATTTTGTGTTCGTTTGCTTCGAGCCACTCGCTCATGTCCTCTCAAATACTCATCTTCTCTTAAATATTCTGAGTTTTTTAATCTTTTTTCTTTCACAGAGGTTGGAAAAAGTAAAGTGATAGATGTGCATACCACCGGTGCAGGTAGAAAAATAAAAGCTTGTTCTTTTTGCATAAAAAATCCTGCAACACCACCTGCTGCAAAACCTAATGCTGTAGCAAAATTTGATTGATAACTTTTAAATGCATCGCGTTCTCCATAAACAAATAAACGCATATCTTTTTCATTTAAAAAATTTCCCTCCAGCGTGTCAAATTTATAAATTATGGTTTCTTTATCGCCCTGAGTATATGAAAACAAACGATAATTATCAATCAAAAAGTCCTTGCCTTTAGATGATTTAAAAGTGGTTTCGTATTGAGTGCTGCCAATAAATTGACCATCAAGCTCTTTTCCATTCAGAAACAGTAATTTGTCTTGTGAAAAGAGGTTTCCGATTGTAAGGAAAAACAATAGTGGTAATAATATTCTCAATTTATTAAGCATCAATGTCAATATTACGAGTTACATCAAAAAAACGTTGTTCGTTATATTAATTTTAAAGTAAAAGTAATTTTTAGAACCCACAATTACAAGATTTTGAAAAGTGAATTTTTGTTTGAGGGAGTAAAGTTTTTATTTTTTGGTGTTCTGAATTGTTCATCATTATCACCCTCATGTCAATTTCTTTTAAGGTTTCTTTCAGTTCGACAATTTCATCTGGAAAAGAAGCAACATTAGTTCCCCAAACATCTAAATAATTAAGCACTTTTAATTTGCTTATTTCAGCAGGTAGTCCAGTTATATTGGTTTCGTTAGTAATAAATTTTCTCAAATGAACTAGATTGCCTATTTCAATCGGTATTGTAGAAATCGGATTATCTGAAACATCTAAATTTTGAAGATACTGAAATGCAAATATCTGTTTGGGGAGGCTAGAGAGTTTGTTTCTACTTACGTTTAAACTTTGTAAATTTTTAAACTGAGTAATATCTGGCAATTCTGTAAGTTTTTGTTTCCTTAAAGTTAGTTTATATACTTTAAGCGGGTCTTGTTTTAAAGCTTGATCCAACGTAAGTTCAGGTATTGTATCAAGACTTTGAATATCAATCAATTGAGATGAAACATTTGTTGAATTTAATGCAAAAGCCAACATCAAAAACAAGTTAAGATAAAATGGAGAGTGCTTTTTCTTTGTCATGGGTTAATTGTTTTTGTAAATCTGTTAAATTATCGAATTTTTGTTCATCTCGTATTTTCTCAATAAACTCTATTTTAAGCTCTTTGGTATAAATTTCTTGATTGAAGTTAAATATATTTACCTCAATGGTTACATCATTTCCATTAATTGTTGGACGAGTACCTATATTCAACATACCATTATAAACACCTCCCTCAAAATCAACCTTTACGGCATAAACTCCATTGCCAGGAATTAATTTATACCAATCGTTTACTTTTAAATTTGCTGTCGGAAAACCTATTTGCCTACCTATTTTCTCTCCCTCAACAACCGTTCCGTTAATGAAATAATGATACCCCAAAAATTGATTAGCCGCTTTTATTTCTCCAATCAACACTGAATTTCTTATTTTGGTTGAACTGATGTTGATTTGCTGAATTTCTTGTGCAGAAATTTCCTCAACATCAAAACCATAAACTGGTCCGTATTCTTTCAAATGTTCAAAAGAGCCTTCTCTATTTTTTCCAAAATGATGGTCGTATCCAATAACTAGTTTTCTTGTATTGAGTTTAGTTACCAATATATCTCTCACAAAATCGAGCGACGAAATTCTAGAAAATTCTTTGGTAAAAGGATGAATAATCAGGTGGTCGATACCTGTTTCTTTCAATAATTCAACTCGTTCTTCAATGGTGTTAATTAGCCTTAAATCGTTTTGCTCAGGATACAACACCATACGTGGATGGGGGAAAAAAGTGAGCAAAACCGACTCCCCATTTATTTTTTTTGCCAACTCAGTAACCCGTTGAATAATTTTTCGATGACCAACATGAACGCCGTCAAAAGTTCCTGTTGTAATCACAACATCTTCCTTAGCTTTAAACTCGTTAATGTTTCGGTAAATATTCATTAAAATATCGGATTATCTTTCAAAAAAACACATCGAAATTGGCTGCAAATATCCATATAATAATCTTCTAGAGAAAATTAATTTGACTAGTATTTCTTTTTTCTGTATCTTCGTTTCATGTTTCTTTCAATTAAATATATCAAGTTGAGTTCAACCCTCTTATTTTGTAGAGAGAGAGAGAGAGAGAGAGTATAAGTCTTCCTTTACCCTACATTTAAATTTTCTAGATACTTCATAACACCGGTTGAATCTACCAAACTAATTTTTCAATTCCTTTTTTCTTTAACTTTAAGCTCAAATTCTTATGAAAACATTTTTCTTACATAAAAATCAACTCGACAAATTGTTTCGAGTTGGTTTTATCACGGTTCTTCTTATTTTAACTGTATCAGTTGTTTTTGCTCAGAATTCGGATTGTGATGTGCCCGCTATTTCCGGAAAAATAACAACAAAAAAATACATTACATTCGATAGAACAATACTTGATACAACTACATTAAAGCAAGTGTTGAACTTATCTGACATCCAAATCAGAGAATATGGAGAATTGACTACTCTAAACGCTTTAGACAGTATTCATACTAGTAGAACAACAGAAAGTAATTGGGCAGTCATTGAAGGCTTAGATATCGAAAATATGGTATTGTCTAACAATAGCGTTATACATAGCGAATCACCCGTATATCTAACTCAAAATAACGAAGAGCTTGTTGTTACCCATCTATTCTATGTAAAGCTGTATAATTCAACTGACTTGCAATTACTCGAAAACTTAGCCCAAGAAAATAATATTGAGATTTTAGGCAACAATAAATTTATGCCACTTTGGCACACTCTTTCTTGCGATAAAAACTCAACAGGTAACACCTTGCAAATGGCAACATTATTTAGTAATAGTGGATTGTTCGAAATTGTACAGCCAGATTTTCTTATAAATATTGAGCTAAGTTGTGTAAACGACCCATTATTTCCAAATCAATGGGGTTTAGAAAATACTGGGCAACTTAATCCTTTATATACAGAATTAGATATTAATCTTTGTCAAGCTCATCAAATAACCACAGGAAATACTAGTGTGATTGTAGCTGTTATTGAGTCTAATCTTATAGATAGAACACATCCTGACTTAACAAACATACATCCTGATTTTAGCACAAACCTAAATCCCAACAACCTAATTGGGATGTGGCACGCCACAGGAGTAGCAGGTATAATAGGAGCTAACAAAGATAACGGAGTTGGAATTACTGGAGTATCTCCCGATTGTCCAATAATGACAATCGGTGCTCAAGGTGGTGTAAGCCCTGGTATTGGAGCAAGTTATGCAGGTTCATTTAGCTTTGCATATCTACATGGAGCTAGTGTTATCAACAACTCATGGAAAATTGGCGACCCAAATTCTGTTTGTTTTGAATTAATTAATGATGCCATTTTATCAGCAATGTCATTAGGAAGAAATGGACTTGGCTCTGTTGTTGTCTTCGCATCTGCTAACGACAATGCCTCAACAGTTAGTTACCCAAGTAATCTTCACCCTGATATCATCACTGTTGGAGCAATAGATCCTTGTGGAAAAAGATTGTCTCCAAGTTCATGTATAGGAAGCTCAGGATTGTCAGGAAGTAATTATGGAGAACTATTAGATGTTGTTGCTCCTGGTGTATTAATACCGACAACAGATGTAAATAGTAGTTATCAGGATTTTAGTCAAACATCCTCCGCAGCCCCTCACGTATCAGGCGTTGCTGCTTTAATTTTATCGGTAAATCCCTGTTTATCGCAGCGGAATGTTGGCGATATCATCATGTCAACAGCTCAAAAAATAAGACCAGATTTATATAACTATCAAACTACTTTTGACAGACCAAATGGAACTTGGCATCCAGAAGTTGGACATGGATTAGTTGATGCCTTTGAATCTGTTAAGGTTGCACAAGCCAGTTATTCTGCTACTTTAGATTTATACACCAAAGACAGTTATAATGATTTTGGAGTTACACCAAACATAACAACGCAGTATCCTTGGTTGAGCGAAGATATTTGGGTAAGAAATCAAGCCGATGGTTTGACTAATTTTACACATCAAAATCCTATAAATAATCAATCTAATTATGTTTATGTTCGAGTTCGCAACAAAAGTTGTGTGCCTTCCGATGGTACAGAAACACTTGATTTGAGTTGGGCAAAAGCCAGTACCAGTTTAAATTACCCAACTTATTGGAATGGAACATTAGATTTAGACCCACCAAACAATGCTTTAGCAGGTGATTTAGTAGCGTCACAAAACATTCCTATTATCCCTGCTGGTGGTGAAGTTATTTTAGAATTTACTTGGAGCCCTCCTAGTCCTAGTGATTATTCATTCAACTCCGAACCTTGGCATTTTTGTTTGTTATCACAAATTAATACTCCAAGCGACCCAATTACACCATTTACCAATATAGGAGCTTATGTTACAGAAAATAACAATGTGGCTTGGAAGAATTTAACTGTTGTAGATAATATGGTTAACATTTTAGCAGATTGTTCTGATGATGTAATGCAAAACATTGGTACAACTGTAGCTGTTGCAAATCCAGACAATATTGCTGCTACTTTTGATATTAAATTTTCCGTGCCACAAGAAGAGCTATCCAACCCAATTACAACAGAGGGGAATATAACTGTAGCTTTAGATGAACAACTTTATGAAAAATGGAAACAAGGTGGAAGAAAAGGCTCCGGATTTATTGAGGTAAAATCTCCACCTATGTCTGATAATGGATCAATCAACAACAACATAAACGAGCACTCTCCAATTACTTTATCTAACCGAAATTTATTTGAAATTACGGCAACATCTTCAAGTTTTGACAATATTACATTAACTCCAAATGAGGTTAGAACCACTTCTTTGATGGTAACCTATCCTTCAAATCCTGTTTCTGAAAAAGAAGAATTTAGCTACGATATTATTCAGAAAAGAAGTGACTCTGAAGAAATAATTGGAGGTGTGCGTTATGCTATTCAAAAGCCTAATTGTGATTTGTTAAATAACATAGATGCGGGAGAAAATCAGTATATAAAAAAAGGTTGTTCTGCTGCATTAGTTGCAAGTCCTGTAAGCAAATGTTCGAGTTATAAGTGGTATGATGATAGCGGAAAGCTTGTTTCGGAAGAACCTGTTGTAAAAATTACACCAAACAAAACAACTACCTATACTTTAAAATATGTATCCTCATCTGGTTGCATAGACGAAGACAAAGTTACCATAACGGCAAGTAATCAGCTGTGTAAAAAAGAAAGAGAAATCATTAAGGTTACTCCAAACCCTGCGAATGATTTTATTACCATTGATTACAAAACGGTAAATACCAACAGTGCTCATGTTCGTTTATTAAAAACAGACAATAGCATTGACCGAACCTATCCTCTTGATTTGCAAAACAACCAAAAAACGATTAATGTTTCCGATTGTAATTTTGGTTCGTATGTATTGATGTTGGTTTGCGATGGTATAAACGAAGATAGTGAAGTGATAATTATTCAATAAACTAAAAACCAACCCAAGGTGGAAAATTTCTGACTTGGGTTTAATTCTTAAAATTATGAAAACGATATTAACCCTATTATTCATTTTATTGCTTACAATAACTAAGGGGTATTCCCAAGTAGCTTTTCAAGTGATTTCTAACCCGTGCAACCCAAGTTTAGAACAATCATTTCCTTTTGTTTGTGCAGGTGAATTAAATGGGTCAGGTACTGATTGGAATACTCCTGACATGACCAACCCAAGCAATGCCATACAAGGAGAATTGGTTTTTGTAAATGATGGTTCAACACCTGGTGTTTTTACCAACATTGGTACTCCACCCATTTCGGTTGAAACCACCACTGATGCTTGCGAAAACACTTTATGGACACAGGATTTGACTGGAAAAATTGCTGTTATTTGGCGTGGAGGTTGCGAATTTAGTTGCAAAACCGAAAATGCCCAAAGCAGAGGTGCTATCGGAGTTATCATTATCAATCATACTGGAGAGGCAACGGGCATGGCAGGAGGAACGTGTGGTTTAAACGTAACCATACCTGTAATAATGATTGGAAGGAGTGATGGAGAGCTTTTAATGAACTGTATTTCTAGTGGTGGCATGATAGGCTTTTTTGGCGAAATAATTGGACATTTTGCTAACAATTTAGGTTCTAGTAAGGCTGAAATTTTAATGACTGAAAACTCTGCCATTCCACGGGATTTGGCTCAAAACGGCACTGAATACCCCGTTGATTTTGGTTTATGGGTTCGTAATAAAGGTACAGACCCACAAAACGGAGTAAGTGCTTCGGTCAATGTTACGTTTAACGGAAATTCGGTTTACTCTCAAACCTCATCTCCTATAAATTTTAATGTACTCGACACTCAATATATTGATTTAGGTACTTTCGCCCCTACTTCTTGGAATGTAGGTTCCTATTCGGTTACTTATACTATCAATAATATTGACGACCAGTTTCTATCTGACAATACTTTTTCGTTTGAATTTAAATTTACCGACAATGAAGCTGTTTATGCAAAATCTAGATTAGATAGCTTTAATCAACCCATACATAATACAGCTTATTCATTAAATGAAGGTCCTATTTATGATAATTTTGAAAGTTGTATTGTTTTTAAAAATGAGTTTGCTGGCTCAAGAAACGCTTTGGTTACAGGAATGACTTTTTCTTCTTCACCTACAGGTTTTTCTATTGCAAATCAATACATCGAAATAAGAGCATATCAATGGAACGATGTATTTACTAACATCAACTCGCCTGAAACATATAACAGTTTATTGCTTTTAGATAGTTCTATTTATATTTACTCTGATAATACTTTAATTGATTCTAACATATTTTTAACATTTAATACACCCATTGCTTTACAAAATAATCAACGCTATCTTTTTTGTGTGCTTAATCCCCACGATTCTCTAAGAACAAGCTACAATACTCAATTAGATTACACTTCTACATTAAACTATTATTTACAACCAATTGCACCTGTAAAAACATTATTCAGCGGTCAAACTCCCGCATGGTATAGTTATGGCTTCGGATTAGACGCCATTCCTGCCATATCAGTTACTATGGATATTACAACCAATATAAATGAAGCTAAAGTAGAAACTACATCTAATCCATATCCCAATCCTGCAACAAATTTATTAACTATTCCATTAAGAAAACATGAAACTGGCAATGTAAAAATTGAAGTGTTTGATGTTTTAGGAAAAATTATGCTATCAGAGAATCAAACTCTCGATAACGAGCCTTTAAAATTAAATGTAGCATCTATTAAAAATGGTAATTATTTATTCAAATTAACCTTTTCTGATGGAACAAGTGATGTTTTTAAAGTAAGTGTGAATAGGTAGTAAAAATCATAAAAATAATATTATTCATATTGCTTTACTATTTGAATAAAATATTTTACTTTTGCAGCCATTAAAATCAGACATATAACACACTTAAAAATAGATACAAAATGTCAACAAAACACGGAAAAATCACTCAAATTATCGGACCAGTAATCGATGTTAGTTTTGAGAATGGAGACGCACTTCCAAACATTTTAGATTCATTAGAAATCACCAAAGAAAATGGCCAAAAAATTATCTTAGAATGTCAACAACACATTGGAGAAGATACGGTTAGAACTATTGCAATGGATGCTAGTGATGGATTAAGAAGAGGAATGGAAGTTATTGCTACTGGAGCTCCGATTAAAATGCCAATTGGCGAAAGAATTAGAGGCAGATTATTTAACGTGGTTGGCGATGCTATTGATGGTATTGGCGAAATGGATAAATCAAACGGTTTATCAATTCACAGAGAACCACCAAGATTTGAAGATTTATCTACTTCTACAGAAGTATTGTTTACGGGTATTAAAGTTATCGACTTAATTGAACCTTACTCAAAAGGTGGTAAAATTGGTTTGTTTGGTGGGGCCGGTGTTGGTAAAACTGTATTAATTATGGAATTAATCAACAACATCGCTAAAGGGCACTCCGGTTTATCTGTGTTTGCTGGTGTTGGTGAAAGAACAAGAGAAGGAAACGATTTATTAAGAGAGATGATTGAATCAGGCGTAATCAAATACGGCGAAGAATTCAAACACTCCATGGAAAAAGGTGGATGGGATTTATCAAAAGTTGACAAAACAGGTTTACAAGAATCAATGGCAACATTGGTGTTCGGTCAAATGAATGAGCCTCCAGGAGCAAGAGCACGAGTTGCTTTGTCTGGTTTAACATTAGCTGAGTACTTTAGAGATGGTGAAGGCGATGGAAAAGGAAAAGATATCCTATTCTTTATCGATAACATTTTTAGATTTACACAAGCTGGTTCTGAGGTATCGGCTCTTCTAGGTCGTATGCCTTCAGCGGTAGGTTATCAACCAACATTGGCTTCTGAAATGGGTGCTATGCAAGAGCGTATTACATCTACAAAATCAGGTTCTATTACATCTGTACAAGCGGTATATGTACCTGCTGATGACTTAACCGACCCTGCACCGGCTACAACATTTGCTCACCTTGATGCTACTACAGTACTTTCGCGTAAAATTGCTGAGTTAGGTATTTATCCTGCTGTTGACCCATTGGATTCTACTTCAAGAATTTTAACTGCTGATATCGTTGGACGAGAACATTACGCAACAGCTCAACGAGTAAAAGAAACCTTACAACGATACAAACAACTTCAAGATATTATTGCAATCTTAGGTATGGACGAGTTGAGCGAAGAAGATAAACTGATAGTTCACAGAGCTCGCCGTGTTCAACGTTTCTTATCACAACCTTTCCACGTTGCTGAACAATTCACAGGACTAAAAGGTGTTTTGGTTCCAATTGAAGATACTATTAAAGGATTTAATATGATTTTAGACGGTAAAGTTGATGAGTATCCTGAAGCAGCATTTAACTTGGTTGGAACAATCGAGGAAGCTATTGAAAAAGGAAGAAAAATGATGGCTGAAGCCTAATCTGAAACAAACTATAAATTATGCATTTAGAAATAATTACACCCGAAAAAAACATTTACAAAGGCGAGGTTAGTTTAATAAATTTACCCGGCTCTGATGGTTCTTTCGGTATATTAACAAACCACGCACCAATTATTTCAACCTTAAAACAAGGAACAATCAAAATCGTTGAATCAAACAATTCAGAAAAAACTTTTGAGGTTAAAGGTGGTGTAATTGAGATGAACAATAACAAAATCATTGTATTGGCTGAATAGTTGGGAATAGAAATGAAATCAAAAGAAAAAGACTACTGAATGTGTAGTCTTTTTCTTTTATATTTATTTGGATTACTTTTGCAAAAAAAATCATGGAAAAAACAATTGCACCTTATACATTTTATGCTGAAATGACTCCAAACCCAAACACTATGAAGTTTGTGGCAAACCGATGGTTGATAACCAACGGAAATCAATATGAATTCTTAACTACAGATTACAAAAATTGCCCTTCACCATTGGCAAAAAGTTTATTTGGGTTCCCATTTGTAACAGGAGTTTTTATTTCAGCCAACTATGTAACAGTCGCAAAAATAGAAGCTATCGACTGGCAAGATATTTTAATAGAACTTCGAGATTTCATCAGTAATTTCATGAATAAAGATGGAGCGGTTATTATTGATGAGAGCTTTCTTTCTGCATCAGCTGAAACTAAAAAACCAACTGAAAAAACCATTTCAGAAAATACAAATCCAAATAGAGAATACTCCGAGATAGAGCAACAACTAATTTCAATATTAGATGAATACATAAAACCTGCTGTAGAAAGCGATGGCGGTGCAATAGTATTTGACTCCTACAGCGAAGGGACTGTCAAAGTAATTTTAAAAGGTTCTTGCAGCGGCTGTCCTTCATCTACAATAACATTAAAAATGGGCATCGAAAATTTAATGAAAAATATGATGCCGGAAGTGAAAGAAGTAATCGCAATAAACGGATAATTTAAAAAACTATGGAAATATTTTTGAATCCAGACTCATGGATAGCACTTTTAACCTTAACCTTTTTAGAAATTGTTTTAGGGATTGACAACATTATTTTTATTTCAATAGTTGCCGGTAAACTTCCGAAAGAAGACCAAAGAAAAGCCCGCCTTGTCGGATTAACACTGGCTTTGGTAGTTCGTATTATTTTGTTGATGGGAATCTCATGGCTCGTTGGATTAACAGAACCTGTTTTAACGGTTTATGAATTTGGTTTAAGCTGGCGAGATATAATATTAGTTCTTGGAGGTTTATTTTTGATTTCAAAAAGTACAACTGAAATCCACCACAAAGTTAGTGGAGAACACCACGAGAAAGAGTTGAAAAAACCGAAAGCATTTAGTGGCGCAATCATTCAAATTATTTTGTTAGATATAATTTTTTCATTCGACTCCATTTTAACAGCTGTAGGATTAACCAATCAGATTACCTTGATGGTTATTGCCGTTATTGTTTCTATTTTGGTAATGATGTTATTTGCAGGAGCTATCAGCAATTTCGTAAATAAATACGAAACCCTTCAGGTATTAGCTCTTTCATTTTTAATTTTAATTGGATTTATGCTTGTTGTAGAAGGAGCTCACATTCACGTACCAAAAGGATACATTTATTTTGCAGTATTTTTCTCACTCATTGTTGAAGCAATCAACATAAAAGCCAGGAAAAACAAAAATTAAACTTCTTAAAACTAAAAAAGGTGGGAATCCACCTTTTTTTTATACTTAAGAATTCATGCGTTAGAATAGTTCTTCCATCTTTTGCAAAATAGGAGCAGAATAATACATGGGTCCACAAATGTGGCATTTATCGATTTTCATAAACTGTTTTGGAGAATTTGCTTCTTTAAAGAGCTCTTCACCCATACGATACGGAATAATTTCATCTTCTGTACTGTGAATTATCAACACAGGTTTATTGAATTTTGATATTGCTTTTACTCCGCTGTATTTTTCAGCTATCAGAATCCGTGCAATAAATCCGGCTGTATTTGCTCCTATATCTTGATGCGAAGTAAAAGCTCCTTCTACAACTATACCGTCAATTTCTTTTTGAGTTTCTAAAGCAACAACGGGAGTTAGATGCCCCCCTAAAGACTGTCCGTAAATTATCCATTTTGCTGTAGTATCTAAGCGGGTAAACTTTTCTACAGCCGAAATTCCGTCTAAAAGCACATTACTTCTAGTGGCTTTACCGCTAGAAAACCCAAAACCACTATAATCAATCATGTATGCTTTATAACCCGCCTTAACAAAAGGGAGCATTGATTTATGTTGAGTTATTAAACTTCCTGCATTACCATGAAAAAAAATCAGATTTTTTCCATTATAAACAGAGTCGTTTGAAATTTCCCAAGCATTTAAAGCATTACCACTTTTGCTGTTAATAATAAAACTCTTAATTGAATAGGGCAAATCTATCCGATTGTTGTTTTTATCAAAAAACTCGGGTTGAAAATTTATTGTATCTAAAACTTTAATACTATCACCATTTTTATTGTATTTTTCTGAAAACTCGCCATGAAGAAGGGAATGTTTTGATGGCACCAAAAAAACACTATTAAAGCTGCAAGATGCAAAAATGCAACATAAAAATAAAGCTATTATTCTCATTTAATTGTAAATAAATAAAGTGCTTCCATCGTAAGAAGTTTTGTATTCCTTTAAAGGGCGAGTTGCCGGTCCTTGAGTAACTTGACCTGTTGTTAAAATAAATCGAGAACCGCAACAATCATCAATCGCAACAAGGTTAGTAACATCAACCGAAACTATTCCGCAACTGCTCGATGGGTTATAAGAGCAATGTCTATCATAGGCTTTATAACTACCCGAAGAAACCCTATAAATCAAAATTCCCCTAGAACCTCCTGAAACATAAGTCCAACCATTGTCAACCTGAAGATTAACAAACTCCGGGTTATTTAAATTGTATGATAAATTCACAGTTACTAAAGGAATCTGAGTTTCATCATCTTTATCACAAGACGAGAAAGCAAACAAAAAAACCGATATTAAAACAATAAATTTATTCATAGATGTAAAATTAGTAAATTCGGCTCAACAAAAAATTATCCAATCCATGAAGCCGTTTTTATATCTGTTTTTTCTATTGTTTGGATTAACTTTGAATTTAAATTCTTGTAAATCAAACCCAAACAAAGCCAGCGACAAACAAAAAAAAGTACTTCAAAAACAAGAAGAAGAAAAAGAAAAAGCTCAAAAAAAAGCAATTGAAATGGGCAAAGAAAGACACTTGAATATTCAAAGCAAAGACACCAGAAAACGCATGAAGTCCAATGCAAAAAAATTTAAAAATGGAGGTCAGCCTGCACCTAAGAAAAAGTTTTTTTTATTTCGTTGGTTTAGTTAGTTATGAAAAAAATTTTATTGATATTTTCTTTTGCTATTTTTTTATTGAGTTGTCAACCAATAATGAAAAAATTTTACGGTATAAAAAATCCTGAAATTGAAAATGAAAAAACCATATTAATAAAAGTAAAAAAGTACAAACTTGACTCTCAAAACATTGTTATTGTTAAAAGCAAAGAATTCCCTTATGTACTAAATGGACAAAGCATACCAGATGGAGCTATCTATGATAGTGAAGGTAAGTATATTGAATATAGACAAACGGATACGTCATGTAACGCAGGACTTTTTCAGTTTATTCCTGAATTGAAAACTAGTAATATTTACAACAAACCGAATAAACCCAATTTATCTGAAGAATTAGCAAAATTCACAAATACCAAAGGGGATTCAATAGAGCCATTGGAAAAAGCAGATTTTTATTTGCTAATTTATTGGACTGTTTGGACCGGAAGACTCAATAAAGACCACGTCAAAATTTGGGAAGATTTAGCCAAAGCAAACAAAAACTGCAAGATTAATGTAATCAAAGTAAACCTTGATTTACAAGAAACATGGGGTAAAGAAGAGTTATCTAAAATTACAAATGCTCTGAAAAAGAAAAAGTAAACCTAAATCTATTAGGCTACCTTCAAACTTGACAATTTAGTTTTATCAAATTTTTTTTGAGCGTATTCAAGGCTAATTCGTAGTTCTTTAGCTGATTTTACAGATGGAAATTCAAACATCGCATCAAGCATAATAGCTTCGCAAATAGAACGTAAACCTCTTGCTCCTAATTTGTATTCTATTGCTTTATCAACAATAAAATCCAATACTTCTTTATCAAAAGTAAGTTTGATGTTGTCCATTTCAAACAATTGAACATATTGTTTTATAATGGAATTTTTCGGCTCGGTTAAAATTCTTCTAAGCGTTGCTTTATCCAATGGATTTAAGTAAGAAAGCACAGGTAATCGTCCTATTAATTCAGGAATCAACCCAAAAGCTTTAACATCTTGAGGAGATATGTATTGCAACAAGTTTTCTTCATCATACTCTTCGCGTTCGGTAGATTTGTAACCAATAACTTGAGTCTGTAATCGGTTTGCTATTTTTCTTTTAATTCCATCAAAAGCACCTCCACAAATAAACAAGATGTTTTTTGTTTCTACGGTTATCATTTTTTGTTCCGGGTGTTTTCTACCTCCTTGTGGGGGAACATTTACCGCCGAACCTTCCAACAACTTTAATAATGCCTGTTGAACACCTTCTCCGGAAACATCTCTGGTAATAGATGGGTTATCGCTTTTTCGGGCAATTTTATCAATTTCATCAATAAAAACAATTCCTCGTTGTGCTGCTTCAACATTATAATCGGCAGCTTGCAAAAGTCGGGTTAATATGCTTTCAACGTCTTCTCCAACATAACCTGCTTCTGTTAAAATAGTTGCATCAGCTATACAAAACGGAACATTTAATAATCTAGCAATGGTTTTAGCCAAGAGGGTTTTTCCTGTTCCAGTTTCGCCAACCAATAAAATATTTGATTTATCAATTTCTACATCGTCATTTTTTTTACTTATGGCATAAGTCAAACGCTTGTAATGATTGTAAACAGCAACCGACAATACTTTTTTAGCATCATCTTGTCCAATTACATATTCATCTAAATGAGCTTTAATTTCAATAGGTTTAAGCAATTGTAATTGCGATGAAATTTCTTTATTCGATTTACCAGAAACTTCTTCCTTAACTATATTTTGAGCTTGAGTAACACAATGATTACAAATATGACCCGTAACGCCAGCAATCATAACATCAACTTCGCTTTTAGGGCGACCACAAAATGAACATTTAACCTGTGTCTTCTCCATTTTTGTTTATTTAAACTGAAACATTCGCTTTTGATTTCACCAAATTTTCTACAAAACTATCAAATAAATATCTAGAATCATGAGGCCCTGGCGATGATTCTGGGTGATATTGAACAGAAAATACAGCTCTGTCTTTCAATCTCAATCCTGCTAAAGTATTGTCGTTCAAATGTTTGTGAGTTACAATAATATCTTCTCGAGTTAATGCTTCGTTCATGTTTACCACGAAACCGTGGTTTTGAGAAGTTACTTCGCCTTTTCCTGTTTCTAAGTTAAGAACTGGATGATTACATCCTCTATGTCCGTTGTGCATTTTCGATGTAGTTAAACCACACGAAATGGCTAAAATCTGATGTCCTAAGCAAATTCCAAAAACAGGTAATCCTGAATTTTTTATTTTTGATACATTATCAATTTGGAATTGCATTACAGATGGATCTCCAGGACCGTTAGATAACATAAAGCCATCTGGATTCCACTCCATCATTTCTTCATAACTTGCTTGCATTGGAAACACTTTCAAATAGCAATCTCTATCAGCCAAACATCTCAATATATTTTTCTTCACACCAAAGTCGTAAACAGCAACTTTGTGTTTTGCATTCTCATTCCCAAAATAAAATGCTTCTTTGGTACAAACTTTTGAGGATAATTCTAATCCATCCATTGATGGAACTTTGCTCAACCTATTTTTTAATTCTTCTATATCAAATATTTCAGATGAAATAATAGCATTCATTGCTCCTTTACTGCGTATGTGACGAACTATAGCTCTGGTGTCAACATCAGAAATACCTACGATTTTGTCGCGTTCAAAATATTCTTGTAACGAAGAGTTCGCTGATGGTCGTGAATAGACTTCAGAAAACTTTTTACAAACCAATCCAGCAATATTTACATGGTCAGATTCAACTTCATTATCTGAAACACCATAGTTTCCTATATGAGATGTTGTTGCCACTAAAATTTGCCCAAAATATGACGGGTCAGTAAAAATTTCTTGATATCCAGTCATTCCAGTATTAAAACAAATTTCACCGGTAGTAGTTCCTATAAAACCGGCTGCTTTCCCTTCAAATACAGTTCCGTCTTGTAATAATAAAATAGCTTTGTTTGATTTGTTTTCCATAAAAAACGATACTTATTTCCAAAAAAAAAGGATAAAGCAAATTTACTTTATCCTTTTCTTATTATCTAAAAATTAAACTTCAAATATTACTCTTTAATATCTTCTTGAGTAGAATCAGCTTGTTCAGATTTATTTTCTACAACATCTTTACTTTCAGTTACAGTTGATTCAGCTTTTTTTGTGCCTGTTGATTTTTTTCTACGAGTTGTAGTCGCTTTCTTTTTAACATCTTTAAGCATGTTTTCATTGAAATCTACCAATTCAATCATACACATTTCAGCATTATCGCCAATTCTATTTCCAGTTTTAAGAATTCTGGTATAACCACCCGGTCTGTTAGCAACTTTAGCAGCAACTTCTCTGAAAAGTTCTGTTACTGCTTCTTTACTTTGAAGGTAACTAAACACTACTCTTCTTGAATGGGTTGAATCAGTTTTTGCTTTTGTTATCAATGGCTCAACAAACAATTTCAAAGCTTTTGCTTTTGCAACAGTAGTATTGATTTTTTTGTGTTCTATAAGAGAACAAGCCATGTTTGAAAGCATTGCTCTTCTGTGACCAGTTTTTCTACCTAAATGGTTTACTTTATTTCCGTGTCTCATTTCTTTACTCCTTATCTAATTTGTAGGCAGCTACATTCATACCGAATGTTAAGCCTTTGTTTTCAACTAATTCATCAAGCTCAGTCAATGATTTTTTACCAAAGTTTCTGAATTTCAATAAGTCATTTTTATTAAATTGTACTAAATCACCTAAGGTATCAACATCAGCAGCTTTTAAGCAATTTAATGCTCTTACTGATAAATCCATGTCAATCAATTTAGTTTTTAGTAATTGACGCATGTGTAATGAATCCTCATCAAATTCTTCTACAGATGATTTTTCTTCAGAATCGAGTGTAATTCTTTCATCAGAGAATAACAAGAAGTGATGTATCAAGATTTTTGCGGCCTCTTTTAAAGCATCTTTTGGATGAATAGAGCCATCTGTTGTGATTTCAAACACTAATTTTTCAAAGTCAGTTTTTTGTCCAACTCTGAAATTTTCAATGTTGTATTTTACATTTTTAATAGGTGTGTGGATAGAATCAATTGCAATGTAACCGATTCCTGAATCTGATGCTTGATTATCTTCAGAAGGAACATAACCTCTTCCTTTATTGATAGTCAGCTCCATTTTAAGTTTTACAGATTTTTCCATAGTGCATATCACATGGTCTGTATTTAAAACTTGAAAAGCAGAGGTGAATTTACCTATATCTCCGGCAGTTAATGTTTCCTGTCCGCCAATTGATACAATTAGCTTTTCACTTTCTGTATCTTCAATTTGTTGTTTAAACCTAATTTGTTTTAAGTTTAAGATGATTTGAGTTACATCTTCAACAATACCTTTGATTGTCGAAAATTCGTGATCAACTCCTTCAATTTTAATTGATGTTACGGCAAATCCTTCAAGTGAGTTTAACAAAACTCTTCTCAAAGCATTTCCTATGGTGATACCATAACCCGGTTCTAATGGACGAAACTCGAATGTTCCGAAAGTTTCATCTGAACTGATCATGATTACTTTATCTGGTTTTTGGAAATCTAAAATAGCCATAGTTATTATTTAGTTATTAAAAATTATTTAGAATAAAGCTCAACTATAAGTTGTTCTTTAATATTTTCAGGGATTTGTTGTCTTTCAGGAGTTTTAATAAATCTTCCTGTCATAGTTTGCTTATCCCAATCCAACCATTCGGATTTTACCGGATGTGTTGCTAATGAAGCATTGATTGATTCTAATGATTTTGATTTTTCACGAACTCCAATTACATCGCCTTCATTTACTAAATAAGAAGGAATGTTAACTAATTTTCCGTTAACTGTAATGTGGCGGTGAGAAACAAGTTGTCTTGCTCCGCTTCGTGTTGGTGCAATTCCTAAACGAAAAACAACGTTATCTAAACGCGATTCACAGAATTTAAGTAAGTTCTCACCAGTTATTCCTTTGGTTCTGGAAGCCAAATCAAATAAATTTTCGAATTGTCTTTCCAATATACCATAGGTATATTTTGCTTTTTGTTTTTCAGCCAATTGAATTGCATATTCAGATTGTTTTCCTCTTCTTTTGTTCGGACCGTGTTGTCCTGGAGGATAATTTTTCTTTTCCAAAACCTTGTCAGCACCGAATATTGGCTCTCTGAACTTTCTAGCTATTTTGGATTTTGGACCTCTGTACTTTGCCATTTTTTTATCTGTTTTTTAGTGAAAGAATTTTATGAATTAAGGTCTTAATCCTTCGATAATTTTTCTTTCAGGGTTATTATTAATTGTTATACTCTTCTTCTTTTTGGTGGACGACATCCGTTGTGTGGTAGTGGAGTAATATCTACTATCTCAGTTACAACTATTCCTGCATTGTGAATGGTTCTAATAGCAGATTCTCTTCCTGCACCGGGACCTTTCACAAAAACTTTAACTCTTCTAAGTCCGTTTTCAAATGCTTCTTTAGCACAATCAGCAGCAGCCATCTGAGCGGCATAAGGTGTGTTCTTTTTTGAACCTTTAAATCCCATTTTACCTGCTGATGACCAAGAGATTACTTGACCGTTATTGTTTGTTAAACTCACAATAACATTATTAAATGAAGCATGGATATGAGCTTGCCCGTTGGCTTCAATTAATACTTTCTTTTTTTTCTTTACGTTAGTTTTTGCCATTTTATATAGACTCTATATTAAACTATTTAGTTACTTTTTTCTTGTTAGCAACTGTTTTCTTTTTACCTTTTCTGGTTCTTGAATTGTTTTTGGTTCTTTGACCTCTTAATGGAAGACCAGATCTGTGTCTTACACCTCTATAACATCCAATATCCATCAACCGTTTGATGTGAAGTTGTACTTCAGAGCGAAGTGCTCCTTCAACTTTATATTCATCGTTAAGAATCTGTCTGATTTTTGATAAATCATCATCATTCCAGTCTTGAACTTTTTTGTTTTCATCAATACCAGCTTTTGCTAATATTCTACTTGCTGAGGAACGTCCAATACCGTAAATATAGGTTAATCCGATAACTCCTCTTTTTTGTTTTGGTAAATCTATACCTGCAATTCTTGCCATAAAATAAAATAATAATTATCCTTGTCTTTGTTTAAACTTAGGGTTCTTTTTGTTAATAACGTATAAACGTCCTTTTCTTCTTACAATCTTGCAATCTGCACTTCTTTTCTTAATTGATGCTCTTACTTTCATCGCTTTTAATTTTAGTCCGTATGTTCGGTTTCTTAATATTTATTTGTATCTAAATGAAATTCTTCCTTTTGATAAATCATAGGGCGACATTTCAACTTTTACTTTATCTCCCGGCAGTATTCTGATATAATGCATTCTCATTTTACCAGAAATATGTGCCGTAATAACGTGTCCATTTTCAAGCTCTACTCTAAACATTGCGTTAGACAATGATTCGATTATTGTTCCATCTTGTTCTATAGACGCTTGTTTTGCCATTTATTTTATTTACTTTTTAATACTTCTTCAATCCATTCGTGATTGGATAAAACTTCTGCTTTGCCCTTTCTAATCGCCACATTATGTTCATAATGTGCTGATGGTTTTCCATCTTTTGTTACAATTGTCCATCCATCTTTGTCTTGAATTACATTTCTAGTGCCCATATTAATCATTGGCTCAATTGCAATAACCAATCCTTCTCTTAATGTCAGTCCGTTCCCTCTTTTTCCAAAATTTGGAACTTCAGGTCCTTCGTGTAGTTCTCTTCCTAAACCATGTCCAACTAATTCTCTAACAACTCCATAGCCATTATTCTCAGCATGATTTTGAACTGCAAATCCAATATCTCCAATTCGATTACCGGAAATTGCAACATCAATTGCTTTTTGCAGACATTCTTTAGTTACTCTGAGTAATTTCTTAATTTCTTCAGAAACTTCTCCAACTTCAAATGTATAGGCTACATCACCATAAAACCCATTTTTCAACACTCCACAATCAACTGAAATAATATCTCCATCTTTGAGTGGAATATTATTTGGTATTCCGTGAACAACAGCAGAATTTAATGAAGTGCATAGAGTATTAGGAAAATCATACATCCCAAGAAATCCTGGTATTGCATTATTATCTCGAATAAACTCTTCTGCAAGTCTATCTAATTCCAGGGTTGTTACACCCGGTTTTATTTTTTTAGCAACCTCTGCTAAAGTTTTACCAACAAGTAAAGAACTTTCTTTAATTAACTCTATTTCTTCGTCTGTCTTATAAAAAATACTACTCATTTTCTATTAAGCCATTCCTACTCCACCACCTGTTCTGCCTTTAATTCTTCCGGTTTTCATCAATCCGTCGTAATGTCTCATTAAAAGGTGGCTTTCAATTTGTTGAAGTGTATCTAATACTACCCCAACCATAATCAATAATGATGTTCCTCCATAGAAGTATGCAAATGAATTGTTCACTCCGGCAATGATAGCAAAAGCTGGCAAAATTGCGACTAAGGCTAAAAATATAGAGCCGGGTAGAGTAATTCTAGACATCACATCGTCAATAAATTCAGCAGTTTTTTTACCTGGTTTGATTCCAGGTATAAACCCACCATTTCTTTTCATATCATCAGCCATTTGATTGGGATTGATTGTAACTGCAGTATAAAAATAGGTAAATACTATAATCATAATTGCGAAAGTTAGGTTATATGCAAATCCAGAAGGATTGCTAAAAGTGGTAACAAACCAAGATGTTACAGATGATTCAGAGAATCCGGCTAAAGTTATTGGTACAAACATGATTGCTTGAGCAAAAATTATTGGCATAACACCAGCAGCATTAACCTTCAATGGAATGTACTGTCTTACTCCTCCATATTGCTTGTTTCCAACTATACGTTTCGCATATTGTACAGGAATTTTTCTAGTTCCTTGTACTAGAAGTATCGATAAAACTATTACTAATAATAAGAAAGCTACTTCAATTAGAAGTACAATAGGACCCCCAACTCCACCAATTCCAAAGCGTGAAGCTACTTCAAAGATAAAAGCAGAAGGTAAATTTGCAACTATACCAATCATAATTAATAAAGAAATACCGTTACCTATCCCTTTTTCTGTGATTCTTTCGCCGATCCACATTACAAACATGGTTCCTGTTATTAATAACAATATTGTTGAGAACCACCACATAGGTCCGGCATCTACAACAACACCAGGATTATTTGTAATCTGAGTTGCAACATATCCTGGTGCTTGAAATCCAGTAATTGCAATAGTTAAGAACCGTGTAATTTGATTAATTTTTCTTCTTCCACTTTCTCCTTCTTTTTGAAGTCTTTGGAAGTACGGAATAGCCATTCCAAGTAATTGAATAGCAATTGAAGCGGAAATATATGGCATAATTCCTAAAGCAAAAATCGAAGCTCTTGAAAAGGCTCCACCTGCAAAAATGTTGATTAAGTCTAACAATCCACCACTTGAATTACTAGAGTTTGCCGCCTCTAAAGCTGCTGAGTCAACACCAGGAATGACAACATAAGAACCCAATCTATATACTAACAACAATCCAATTGTTGTTATGATTCGAGCTCTTAAGTCTTCAATGCTCCAAATGTTTTTTATGGTCTCAATAAATTTTTTCATTTTACAAATTAAAGTATGTTAGCAGAACCACCATTTGCTTCAATTGCTTTCTTTGCAGTTTCTGAATATGCATGTACTTTCACATCTAATTTTGCTTTCAATTCACCTCTGCCAAGAACCTTAATTTTATCATTTTTTGAACATAAACCATTGTCCATCAACAATTCAAATGTGATTGAAGTAACATTTTTACTTTCAGCTAACTTTTGAAGTGTGTCAAGGTTTATGCCTTTAAATTCTTTTCTGTTAATGTTATTGAATCCAAATTTTGGAACTCGACGTTGCAAAGGCATCTGACCGCCTTCAAACCCAACTTTCTTAGAATAACCTGATCTAGCTTTTGCTCCTTTGTGTCCTCTTGTAGATGTTCCACCTTTTCCTGAGCCTTGACCACGTCCTACTCGCTTACGCTGTTTTGTTGAACCTTCCGCAGGTTTTAAATTTGATAAGTTCATTACTTTTTATATTAAAATTATTTTACTTCTTCTACTTTAACCAAATGTTTAACGGTTGCAATCATTCCTAATATTTGTGGAGTTGCTTCGTGTTGAACTGTTTGATTCATTTTTCGTAAGCCAAGAGCGACCAATGTTTTCTTTTGGTTAGCTGGTCTTTTTATTTGACTTCTAACTTGTTTTATGTTAACTTTTGCCATCGTTTTATCCGTTAAATACTTTATCTAATTCGATTCCTCTTTGTTCTGCAATTGTGTATGCGTCTCTTAATTGCTCTAGAGCATTAAAAGTTGCTTTTACCACGTTGTGTGGATTTGAAGATCCTTTGGATTTTGCAAGAATGTCGGTAATTCCAACACTTTCCAACACAGAACGCATAACGTCACCTGCAATAACACCAGTACCGTGTGCAGCTGGTCTAATTAAGATGTTTGCTCCACCAAATTTTCCATTTTGTTCGTGGGGTATTGTTCCTTTTAATACAGGAACTTTAATTAAATTTTTCTTTGCAGCCTCAATTCCTTTTGATATTGCTTCAGTTACTTCATTTGCTTTTCCTAAACCATGTCCTACCACACCTTTTTCATCACCTACTACAACTATCGCAGAAAAACTAAAGTTTCTACCACCTTTTGTAACTTTTGTAACACGGTTAACGGCAACTAATCTATCTTTAAGCTCAGTTTCTATTGATCTAACTCTTTTTGTGCTTGAATTTGTCATAACAATTTTTTGCTAGTTTTTGTTTTTTAGAATTTTAACCCACCTTCTCTAGCACCATCAGCTAAAGCTTTAACTCTACCATGGTATAGATAACCACCTCTATCAAAAGAAATGTTTTGAATACCTGCTTTAACAGCTTTTTCAGCTAAAGATTTTCCAACCAAAGTAGCTATCTCAATTTTAGTTCCTTTTGAACTTTTTATCTCTTTTTGAATAGAAGATGCTGAAACTATAGTTGATGAAGTTTCATCGTTTATAATTTGAGCATAAATTTCTTTGTTGCTTCTAAAAACTGTAAGTCTTGGCTGTGAACTTGTTCCGTTTACAATTTTTCTAATTCTTCTTCTAATTCTTAATCTTCTGTCTTTTTTGCTAAGTGCCATAATACTTTTTTATTATGATTTATTTTTTACTTGCTGATTTACCAGCTTTTCTTCTTAATACTTCACCAACGAATCGGATACCTTTGCCTTTGTATGGTTCTGGTTTTCTTAACGATCTGATTTTTGCAGCTACGTGACCAATTAATTGTTTGTCGTGTGATTCTAAAATAATAATTGGGTTTTTACCTCTTTCGTTAACTGTAGAGAGTTTAACTTCTGCAGGTATTTGAAATACAATATTGTGTGAGTAACCCAATGCCAGCTCTAAATTTTGACCTGTATTACTTGCTCTATATCCAACACCAACTAATTCTTGCTCAACTTTATATCCTTTAAAAACACCTTCAACCATATTGTTAATTAGTGCTCTATAAAGACCGTGTTTTGCTTTGTGAGGAATTTCTTCTGTGTGTCTTTTTAAAGTAATTGTATTACCATCAACATCAACAGAAATTGAATCATCAACTTTTTGAGTTAACACACCTTTAGGACCTTTTACAGTAACTAATCCGTTTTCTACTTTTATCTCTACACCTTTTGGTAATTCTATTGGTGCATTTCCAATTCTAGACATAATTAAATATTCTTTTTCTTTTTAATAAACGTAACATAAAATTTCTCCACCCACATTTTCTCTTCTCGCTTCTTTATCTGTCATTACTCCTTTTGAAGTCGAAACAATAGCAATACCAAGTCCATTTATAACTCTTGGTAGTTCTGCTGTACCGGCATATTTTCTTAATCCAGATTTACTAACTCTGGTCATATTTGTAATTGCAGGAACTTTAGTCTTTGGATGATATTTCAAAGCAATTTTAATATTACCTTGTACTGTATTATCTTCAAATTTATAATTCAAAATATATCCTTTATCGAATAAAATTTTAGTCAATTCCTTTTTCAAATTTGAAGCCGGAATATCAACAACTCTATGCTTTGCTTGTGCAGCATTTCTGATTCTTGTTAAAAAATCTGCTATTGGATCTGTCATTTTTATTTTGTTATTGATTTACGATTTTGCGTATTTCTAGGTTATTTATTTATTTCTTACCAACTAGCTTTTCTGATTCCTGGAATTAATCCAGCAGAAGCCATTTCTCTGAAAGTAACACGAGAAATTCCAAATTGTCTCATGTATCCTCTTGGTCTTCCGGTTAGTTTACATCTGTTGTGCAGTCTAACTTTAGATGAGTTTTTTGGTAATTTCTGTAACGCTTCCCAGTTTCCCTCTTTTTTTAATGTTGCTCTTTTTTCAGCAAATTTTTCAACCATTCTCTCTCTCTTGCGCTCTCTAGCTTTCATTGATTCTTTAGCCATATCTTTTTATTTTTTCTTAAACGGTAATCCGAATTCAGTTAATAATGCCAATCCTTCTTCATTAGTTTTTGCAGATGTAACGAATGTTATGTCCATTCCAGTTACATTTTTGATTTTATCAATATCTATTTCAGGAAAGATAATTTGTTCTTTTACGCCCAAGGTGTAGTTTCCTTTTCCATCAAAACCTTTGTTTTCGATTCCTCTAAAGTCTCGAGTTCTTGGTAATGAAACAGAAATAAGTCTATCTAAGAATTCATACATTCTATCACCTCTCAATGTAACTCTTGCTCCAATTGGTATTCCTTTTCTTAGTTTGAAGTTAGAGATATCTTTTTTAGAGTAAGTAGAGTTTGCTTTTTGTCCTGCAATATTTGTCATTTCATCTAAAGCGGATTCGATAAGTCTTTTATCTGAAACTGCTTCACCAACTCCTTGGTTAAGACAAATTTTTTGTAATTTGGGTACCTGCATGATTGAAGAGTATCCAAACTTACCTTTCAAAGAAGATACTATTTCTTCTTTATATTTAGCTTTAAGTCTAGGTGCGTAGCTCATTATGATATAACCTCCCCTGATTTTTTAGAATAACGTACTTTTTTTCCTTTGCTATCAACTTTTTTTCCAACTCTTGTGGGTTTTCCTGATTTAGGATCAACAATCATAAGATTAGAAATATGAATTGATGTGTCTTGTTTAACAATCCCCCCTTGTGGATTGGCAGCATTTGGTTTTGAATGTTTAGAAACCTTTTTTATGTCTGCACTTTCTACAACAGCTCTTAGTTTATCGGCAATCACTTTTTTTATAGTACCTTGAGCACCTTTTGATTCACCGGCAATAACTTTAACTGTATCCCCTTTTTTAATTTTTAATTTAGTCATAACTAAAATATTTCTTGAATTAACTTTTTATAATACTTCAGGAGCGAGTGAAATAATTTTCATAAACTCTTTATCGCGTAATTCTCTGGCAACTGGTCCAAAAATACGAGTACCTCTAATTTCTCCTGCTGCGTTTAACAATACTGCTGCATTATCATCAAATCGAATATAGGATCCGTCTGGTCTTCTGATTTCTTTTTTAGTTCTAACAACTACAGCCTTTGCAACAGCACCTTTTTTTACGTTGCCTGATGGTAATGCATGTTTAACACTTACAACTATTGTATCTCCAACAGAAGCGTATCTTCTTCTTGTTCCGCCTAACACTTTAATACAGAGAACTTCTTTAGCTCCACTGTTGTCGGCAACTGATAATCTTGATTCTACTTGTATCATAACTATTTAGCTCTTTCTATAATTTCAACTAATCTCCAACATTTGTTTTTACTTAATGGTTTTGTTTCCATTATTTTTACAGTATCACCGATGTTACAATCGTTTTTTTCATCGTGAGCCATAAATTTGGTAGTTTTTTTCACAAACTTTCCATAGATAGGGTGTTTAACTCTTCTTTCTACAGAAATCACAATTGATTTATCCATTTTGTTACTAACAACCAATCCAATTCTCTCTTTTCTTAAGTTTCTGTTTTCCATCTTAAGTATAATTTATGCGTTAAGCATTCTTTTTCTAAGTTCTGTATTTATTCTTGCAATAGTTTTTCTTACAAATTTCAATTGAGATGGGTTCTCAATAGGAGAAACCGAGTGGCTTAATTTTAGTTTGCTTAGAGTACTTTTTTGCTCTAGTAATTTTTCAGTTAAATCGTCAACTGAAAGATCTTTAATGTCGATTTGTTTCATGATAGAATCTTAATTATTCTGTGTAATCTCTTCTTGTGATGAATTTTGTTTTAACAGGAAGTTTTTGAGCAGCTAATCTAAGTGCTTCTTTAGCAACTTCCATCGGTACTCCGTCTGCCTCAAAAATTATTCTTCCAGGTTTTACTGTTGCAACCCATAATTCAGGTGCTCCCTTACCTTTACCCATCCTTACCTCAGCCGGTTTTTTGGTAATTGGTTTATCTGGAAATACTCTAATCCAAATTTGCCCTTCTCTTTTCATATATCTTGTTACAGCAATCCTTGCTGCTTCAATCTGACGTGCTGTCATCCAACACTCTTCTAAAGATTTTATGGCAAACGATCCAAATGCAATTTGATGTCCTCTTTGGGCCATACCTTTCATACGCCCTTTCTGCATTTTTCTAAATTTCGTTCTCTTTGGTTGTAACATTTTACTATATCTTTATTTAATCTACTATTTTCTTATTTATTAGGTTTTCTTTTAGCTCCACCTTTAAATTTCTTTTCTGGTGCTCCGTGAGCTGAAGCGTTTGTAGGTTTTGCTTTTGTTTGACCTACATTAGGTGATAAGTCTCTTTTACCATATACTTCTCCTTTGCATATCCATACTTTTACACCAAGTCTTCCATAAGTTGTATGAGCTTCACTTAAAGCATAATCAATGTCTGCTCTGAATGTATGAAGAGGTGTTCTTCCTTCTTTGTATCCTTCTGATCGAGCCATCTCTGCTCCACCTAAACGTCCTGATACTAAAATTTTGATACCTTCTGCACCCATTCTCATTGTAGAAGCAATTGCCATTTTTGCAGCTCTTCTGAATGAAATTCTACCTTCAATTTGTTTGGCAATTCCATCTGCCACAAGTTGAGCATCTAACTCAGGGCGTTTAATTTCAAAAATATTGATTTGAACATCTTTTTTAGTTATTTTCTTCAACTCTTCTCTCAACATATCAACTTCTTTACCACCTTTTCCAATAATAATTCCTGGTCTAGATGTGTTTACAGTTACAGTTATAACTTTTAATGTTCTTTCAATAATAATTTTTGAAATACTCGCTTTTTGTAAACGAGCCATTAGATATTTTCTAATGTTATAATCTTCAACAATTTTATCGGCATAACGATTTCCACCGAACCAATTTGAATCCCATCCTTTAATAATGCCTAATCTGTTTGATATTGGATTAACTTTTTGTCCCATTTTTTTAATTTAAACTATCAACAACTAATGTAACGTGATTTGATCTTTTTCTAACTCTATGAGCTCTGCCTTGAGGAGCAGGTTGAATTCTTTTTAGCATTCTAGCACTATCAACCTTAATTTCTTTAACAACTAAATTATTTTCCTCTGGACGAAGTCCTTCATTTTTAGCTTCCCAGTTAGCAATTGCTGATTTTAACAGTTTTTCTAATCTTCTTGAAGCATCTTGAGAACTGAATTTCAATAGTGAAAGAGCTTTAAAAACTTCTTTTCCTCTAACCATGTCAGCTACCAATCTCATTTTTCTAGGTGAAGTTGGGCAATTGTTAAGTTTAGCAAAACTTTTGGTTTTGTTAGCTTCTTTTTGTTGCTCAGCTCTATTTCTTTTTCGTGCACCCATAATTTTTTATATTATTTCTTTCCTTTATCTTTTTTATTTCCGGCATGTCCTCTGAATGTTCTTGTTGGAGAGAATTCGCCTAGTTTGTGTCCAACCATATTTTCTGTTACATAAACAGGTATAAATTTATTACCATTGTGTACTGCAAATGTTAGCCCAACAAAATCTGGGGAAATCATTGATGCTCTTGACCAAGTTTTGATAACCCCTTTTTTACTTGACTGTTGCGCTTCATCTACTCTTTTTTGCAATTTGTAATGAATGAACGGTGGTTTTTTTAATGAACGACTCATATCTTACTTAATTATTTCTTTCTTCTTTCAATTATATATTTACTTGAGCTTTTTTTCTTAGATCTTGTTTTGTATCCTTTAGCAGGAATACCTTTTCTTGACCTTGGATGTTGACCTGCATTTCTACCTTCTCCTCCGCCCATTGGGTGATCAACAGGATTCATTACTACACCTCTAACCCTTGGTCTTCTACCTAACCATCTGCTTCTACCTGCTTTTCCAGAACGTACAAGCATGTGTTCTGAATTTGATACAGAACCTATTGTTGCTTTACATGTAGCTAGAATTAATCTAGTTTCACCTGAAGGTAATTTTATTACAACATAATTACCATCTTTGGCAGTTAATTGTGCATAAGAACCAGCGCTACGAGCTATCTTAGCTCCTTGATTTGGTCTTAACTCAATGTTATGAATTACTGTTCCTAATGGGATTTCTGATAAGTATAATGAATTACCTATTTCAATTTCAGCTCCTGTACCTGATTTTACTTGTTGACCAACTTGCAGTCCGTTTGGAGCAAGAATATATCTTTTTTCACCGTCTTTGTAATAAACAAGAGCAATACGTGCAGTTCTATTTGGATCGTATTCAATTGATTTTACGACACCTTCAACACCGTCTTTATCTCTTTTGAAATCGATGTCTCTGAATTTTTGCTTATGACCACCGCCAATATAACGCATAGTCATCTTACCGGTATTATTTCTACCTCCGGTACGTGATGCTCCTGAAACTAATGATTTTTCTGGTTTTGATGTTGAAATATCATCAAAAGTATTAACAATCTTATGTCTTTGCCCAGGTGTTATGGGTCTTAATTTTTTTATCGCCATTTTTGTTTATATCTTTAGAGGGTTGGATCCCCCGTATAGGTTAATAAAATCTTAAATATTGCTATAGAAATCTATTGAATCTCCTTTTGCTAATGTTACTACTGCTTTTTTATATTTATTTGTTCTTCCGTTAACAAGTCCAGCTTTGGTAAATCTTGATTTAGTTTTTCCGTAGTAATTCATAGTGTTAATTGATTCAACTGTTACACTATATCTTTTTTCTACTTCATTTTTAATCTGAATCTTATTCGCCTTGTCATTAACAATGAACCCATATCTGTTATGCTTTTCAGTGAGACCAGTCATTTTTTCGGTCACTATTGGTTTTACTATTACGTCCATCTTTATTTGCTTAAAATATTTTCCAAAGTTTTAACTGAACTCTCTGCTAAAATTACACTGTTTGCATTCATTAAATCATAAGTGTTTATTTGTGAAGCAGTTATCACTTTTGCCCCCTTCAAATTTCGGGACGACAAATATACATTTTTATTTAATTCAGAAAGCACTAATATTGATTTTTTATTTAAAACCTTTAAATTATTTAGAATATCAGCATATTCTTTTGTTTGTGGTTTTGCAATATCAAAATCTTCAACAATCATTAATGCTCCTTCTTTTACTTTATAGCTTAAAGCAGATTTACGAGCTAACCTCTTTTGTTTAATATTAAGTTTAAACTCATAATCTCTAGGTTGCGGACCAAAAACTCTACCACCACCTTTAAACAATGGGCTTTTCAAACTTCCTGCTCTTGCACCTCCAGTACCTTTCTGTTTTTTAATTTTTTTAGTACTTGCTGTGATTTCACCTTTTTCTTTTGATTTGTGTGTACCTTGTCTTTGGTTTGCTAAAAATTGTTTAACATCCAAATAAATAGCATGGTCATTTGGCTCGATACCAAACACTAATTCAGATAAAGAAACTTTCTTAGAGGTATCTTTTCCTTTTATATTTTTTACAACTAATTCCATATTAATCTCCTCCTAGTTATTTTTCAATTAATACATATGAACCTTTAGCACCAGGAATAGAACCTTTAATAACTAATAAGTTTTTATCTGAATATACTTTAATAACTTCTAAGTTTTGAACTTTTACTCTGTCGCCACCCATTCTTCCGGCCATTCTCATTCCTTTGAATACTCTAGCGGGTGTAGAACATGCGCCGATAGAACCCGGAGCTCTCAATCTGTTGTGTTGTCCGTGAGTTGATTCTCCAACTCCACCAAAACCGTGTCTTCTAACAACCCCTTGAAAGCCTTTTCCTTTTGAAGTACCAACAACATCAACCCATTCACCTTCTTCAAATATATCAGCTCCAATAGTATCTCCAAGGTTTTTTCCTTCGAAACCGTCGAATTCAACTAATTTTCTTTTTGGTTCAACTCCAGCTTTTTTAAAGTGTCCTTGCATGGCTTTTGGAGTGTGTTTTTCTTTTTTTTCTCCAAATGCAATTTGAACAGCTTCATAGCCATCGGTATCTACCTTTTTGACTTGTGTTACAACACAAGGACCAGCTTCTATAATTGTGCATGGTATATTTTTACCCTCGGCACTAAAAACGCTAGTCATACCTAATTTTTTCCCTATCAATCCTGGCATTTTATTTAAATTTATTAATTACACTTTAATTTCTACATCAACACCACTTGGCAATTCAAGTTTCATTAATGCATCAACTGTTTTTGATGTTGAACTATGAATATCAATCAATCTTTTATAGGCAGATAATTGAAATTGCTCACGCGACTTTTTATTTACGTGGGGAGATCTCAACACAGTAAAGATTCTTTTATGAGTAGGTAATGGAATTGGTCCAATAACTATAGCTCCTGTGCTTTTTACTGTTTTAACGATTTTCTCAGCTGATCTATCAACTAGGTTGAAATCGTATGATTTTAATTTAATTCTTATTTTTTGGCTCATTCTATATATATATTAAGCTACTACTTTTCCTTTTGCTTTTGCAATAACTGCATCTGAAATGTTTTTTGGACATTCAGCATAATTTGAAAACTCCATTGATGATGTTGCTCTTCCAGACGACATTGTTCTAAGAGAAGTTACATACCCAAACATTTCTGATAGTGGAACTTTCGCTTTTATAACTTTTGCTCCTGCTCTATCGTCCATACCTTCAACTTGACCTCGTCTTCTGTTCAAGTCTCCAACGATATCACCCATATATTCTTCAGGAGTTACTACTTCTAATTTCATAATTGGCTCAAGAATAACCGGGTTTGCTTTTGGAACAGCTTCTCTAAAAGCCATTTTAGCTGCTAATTCAAAAGATAATTGGTCAGAGTCAACAGCGTGGAATGATCCATCAAACAATGTAACTTTCAAGCTATCAATTGGATAACCAGCAAGAGGACCATTTTTCATTGCTTCTTTAAATCCTTTCTCTACAGATGGAACAAATTCCTTAGGAATATTACCTCCTTTGATGTCATTAACAAATTCTAAACCTTCTTTAGTTGGATCACTAACAGGTTCAATTCTTACTTGAATATCAGCAAATTTACCTCTACCACCGGATTGTTTTTTATAAACCTCTCTATGAGAGATAGATCCAACAATAGTTTCTTTGTAAGCAACTTGTGGCTCGCCTTGATTTACTTCAACTTTAAATTCTCGTTTTAATCTATCAATGATAATATCCAAGTGTAACTCACCCATACCACTCAATACAGTCTGTCCAGAATCTTCATCTGTATGAATTGTTAAGGTTGGGTCTTCTTCTATCAACTTAGCAAGCGCCATTCCCATCTTATCAACATCTGCTTGTGTTTTAGGCTCAATTGCAATACCGATTACTGGATCAGGAAAATCCATCGATTCTAAAACTATTGGATATTTCTCATCGCATAAGGTATCTCCTGTTTTAATATCTTTAAATCCAACTAAAGCACCAATATCTCCACAATGCAACTCTTCAATTTGATTTTGTTTGTTTGCATGCATCTGGAAAATTCTAGAAATACGCTCTTTGTTTCCTGAACGAGTGTTTAATACATAAGAACCAGCTGGTAAATTTCCTGAGTATGCTCTTGTAAAGCATAATCTTCCTACAAATGGGTCTGTGGCTATTTTAAATGCCAATGCACAGAAAGGCTCATCAGATGATGGTTTTCTTTTTACTGGTTCATCAGTTTTTGGATTAATTCCTTCAATTGCTTCAATATCTAGTGGAGAAGGTAAAATTTCCATTACCATATCTAACATTGCTTGAACACCTTTATTTTTAAATGAAGAGCCACACATCATCGGTACAACTTTTCCTGAAATAGTCGCTGCTCTTAAAGCGTCTAATATTTCTCTTTCTGTTAATGACTCTGGGTTTTCAAAATATTTTTCCATCAAAGTTTCGTCAAACTCTGCAACCGCCTCCAATAATTTTTCTCGGTACATCTTTGCTTCTTCAAGTATATCAGCAGGAATTTCAACTTCTTTAAAAGTCATACCGAAATCATCTTCATTCCACACAATCCCTTTGAAATTAATCAAATCTACGATACCTTTAAAAGTTTCTTCAGCTCCAATAGGAATTTGAAGAGGTAAAGCATGGCTTCCTAACATTTCTTTTACTTGTCTGCAAACATTTAAGAAATCAGCACCTTGTCTGTCCATTTTGTTAACAAAACCAATTCTTGGTACATTATAGTTGTTTGCAAGTCTCCAGTTTGTTTCAGACTGAGGCTCAACACCGTCAACTGCACTAAAAAGAAATACTAAACCATCTAGTACTCTCAATGAACGATTAACTTCTACTGTAAAATCAACGTGACCGGGAGTGTCAATAACGTTTACATGATATTTTGTTCCTCTATAATTCCAGCCAATTGTAACGGCAGCTGAAGTAATAGTAATTCCTCTTTCTTGTTCTTGTGCCATCCAGTCAGTAGTTGCTCCTCCATTATGCACCTCTCCTAATTTATGGTTTACCCCACTATAGAATAATATTCGCTCAGTGGTTGTTGTCTTACCTGCATCAATATGTGCAGCAATACCAATATTTCTTGTGTATTTTAAATCTCTTTTTGACATATCAATCTGAATTAAAATCTAAAATGAGAGAAAGCCTTGTTAGCCTCAGCCATTCTATGAGTATCTTCTTTCTTTTTAAATGCAGCCCCTTCTTCTTTAAATGCTGCAACTATTTCATTAGCAAGCTTTTGTGACATCGTTTTTTCATTTCTCTTTCTTGAAAATGAAATCATCCATTTCATACCCATAGAAACTCTTCTTTCCTCTCTGATAGGCTGAGGAATTTGAAATGTCGCTCCACCAATTCTTCTACTTCTCACCTCAACCCCTGGAGTAATATTTTCAAGTGCTTTAGCCCATACATCAATACAATTAGTGTCTTCAACTTTCTTTGAAACGATATCCATCGCTTCATAAAAAACTGAAAAAGCCACGCTTTTCTTTCCATCTAACATCAAGTTATTGACAAATTGAGTAACCTTTGGGTTGTTAAACTTCGGGTCTGGAAGTAATACTCTCTTTTTTGCTCTTGCTTTTCTCATAACAATTACCTATCTATAGATTATTTTTTCTTAGGACGTTTTGTTCCGTATTTTGATCTTCTTTGATTTCTACCATCAACACCTGCAGTATCTAATGCTCCTCTTACAATATGGTATTTTACTCCAGGTAAATCTTTTACTCTACCACCTCTTACCAACACGATTGAGTGTTCTTGTAAATTATGTCCCTCTCCAGGAATATACGCATTTACCTCATTCCCATTTGTCAATCTAACCCTTGCAACTTTTCTCATTGCCGAATTAGGTTTTTTTGGTGTTGTGGTGTAAACTCTTATACATACACCTCTTCTTTGTGGACATGATTTTAGTGCAGCAGATTTGCTTGATTTAACTAATTTCTGTCTTCCATTTTTTACTAATTGCTGTATTGTTGGCATAATTTAGTGTTATTTTAAAAATATACTACCCCTCCAAAAAGGGATTGCAAATTTACAATAATATTTTACAAATACAATATCACTAAATATTTTTTTTAAAAAAGGATTTTTTTATGTCAGAAACTTTTAAACAAGTTTATCAACTCTTGTTGTATAAATCTATTGAACAAAATAAAAAAGAGAGTAACTAAATGAGTTACTCTCTTTAAATTCCTAAATATTTATTAAAAAACTATCTGATTAAACTAAAACTACCTTTTTCTAAGTATTCAACACCATCAATACCTATAGCTTCAATTATAAAATAATAAGTCCCATCCGGGCATTCAACCCCACTGTTTGTTCGTCCATCCCATGAACCATTTATAGCATTCCACGAATATAATTTTAACCCCCACCTATTAAATATTTCAGCTTTTACGTTCATCAAATTTTCACCATCAACTCTAAATACGTCATTATGTCCGTCAGCATTCGGCGTAAATACATTTGGAATTAGTATTGTTGAAATTCCATTTGCAGTGATTGTAATTGAAGTTGTATCTGAACACACTCCATCAGTTACAATTAAAGTAACAAGGTAAGTCCCATTACTAGAATAAGTTTGTGTAGGTTCAAATATAGTGTCACTATTTCCATTACCAAAATTCCACAAGTAGTTTATTCCCATACCCGTAGTACTATTGTTTCCAAAAAAAACATTTAAAGGCGTTGATCCTGTTGAAGGTGTAGCATTGATTGATGCCTGAACCCCTCCTATTACAACCTGAATTGAATCTATAGGAGAAGAACATCCTCCGGTTTCATTAGCGTAATACGTGAACGTACCAATAGAACCTGCAGGGATTGTGAGTGAATTTCCACTTCCAATAACATTATTTCCTAAATTATCAGAATACCACGTAACTACTCCATTACCACTCGAAGTTGCAGACAATATTATATTATCACCAAAACAAACTGGGGAATTTGAAAATAGATTAATTGAATTTTGAGGGGATATATCAACAGTTGTTTCAATAATACTATCGCAACCATTTGTTGTTGTCAAATTACTTGTATATACTACTTGTGTAGTGATATTGGTTTGTGTGGTTCCGTCTGGGAATGTATAACTTCCTCCGCTACATACGCTCGCTGTTTCTTGGTTAAAATATGTCGGATTGACATTTACAGTTGTTTCAACAATACTATCACAACCATTTGATGTTGTCAAATTGCTTGTATATACTACTTGTGTAGTGATATTGGTTTGTGTGGTTCCATCCGGGAAAG